>JALXCD010000086.1 GCA_026991135.1 Deltaproteobacteria bacterium | reverse complement strand
CTCGAAGGTCAAAAGGTCTGATTTCGCCACATAAGCAGGAACATATTTTGGATTTTTCTTAATAATATCATCCAAGAGCTTATCTGCTTCACCCTTATACTTGTGCCTAAAGTAAAACTTTACAAGGGCCATTGCAGCTCCTACATCCTTTTTAGCTGCATCTTTCAAAGTGGCCTTTGCCTCATCAAATTTCCCCTGAACTTCCAAAACACCTGCCAACATTAGCTGGACTTGTATCTTCTCTTTGGAAGTTTTGCTCACTGAAAGTGCTTTTTTTAAAAGCTTTTCTGCCTCTTTGAATTTTTTCTGCTGGGTTAAGATGTTTGCTGTACTTAAAAAGACCTTTCTATTTTGGGGGTCTAGTTTTCTGGCCTCTTCAAGAACCTTTAAGGCGTCTGAAAGCTTTTTTTGTTTTGTAAATAAGACAGATTTTAAGATCAGCGCTTCAACATCTTTTGGCTTTTCTTTTAGAAGATAATCTATGTGCTTCTGGGCCTCTTCATATTTTTTTGCAAGAAGTAAAATCTGAATTAGCTTAATTCTTGCATCCCTGTTTTTTGGATCAACATCTACTGTCTTTCTCAATTCAGATAAGGCTTCTCCGAAATTGCCTATTTTCAGATCGGCAAGGGCAAGCTGATAGTGACCAGGCCCATATTTTGGATCGATTTGAACAACGTTTTTAAACTCAATCCTTGCTGACCTAAAATCGTTCTTTTTTACATACTCCATTCCTCGTTTATAATGTTCTGCCTTTTGTTCTTCAGGTGATGAGCAACTTGCAAGGGTACAAAAAAAACAAAGGAAATAGAGCACAAAATAATAACCAAAAATCCTTTTGATAAATGATCTATTCATGGCTACCCCCTAATTTTCATTTTTTAAGGATGGCTGACCAGTGGATTCTAGGACACTCATCCAGAAACGACTTTTAAGATTTACTTGTTTCCTCTTAAGAATTGCGCTATCCAACGGAATATGAACATATCTGTCATTCCAAAGGCTCACCATCATATCTGTTTTTCCTGCCATTGCAGCATGGACTGCATTTTGACCTAGATTTCCACAATAAAGACTGTCATCTACATTGGCCGGGACACTCCTAATGATATAGCTTGGATCAATATATCTAATAAAGACCTCTTTACCCTTGGATGAAAAGTATTCAAGAAATTTGTCCTTTAAAAATTTGCCAATATCTCCAAGTTTAATATTGCCTGAAAGATCCTTTTCCTTTGGCTGGTCTTTAAAAAACTTTTGACCTGCACCTTCAGCAACAACTATTACTGCATGGCTCCTTTTTTCCAGTCTTTTTTCCACCTCTCTCAAAAGCCCCTTGTCACCTTCAAGGTCAAAATCACTTTCAGGGATAAGACAATAGTTTACTTCTCTAAGGGCAGAAGAAGCTGCTGCAGCAATAAAACCCGAATATCTTCCCATTAATTTTACAAGTCCAATACAATTTGGAGCACCTATGGCCTCTGTATGAGCACACCTTATGGCCTGACATGCCATCTCCACTGCAGTATCAAATCCGAAGGTCTTTGTGACAAGATAGATGTCATTATCAATTGTCTTTGGAACTGCCACAACTGCGATCTTCAGGTTTCTCTTCTCTATTTCTTCAACAATCTTTTTGCTGGCCCTAAATGTGCCGTCTCCTCCTATGGTAAAAAGAATTGAGATGTTCATCCTTTCAAGGGCATTAACAATCTCCTCAACTGGCTGAGGCCCCCTGGAAGAGCCTAGAACTGTCCCTCCATATTCATGAATCCTGGCAACTGTGTTGGGATTTAAATCCATCACATCAAGACCATATTCAGGTATAAATCCCCGTAACCCAAATCTAATTCCCAAAACAGTCTTCACTCCATATGCATAAAAAAGGGTCATGACTATGGCACGAATTACATCATTTATGCCAGGACAGAGTCCTCCACAGGTAACTATGGCACATCTTGTCTTTGAAGGGTCATAATAGATATTTCTTCGTGGACCAGCCAACTCAAAGGACGGCAAATGCCCTTCTTTAACCAATTGCTCAATATTTCTTTTTGAGGCTAGAAGAAGGACCTTATCGCTATCTTCAACAAAACAGGAATAGTCTTTTCTAATTAAAGGTGATGAAACCGTGCATTTTCCAAGGGTCTTTATCTCAGTCTTGATCTTTTCTAGTTCCTCTATTTCATCAACAAAGCTGGATACTAGACATTGAGTAGCCACCTCTTCCTCCTATTGCCTTTTTTAATTTTTAATACTACAAGAATGAAGCCCTTTCCATATATTAAACGGGAGGTTTTTAAATTTGGTTAAATGACTTTTTCTGGAAAGATAGGCATATTTGATTCAGGAGTTGGGGGATTTAGTGTTGTAAAAGAAGTCTTGAAACTTATACCTAATGCACCAATTGTATATTTTGGTGATACAGCAAGGACCCCCTATGGAACAAAAAGCCCTGAAATATTAAAACGTTATGCCCTTGAAGATGCAAATTTTTTGATTAAAAAGGGGGCATCCATAATTGTCATCGCCTGTCATAGTGCGGCAAGCTGTGCAACTGATTTTTTGAGGGAAAAATTGGACTATCCTATCTTTGAAGTGGTTACGCCATCAGTAAATGAGGCATGTAAATTAAGCAAAAAAGGCAAGATAGGCATTATCGGAACAAGGGCAACGATTATCAGCGGCATTTATGAAAGGCTTATTCCGCTAAAAAGAAGTGATGCTAAGGTCTTTCAAAGGCCATGCCCCCTTCTTGTTCCTCTTGTGGAAGAAGGCTGGCTAAAAAGTAGGGAAACAAGGATGATTGTTAGGAAATATCTAAGACCTTTAAAAGAAAAACAAATAGACACCCTTGTCCTTGGCTGTACCCATTACCCACTTCTAAAACCTATCATTAAGCAAAAAGCTGGGAAAGGTATAAAAATTGTAGATCCATCAAAGGAAGTCTCAAAGCTAGTCAAAAATTACATAGACAAGGAAGGTGGAGTTTCAACAAGTAGTTCTGCACAGCATGAATTTTTTGTATCTGACCTTCCAGCCCACACTACTGAGATTGTAAAAAGATTTCTCGGAAAGAAAATTCCATTGAAAAAGGAAGCCCCAAAAGACTAATCCGTCATTTCATGTTTTTAAAAATAGACCTTACGGCTTCAAGGTCTTCGATGGTATCCACATCAATTGGCGCATTCTTTATAATGGCAACTCCAATCTTGTAGCCATTTTCCAGCACCCTTAACTGCTCAAGCCTTTCTGTCTGTTCAAGGCTTCCAACTGGCCAAGACACAAATCTTTCCAAAAGCTCCATGGTATAGCAATAAAGTCCAAGATGTCGCAAATAACATCTTTCTTTAGGGTCAAAAACCCGGTCCCGGTCATAGGGTATAGGAGACCTTGAAAAGTAAAGAGCCCTTGAATCCTTATCTAGAACTACCTTGACCCTGTTGGGGTCCTGGGCTTCAATAAAATTTATAGGCGTTGCAACAGTTGTCATTAAAAAATCCTTTTCTCTTTTAAAAAGAGAAACCATTTTTTGGACTGAAAGGATATCTAAAAGCGGCTGATCTCCCTGACAATTTATCACAACATCTTCCTTTGAAAGGCCCACCTTTTTGGCAGCCTCATAAATCCTGTCTGTGCCAGAAGGATGCTCTCTACTTGTCATAATGGCATTAAAGCCTGCGTCTTCCACCACCTCTTTTATTTTTTCATCATCGGTTGCGACAAAGAGACCTTTTATATCAGGAATAAGGGATGCGCGCTCAACCACCCTTAAAACCATTGGTTTTCCACAAATATCCAGAAGGGGTTTCCCAGGAAGCCGCTTTGAACCATATCTTGCCGGTATGATTATAAAAAAATCCATGACTAATTTTCAGTTTCCCTTTCTAACTCCAACAATAACTCATAAATCTTCCCAGATGGTATGGAAAAGACCTTTGAAAACATCTTACTTAAGGCCTTTGTGCCCATTTTTTTCTTACCTAAAATTACCTTCAAAAATTCTTTAATTTCTTCAGTGTCTTCAGCTTCTTTTTTAGCATTTGTTTTTATTGGAGGTAAAACCAGTGTTATCTCACCCTTGACCTCCTTTGGCTCCAGACTTTTTAGAAGGACTGATAAAGGAATTAATTGATATTCCTCAAACCTTTTTGTCATCTCCCTAGCAAAAAAAATCTCTATATCACCCAAAAGTTCAAGCATTAATTTTAGGGACTCTTTTAGCCTATGAGGCGCCTCAAATATGACAACTGGAATATTCATCCCCTTAATGAATTTAAAAAATTGCCTTTTTTCGTTATCCTTTGTTGGTAAAAAACCACCAAAAAAATAGGCGTTTGCCTGAATACCACTCACACTTAAGGCACAAGACACTGCAGAAGGACCTGGAACCGGCAAGATATTTATTCCTTCTCTTCTAAGGGCGCTTACAAGCTTTGCACCAGGGTCTGAAATGCCAGGACTGCCAGCATCTGTCAGGTAACAAACATTTTTTCCTGAATTTACAGTTTCGAGAATCAAATTAAGTCGCTTTAACTCATTGTATTCATGGCAGCTTATTATTTTTGCTCGGATTTCTAAAAAATTTAGAAGTTTTGAAGCCCTCCGGGTATCTTCAGCAGCAATGATAGAACAACTTTTTAATGTCTCAATGGCCCTTAGACTAATATCCTTTAAATTTCCTATAGGGGTGGCAACTACGTAAAAAATTCCCTTATCTTTTTTCACGTCCGTGCCTGCCTGGCAACAACTACCATTCGCTGTATGGTAGTAATGAAGGAAAAGATAGAAATTATGACAAGGATTGGATTTATCCATCCTGTGAGTATGGCAAAAATGAAAAGAACAATCCTTTCAAATCTTGTAAGAATGCCTACACTGCACTCATATCCCAGGGCCTCTGCCTTGGCCCTTGTATAACTTACGAAATAAGAACCAGAAAGGGCAGTAAGTACCAAAACTGCAGAAATAGGCCCGTCTTTTAAGCTATCCATCATGTAGTATAAGAGTCCGCAATAGATAAAAAATTCTTCATATCTATCAAGAGTAGCATCCAAAAAAGCGCCATAGTCCGTTTCAAGACCGCTGTCTCTTGCCAGCGTCCCGTCAAGGACATCCAGGGGACCAAAAAGAATAAGTACTACTGCACAAGCTACTGGATGCCCAAGGGCCAGCAATATGGCAGCTAATATATAGGCAAACATCCCTATTATTGAAAGCATGTTTGGGGTGAGACCCAGTTTTCCAAGAAAACGGGCACTTGGAAGGAGTATTGGTTCAAAAATCTTTCTAAGCTTGTCGCTAAAACTTGTCTCTTCCACCTTTTTATGCCCCTTTAAAGATTCATGTCAGAGAGCACCCTGGCACACCTTTCACAAACGTCATTAAACCTTTCATCTGTACCAACATAAGTGCTCCATTGCCAACATCTTTGACACTTCTGGCCTTCTGCCTTAAGCACTAGGCAGGAAAGTCCCTTAATATCTTCGCTATTCCAGATATGACCTCCTTCAATCTGTTCTTTATCAAATTCCTCTACAATCTCAAGCTGTGAAACTATAGTAACCATCTTTAAAAGTTCTGAAAGAGTCTCATCTTTTTTTAAACCAAGCTCATCTGGAATTTTTAAAAGAAGCTTGGCATCAAGGGCAAGACCGATTCGTTTTTCATTTCTTGCAAGCTCCAGTGCCTTTGTCGCTTCATTTCTAATAGTCCAAATAGCTTCCCAAAACTGTTCCTCTTCCTTTGTCAGCAATCCATCTGGAAATTTAGGAAAGCTTTCAAAAAAAACAGACGCATTGTTCTGGCCTGTAAGATGAAACCAAGCCTCGTCTGCAGTAAAGGATAATACTGGTGCCATATTTATGATAAGAGCCCTTGAAATTAGATAAAGGGCAGTCTGAGCTGACCTTCTAGCATGGCCTTCCCTTAGCTCACAATAAAGCCTGTCCTTCAATATATCCAGATAAAGGGCGCTAAGATCAACAGTGCAAAACTCTCGAAGCTTATGAAATACCACGTGAAACCTATATTCATCATAACCCCTTTGAATGGCTTCCATGACCTTGGATGTCTTCCAAAGTGCCCATCTATCTATAGGCTCAAGCTCTTTTAATTCCACCCTGTCGGTCTCATAGTTAAAATCTGAAATATTGCTCAAAAGATATCTCACCGTATTTCTGATCTTTCTATAGGCCTCTGTAAGCCTTTGAAGTATCTCATCTGAAATCTTGATATCATCTCTATAATCTTCAGCACTTACCCAGAGCCTTAAAATTTCCGCCCCATATCTTTTTATGAGCTTTTCAGGAGGAATTACATTTCCCACAGACTTAGACATCTTTTTCCCCTTACCATCCACTACAAAACCGTGGGTAAGAACCTGTCTGTAAGGAGCATTCTTTCTAGTGGCAACAGCTGTCAACAAAGAGCTTTGAAACCAGCCTCTGTGCTGGTCACTGCCTTCAAGATACATATCTGCCGGCCATGAAAGCTCGTCTCTTTCCTCCAATACAGCTGCATGACTTACGCCTGAATCAAACCAGACATCAAGAATGTCTTCTTCCTTTTGAAAATCTGAGCCACCACAATTTTGACACCTAAAACCTTCTGGCAAAAATTCTGAAACGGGCTTGGAAAACCAGGAATCTGCCCCTTCTTTCCTAAAATTTTCTATTATTTTATCCCTTACCTCTTTAGTGAGATTGGGTTGCCCACAAGATTCACAAATAAAAACAGTTATTGGAACACCCCAGGCCCTTTGCCTTGAAATACACCAGTCAGGACGCCCCTCAACCATGAGATAAATTCTATCTCTTCCCCATGATGGAATCCATTTTACATTGTCTATGGCCTCCAGAGCTCTTTTTCTAAGGTCATTCTTTTCCATAGAGATGAACCACTGGGCTGTGGCCCTGAAAATGACAGGCCTTTTACAACGCCAGCAGTGAGGATAGCTATGGCTTAATTCTTCAACATGGACCAAGGCACCCTTTTCTTTTAAATGATTAATTATGAGAGGATTTGCCTTGAATATATTTTCACCGGAAAAATGCTGGACCTCTTTTGTAAAAAAACCCCTGTCATCAACAGGAGAATAGATTTCTAGATCATATTTTCTGCTACTTTCATAGTCTTCAGCACCATGACCAGGAGCTATGTGGACAATTCCTGTTCCACTTTCAAGGGTTACGTAGTCGGCATTTATTACTGGATTCAATCTATCTATAAAGGGATGCTTTACCAAAAGCCCTTCGATGTCAGATCCAGAAAATTCATATAGAATTTCAACCTGTGTTATCTCAAGACCAAGACTTAAAAGAAGGGCCTGAAGTCTTCCTTCAGCTACAATCCACAATTCATAATCACCTTTGGTGCCAATAGATTCACAACTGTTAAGCTCATTCCTGGACACCTTTACAACCAGATACGGAAGATCGGGATGAAGGGCAACGGCCCTATTTGCCGGCAGTGTCCAGGGAGTGGTAGTCCAAATCAGGATATAGGAATCTGAAACAGAGACATCCCCTTTTATATTCCTTTTTAACCAGTCTTTCAGATCGTCACCACATGGAAATCTTACTGTAATTGATGGAGACGTATGAGGTGCATATTCAACTTCTGCCTCTGCAAGGGCTGTCACACAGGTCGGGCACCAATAAACAGGCTTGGTACTTTTAACCACATACCCCTTTAAAAAAATATTACAAAATTCCCTTGCAATGGAGGCCTCATAATCATAATTCATAGTCAGATATGGGTTTTCCCAGTCTCCTATGACACCAAGCCTTTTAAATTCTTCCCTTTGTATATCAACAAATCTTTTGGCGTATTTTCTGCATTCTAGTCTTATGGCAAGCTTATCCATCTGGCTCTTTTTTGAGCCAAGCTTTTTCTCAACATTGTGTTCAATTGGAAGTCCATGACAGTCCCATCCAGGGACGTAAGGCGCATGATACCCTGACATCAGTCGGTATTTTACAATTATGTCTTTTAAGACCTTGTTAACAGTATGACCAAGATGCAAATGTCCGTTTGCATAGGGAGGGCCATCGTGAAGGATAAACTTTTCTCTATCTTTACCCTTTTCCAAAAGTTTCTCATAAAGACGCAACTCTTCCCACTTTTTTAACATCTGAGGCTCTTTCTGACTCAGATTTGCCTTCATTGGAAACTTTGTCCTTGGAAGATTGAGGGTATCTTTATAATCCATAAGGTCTCACCTTTTCATTTCCAATTTTGTTGCCTTGTCTTAGCCCATTTTTTTTCTCCGCTCAAGGAGTTTTAAAAATTTATCTCATAAAGGCTTAATGAATTTGGCTAATTTTTCGATATAGACATTGAAAAGTTTTAAAAAACACAACTCCAGGGGTCACTTTTATGAAGGCATTAGTTGTAGATGACTCTAAGTCAATGCGTAACATAGTTAAGGCCGGCCTTAAGAAGATGAATTCCTTTGAAAGGATAGAAGAGGCAGAAAATGGTGTTGATGCCCTAAACAAAATAAAAGAAAAAGGACCTTTTGACCTGATCCTTCTTGATTGGTACATGCCCGAGATGGAAGGTTATGACTGCCTTTTGGAAATAAGAAAAAGGCCCGAATGGAATGATACAAAGGTCATGATGGTAACCACAGAAAATCAGCAGGAAAATGTGATTAAGGCAGTTATGGCTGGAGCCAATGAATATCTTATGAAACCATTTACTCCAGAAATGCTTGAAGAAAAGGTAAGGATGGTTCTTGGACTATGATTAAAGTCCTAATTGTAGATGATTCAGTGGTATTTAGAAAGATACTTCAGGAAGCCATTGGGAAAAGGCCCAATATAAGGGTTGTTGGAACTGCTACCAATGGAAAAGAAGCATTAAAAAAGATAAGAATTCTTAGGCCGAATATTACCATTCTAGATGTAGAAATGCCTGAAATGGATGGGCTTTCCACTCTGGATGAAATAAAAAGGCAACACCTTAAAACCACAGTAATAATGTTTTCAACCCTTACAAGCCAAGGTGCAAAGACCACCCTGGAGGCCCTTTCACGCGGTGCTACAGATTTTGTTCCAAAACCAACTGGCACGGGTGCCTTTTCAAAAAGCGTTAAGACCATACAAGAGATACTTATTCCAAAGGTAGAAGCCCTTGGAAACGGGCACTTGAAAACAGTAAGGGTTCCAATTCAAAAAAAGGCACCCTCAACTATTAAATTAAAATCATCAAAACCTGAAACTCATCAAAAAGTTACTTCTTCAGAAAGACCACTAAGAGTCAAGACACTTAAGGGCAAGCGTATAGAAGCCATAGGGATAGGTGTATCAACTGGTGGTCCAAACGCCCTGAACGAAATTATACCCAAATTTCCAAAAAATTTCAGATTACCCATTTTTATTGTACAACACATGCCGCCTGTCTTTACAGCACAGTTAGCTCAAAGACTTGATCAAAGATCAAAGCTAAAGGTAGTTGAGGCAAAGGACAACACGTTGGTTCAAGGTGGCACTGTTTACATTGCCCCTGGAGATTATCACATGGAAGTTAAAAGAGAAGATAAAAACTACAAAATTAAGCTAAACCAGGGACCTCCAGAAAATAGTTGCAGGCCAGCAGTTGATGTCCTTTTTCGCTCCCTTGCCGCAACATATAAAGACAGGGTGATTGCAACAGTACTTACGGGAATGGGGCAAGATGGACTTAATGGTGCCAGGGCATTGAAACAGGCCGGCTCTATAGTCATTGCCCAGGACAAGCAAACTAGTGTCGTATGGGGCATGCCTAAATTTGTTACTGATGCAGGTCTTGCAGACAGGGTTGTGCCCTTAGGAAATATAACTTCAACCATTCTTGAGCTATCAGGACATAAGTTTTGATCAGTAGAAAAGCGAGGTAGATAGAACAATGATTAACCCGGAACAGTTCCGGTTCTTCTCTACACTGGTTAAGGAGTCAAGTGGAATAGCTCTAACAAAGGGCAAGGAGTATCTACTGGAAAGTAGGCTCAATGAGCTTGCCAGGGTCCTTGGGATGAAGGACATAAATGAACTCTATAAAAAGGCAAAATTCAATCCCACCCCTAAGCTCAAGGAACAAATAATTGAGGCCATGACTACCAATGAGACCTATTTTTTTAGGGATCAGCATCCCTTTGAGGCCTTAAAAAGCAACATAATCCCTGAGCTCATTGAGGTCAGAAAATCCAAAAAGCAACTTAAATTTTGGAGTGCGGCCTGCTCTACTGGCCAAGAGCCATATAGCATAGCAATTATTCTTGAAGAACATTTCCCAAACATAAAGACTTGGAGAAGGGAAATCATTGCCTCTGATATTTCACAACAGGCCATAGACAAAGGTAGAGACGGGCGATTTACCCAGGTTGAAGTAAACCGAGGGCTTCCTATACAGCTTCTTATCAAATATTTCAAGCAACAAGGGGCCTTTTGGATGATCGATCCAAAATTAAAGAAGATGATAAGGTTTAAAAAACTAAACCTTATGGGGCCCTTGATCGGCATAAATAACATAGATGTAATTATGTGCAGATATGTCCTAATCTATTTTGATCAGGAAACCAAAAAGGCGATACTTAACAAACTAGTCAAGGTATTAAATCCAGGCGGTTATTTATTTTTGGGAGCCACAGAAACACCTGTCGGTCTTCCAACAAATATGAAAAGAAGAACCTTTGGCCGGGCTACTTGTTGGCAAAAAACGTAAAAACTAAGGAGATGGCATATGGGTATGGAAGACGATATCCTAAAAGATTTTTTGGCAGAATCAAAAGAAAACTTGGAGCTTTTGGATCAGCAATTTGTTGAGCTTGAAGAAGATCCAGAAAATGAAGAACTTATTAAATCCATATTTAGAACCATTCATACTATCAAGGGCACATCTGGTTTTTTTGGATTTACCACCCTTGAAGGGATTGCACACTTTGCCGAAGATATACTCTCAAAGCTGAGGGATGGCCTTGTAAAGGTAAATGAAGACATAACCACTGTGCTTCTCCAGTCTGTTGACTATATTAAGGCCATCCTTGCAGAGCTTGAGGCCACTGGCAAGGAGCCTGTGGATACAGAATACCTTGATTTCATAGTGGATCTTAGAAATTTTGCTGAAAAGATAGCAAAAGAGGCTGGAGTCAAGGATGAACAAAAAGAAAAGGGTGAAACCGAAAAAGAGGAAGCCTCTGAACAAAAAGAAGCAAAAGAAATAGACAAAAAAGAGGAGGAAAATGGGGAAGATAAGAAAGAAGAAGAGAGACTAAAAAAAGAACAGGATGAAACAAAACAGACAGAATCCAAAGATTCTATAAAGAAAAAAGATGATAAAAAACCTTCTTCTAAGCCGGTTCGGAAGGCCCCTCCAACTACTGCCCATCTAACTGAAAGCCATGTAAGGATAGATGTCCATCTTCTTGATCAGTTAATGACCCTTGCAGGCGAGCTAGTTCTTTCAAGAAATCGACTCACTCAGCTTGCAAATCAACTGAATGACCCAGAATTTCTAACTGCCAATCAGCGAATGAGCCTTGTAGTTACTGAGCTTCAAGAGCGCATCATGAAGACCAGGATGCAGCCCATTGGAAATGTCTTTAACAAATTTCCTAGGATAGTAAGGGATCTTGCCAAGGCTGCTGAAAAAAAGGTGCAATTAAGGATAGAAGGTGCTGAAACAGAACTTGATCGTTCAATAATTGAAAGCATCAAGGACCCCCTGACCCATATGGTTCGAAACTCTATCGACCACGGGATTGAATCTCCAGATATAAGGGTTCAAAAACAAAAGCCCCCTGTTGGTACCCTTGTAATGAAGGCCTATCACGAAGGAGGCCAAGTCATAATTGAGATAGTTGATGATGGAGCAGGTATAGACCCGAATAAAATACGGCAAAAGGCGGTTGAAAAAGGACTTTTAACTGAAGAACAGGCTGAGGCTTTAAGTGAACGTGAAGCCCTCATGCTCATTTTTCAACCTGGCTTTTCTACTGCAGAAAAGGTCACCAATATTTCTGGCCGTGGGGTCGGAATGGATGTAGTTAAGACTAATATTGAAAAACTCGGAGGCACAATCGAGTTAAATAGCGAAAAGGATGTAGGCACAACCATAAAGATAAAAATTCCTCTTACTCTTGCCATTATTCCAGCACTAATAATTACCAGTGGAGGACAAAGATACGCTATTCCCCAGGTGAACCTTGTGGAACTTGTCCACCTTAATCCAAAGCTTGTTGAAAGAGATGTCCAAAAGATTGGAAATTCGGAATTTTACAGATTAAGGGGTGAAATACTCCCCCTTGTTAGACTTAGAAAAGTTCTTGGTTTCCAAGAAGATGAGGAAGAGAAAAATTCATCGGAAGGTATGAATATTGTAGTGCTAAATGCTGGGGGGCACCTTTTTGGCCTTGTTGTTGATTCTATAAGTGACTCGGAAGAAATAGTTGTAAAACCTCTTGGAAGCCATCTAAAACACATACCAATATTTGCAGGTACTACTCTTATGGGAGATGGGAAGGTGGCACTAATACTTGACGTTGTAGGTATAACCTCTTCTGCAACTGCAGGGGAAGAGGGAATGAAGGAAACAACTATTGTAACAGGAAAAGATGGTGAAGAAGATCATCAATTTCTACTTCTTTGCACAATAGGTCCAAATGAATACTTTGCCCTTCCTCTAGCCCTTGTAAATAGACTTGACAAGATAAAGGCATCTGACATTGAATACGTTGGCGGAAAAGAGGTAGTTCAATATAGAGGCCACTCAATGCCCATTATTCGCCTTGAAAATTATTTACCCATATCTCCATTACCTGAACAAGACGAATATCATTTAATTGTGTTTCACATGAATGAAAAAGATATTGCCTTTATGGTGTCTGAAATTGACGACAGCCTAGACCTTGCCATTGATGTAGAGGAGGGGACTTTCAAACAGGAAGGAATCCTTGGCTCTGCCATTATCAAGGAAAGAACAACTCTTTTTTTAGATGTTTATCAAATAATATCCATGCATGACCCTGATTTCTTTATCCAAGATGACGTAACCGGAATAGAAACTGCCAGAATACTTTTGGCAGAAGACTCAACTTTTTATAGAAATCTTTTATCTTCTTATCTAACCGGTGCTGGATACGAAGTCCTTGAAGCAGAGGACGGAGCAAAGGCATGGGAACTTTTTCAAACTGAACATATTGACCTTGTAATAACTGACATTGAAATGCCAAAGATGAATGGATTTGATCTAACTCGAAAGATAAGAAACGAAAGCAATAACAAGGACGTTCCAATTATTGCAGTGACATCCCTTTCAGGTGAAGAAAATAGACAAAAGGGACTCGAAGCTGGTGTTGATGATTACCAGGCCAAATTAGATAGAGACCAAGTTCTTTCTTCTGTAGCTACACTTTTAAAAGAAAAATCTTTAGCCAACGCAGCCTAAGGAGGTTTTATAATGGTCCAGGAAAATAACAATCTACCTGTCGAGGGAGAAAAAAATCTTGTAGAAATGTCTATTTCTGACACTTCCCAATTCGTGACCTTTCATTATGGCAAACACTTTTTTGGGCTTCCAATTGATGATGTAATAGAAATAAACAAGGCCCTTGACATAACGCCTGTTCCAATGGCACCTGAATATGTATCCGGAGTTGTAAACTTAAGGGGGCAGATACTTACTGCAATAGATCTAGCTAAGAGAATAGGGCTAAGTGCCAAGGACTTTAAGGTTTCGGAAAAAAAAGAGCTACATAATGTCATCATGGGTAATAGGGAAGAACCTGTAAGCCTTCTTGTCGAAGAAATTGGGGATGTCATGTCCATACCAAAAGATAAAATCAGTCCCCCACCTGATATGATAGAGGGAATAAACCTCAAATATGTAGATCAGGTATGTAAACTTGAAAGTAGGCTCTTAATAATCCTTGACAGCAAATCCCTGGAGCAAGCCGAGAATAATAAGAATCAGGGGAACTAACTTAAACTTAGTTCCTGTCCATGACATATTTTGAAAAAGATCCCTATGATATTCTGGGAGTAACTCCTGAGGCAAGCCTTGATGAAATAAAAAAGGCCTACAGAAGGCTTGTTAGAAAATGGCATCCTGATATTTGTGGGAAAAATATGGCCAATATCAAACGTTTTTTGGCCATAAAGGATGCCTACATCCTTTTAAAAGAAAAAGTAAAGAGAAAAGGTCCTTCTAATAATCTAAACCTTTCCAAAAGTTTTTTTTCAAATAAAGAGTCCTTTAAAAAAACTAATTTTCCTGAAGGCGCCTTTTCTTTTGTGCAAATACCAATAGAAAAGGCACTAAAAGGTACCAAAATTACAATTGAGATAAATGAAGGCGATAACTTTTGCCCTTCATGCCAGGGACTTGGTTCTATCCCAGAAAAAAATCAAGGGCTTTGTCAAAAATGCCTTGGGAAAGGATATAGAATACTTCCTTGGGGCAATAAAGAATTAAAGATAATTTGCAAATATTGCAGTGGAAAGGGCTATGAAAGACTTCTTACTTGTCCAAAATGCAAAGGAAAAGGCTTCATTAGCCTTATAAGAAAAGTAAAGGTTACAATCCCACCAGGCACAAAAGATGGATCCATCCTAAAATTTCCTGGAGAAGGACCTTTTGATCCTGAAAAAAAATCAAGGACAACCCTTTTTCTTGAAATAGAAGTCCAAAATCCAAAGGACTGGATAATACATGGAAAGGATATAATCTCCACAATAGATATTGATTGTTGGACTCATATAGGAGGTGGATACATACAAGTTGATACAATAGATGGCCCCAAAAAAATATTTTTGACACCAGGCATTAAAAGGGAACGCTTTCTTAGAATAAAAGGACACGGATGGATAGATGAAAATGGAAAAAGGGGAGACATGCTTTTAAGAATAAACATTCTTACTCCAAAAGGGCCATGTCCTACAAAGGCCCTTGAATTAATCGAACTCCTTAAAAGGCTTTGGCCATGTGAAGATATTTCAAAAAGGGCATTACCTGGACCAGATACACTAAAAGACACTTAAGAAAAGTACTGATAATTCCGATTTAAAACAAAGAAGACAATTATCAAAATTTAAAGGAGTGTGGTTATGTTTAAAGGCATTCTCAATCTCTATTCAAAGACATCCCTTTTAACAAGGATACTTATTGGAGTAAGCATCATCATTATCTTTTTAGTTGGTCTCCAAATGGTTCAGGTCAAGATATCTGCCAATGAACAGATAAAAGAGATTAAAATGTCCGCCTTAAAAAATGCAGAAAATCTTCTTGAAGAGATTGATATAATCGCCTCTCAAAATCTAGTAGTTGCCTCCCTTTTTGCAGATATGCCAAGGGTAAAAGAGGTAATCCAAAATGGCGATAGAGAAAAGCTTTACGAGATTGTGGAACCAATGGTTAAATCCATCAACTCCAAAAATAGATTTAGACTCAAGATACACTTTCATGTTCCTCCAGGAAAATCCTTTTTAAGGGTCTGGAAGCCAAAAAAATTTGGCGATGATATATCAGGATTTAGAAGGACCGTAGTAGATGTCTTGACAAATGGAATGCCTGTAAAAGGAATTGAAGCTGGCAGAGTTGGTATAGCTATCAGGGGAGTTGCTCCAATATTTGTTGAAGGTCACACAAGACCAATTGCAAGTGTAGAGGCAATAACTAGCCTTTCTGAAGTGGCAAAAATTGCACAAAACGATATAAACGGAAAGATTCAGCTTTTTGGCCTCCAAACTGTAAAGGCTACAGCCGGGCTTGAAAGAAATCGAATTGGAAAATTTACTATTCTTACTCCAACACCTGCTGGACTTGAAAATGCAATTAATGAAGATTTCTTGGAAAAAGCCTTAAGAGAAGGTCATGCATTTAAAAATCTCGATAACTTTCTTGCCATTGGCTTAAAACTTAATGATTATAAAAACAGACCAACCGGTGTTTATGTCCAGTATTTAGATTTGACCGGACTTAATGCACAGATAAATAAGCAATTGATGGAGCACGCCATAATAGCAATAATTGCCTGCATATTGGCAATTATCTTTGCCTATATTGGACTTAGAATAAACATTAAAAAACCTTTTGAAAGAATACTGGAAATATTTGCCGATGTCACCCACGGAGATTTCACCAAATGGCTCAAACCAGAAGGGGCAAAGGAGATAAGGCAACTTGGCAGAAGAACCAATAATATTGTCTATACGACAGGTCACCTTATTAATCTGTTAAAAAAACAGGCTATTGGTGCAAAGAGCACTGTTAATGAATTAAAAACAGTTAATGAAATTGTTACAGAAGGTGCAAATGATATTGATACTGCGGCAGAACGGGTTGCAAATGCCTCTTCAGATGCCGCTTCAACCCTTGAAAATGTGGCAAATGCCATACAAGAACTGACTGAGGCCACTAATGAAATAGCCCAAAATGTTGCAGAGTCGGCAAGGGCAACTAATGAAGCTCAAGAAAAGGCTCAATATACAAATGAGGTTATCCAAGAACTAGGTAAAAACTCAGAAAAAATTGGAGGGATCATCCAGGTCATAAATTCAATTGCAGAGCAGACAAACCTTCTTGCCCTTAATGCAACCATTGAAGCAGCAAGGGCCGGAGAGGCAGGAAAGGGTTTTGCAGTCGTGGCCAATGAAGTCAAAGAGCTTGCCAAACAAACTGCTGAAGCCACCGAAGAGATAACTAAGATGATACAGGTAATCCAGTCTGGTACCAAAAATGCTGTTGAATCAGTAGAGGAAATTACCCAGACCGTTTCTCAAGTAAATGATTTTACAAATACCATTGCAAGTGCAGCAGAAGAGCAGACTGCAACGGTTTCAGAGATAAACCAGGCTGTTTCTGAAGGAGCAGAAAAAGTAAAAGGACTTGAAAGTCAGGCACATAAGCTTTCAGATCAGGCTTCTGATTTTTCAGCCATAGCACATACAATTGATATGACTGTTGGAATTATTGAATCTCTGTCCACTCAATTAAATGAAATATCCTCGCTTTATAACTGTAAAATTGATGTCCTAAAGGCTGCATCCAATTACACTATGCCTAAGGCTGCACTAACCGGGGCACTTCTTGCGCACTTTACCTGGCTAGAAAACCTGAGAATAGCCATAATGAATGACTCAGTTCCAGATGTTGAACTTAATCCAGGAAAGTGTTTCATGGGAAGATGGCTAAATAAGTATATGTCTGATCCAACCTTTCCTTCTGATGTAATGTCAAGGATAAGCGAAATTCATGTAAAACTTCATAAAGATGCTGAAGAGCTTAAAGAACTAAGCATAAAAGGCGCAGACAGAAAGACTAGACTGGAATTTTTTAAAGAAAAGATTCAGGCAAATATCTCAGAATTGCTTGATCTTGTTAGGGGACTATCTAAATCAGCTACCTCTTTAAAAAAGGCAGGATAAAGATCAAAAAAGGGGCAACAGCCCCTTTTTTAGTTTAATTAAAATTTTTAATATCTTTTACGCCTACGACTGGCCTTTCTGCGCCTTCTTTCAGCCTCTTGAGCCTTGCGACGCCTCTTTACACTTGGTTTTTCATAAAAGCGTCTGTTTTTAAGCTCACGCTGAAGACCATCAAGCTGCATCTTTTTCTTAAGCAGCTTTAGCGCCTTTTCCAGGTTATCCTGGACTTCAACAACTATGGCCAAGGGTATCCCCCCTTTCTAATTGGAATCAGCAAATAATAAAAAATGTATGCGATATGTCAAGAAAATAGCCCAACAATTGAACAAAAAAATACCTACTTAATAAAAAATACTTGCCTATTTCAAAAAGATGTCTATTTTTTGAGCAAAAACAGGGATAAATTATTTTTACTTGCAACCATAGAAAAATTTTTTTATAATTTTGTGTTTTCGCTGCAATCTGAAAAAGACTTCCATAAACTTCAATAGAGGTTTAACTCATATGTCTCCAAAAACTTCTAGAAAAAATACTACTGATGAATCAATGGCATACATGGATCAGCTTCTTGAAGCTGGTCATGGAGGTTCTTTATCTTACGAAACCCTGAACGAAATAATCCCCGACGACATCAAAGACCCAGAAAAACTTGAAGAAATATTTGATATTCTAAGCCAAAATAATATTGATGTAATAGGCGGCTCTGTTGAAGAGACAATTACATTAAAAACCCAAATTCAGCCCCAGGAAGCAGAAGAAGAAATTACAAAGGCCACCAAAGTCCCTGAACAAAAAGAAGAAACAAAACAGGTGGTGATAGATTCGGGTGAATACTCCGATTCTGAAGAGATTACTACCACCTATTTAAGAGAAATGGGGCGCTATGAGCTCCTTACTCCTGAAAAGGAAGAAGAGCTAAGCAAAATAATTCGCACAGGCTTTAATAGCATTATTGCCTCTATTATGAAACATCCTTCAACCCTTCCTGAAATGGAGGCATTGCGGGAACAAATAAGGGTATGGAAGCGCAGGGACCCATCCCTTAAGCCCAAAAAACAACATCTAAATTATCTTTCTGAAACTGTAACCAGTATTAGTGAAGCACATCCGGAAGACGAATCCATAAAAGAACTCTGTGAATTTGTTAAGGTCCAACAAAAGAAGGTTGAAAGGGCCAAGGACGAAATGATAAACGCCAATTTAAGGCTTGTGGTAAGCATTGCCAAAAGGTACATGCATCAAGGCCTTTCCCTGGCAGATCTCATCCAGGAAGGAAACCTTGGCCTTATGCGTGCAGTCTTTCGTTTTGATTATACAAAAGGGAATAAGTTTTCTACTTATGCAAGCTGGTGGATAAGGCAGGCAATTACTAGAGCCATTCTTGATAAGACAAGGACAATCAGGCTTCCAGTTCACTTTTTGGAGTTACGAAGTCAGTTTTTTAAGGCCTTTTATGCAATGCTTAAGGAGCTTGGAAGGGAGCCCACTCCTGCTGAGATATCAGAACGAACAGGGCTTCCCATGGAAAAGATCCTTTCAATTCTAGAGGCCTCAAGGGAGCCTGTTTCCCTTGAAACACCAGTGGGAGATGAAGACAGCACCCTTGGAGATTTTATAGAAAATAAGGATGCCGTCTCTCCCTATGAAAGTGTCCGCGAAAAGGAACTTACCGAAAGGATCAAAAGCATTCTTGCAACTCTAAGCCCAAGGGAAGAAAAGATTATTAGGCTAAGGTTTGGAATTGGAGAGGATTCTGAATATACCCTTGAGGAGATTGGAAAAAGATTCAATGTTTCGAGGGAAAGAATCAGGCAGATTGAAAAAAAGGCCCTTAATAGACTCAGACATTCAAGTAGAAGGGAAAAACTAAAACATTTTCTGGACTAATTCATCACCTCAAGTAAAAATAAAAAAGGCGGGTAAAAAAACCCGCCTTTTTTATTTATTATCCGGCAGACTTGGGCCTAAAACTTTTGGGAACTATCATTATGAAACGATCCCCTGCCTCATCAAGTATCCTTTCGACCTCTTTGGCCTCTTCCTCCTGAAAGGTTGCCCTGAGTTCCTTGATATAAAGGCTTAAAAGCTCTTCAATGTCTTTAAGACCTTCTTTTGTCAACTTTTCAATTTTTACTATAGCCCCACGTGCAAGACGCCTTTTAATGGAATCCACTGTGAAGTTATATTCAGGGTAAAGGCATTGATAAATTACACCTCCTGTCATTCCAGCACACATCCAAGGACCTGGATCACCAAGGACTACTGCCCTTCCCCCTGTCATATACTCAAAGGCGAATCCCTTTAAAAAGGCCCTGTGGGCTATATTCCCATTTGAGTCATCCACTGGCTCTGTGATTCGCCTTCCAAAGACCACATCTGCACCTGAAAAACGAATGCACGCACGGGAATCAGCCATGTTCTGTATCAAAAAGGTGCCCTTTATGGCCCCATAGGCAAAACTCTTTCCAGTGGAGCCATCAACCCTTTTTCCTAGATAGTTTAAACCTTTAAATATACCGACCACACCACCGTAACTGCCCTTTACTGTGCCATCCTGAGCACCACCTGTTACACAGGTATCAACGGCGGTGATGTTAAAGGCACAAAGTCCATTTCCTGGGACCGAGGAAGTCAATCTCAACATGGCCTTTTTATCAGTGCCTATGCCATATCGTCTTACTATCTCACCACAAAGATAGGTTGACATGCCCCTGTCTGTGCTCTTTACACCCTGCTCCTTAAAGTGCACTACCTTTTTGCCCTGTTCAAATTGCTCTATCACAAGGTCACTTATAAGCTTTGTAAGGTAGTTAAGAGGAAGCCTAATGCTTCTTTCCTGATCAAGGTTTTCAGGAATCATGGATAGATCCGGCTTTTTCAAGATAGATGTCACATCTATCTGTTCAAAGAATCTATATTGTTCAAGAAGATCGGTTCTTCCAACAAGCTCCTGAAGGTTTTTTTGACCCATATCGGCAAGAATCATCCTCACCTCATCACCAAGGGCCCGAAGGAGCCTTGCAAGGTTTTCCGCCTCAATATCCACCTTCCTTGGTGAAAATCCCTTAACACCACGGGCTTCTGCCTGCTCTTTGGTCTGAAGCTGGGTGGATATTCCCCTTGGACAACGGTCCAGGTGACATCTGTGGCAGCTAATACAGCCAACTCCCATAAGTGCTACGGTTCCAAGGCTTACCCTATTGGCACCAAGTAATATCATTTTAACAATATCAGCTCCGCTTCTTAGACCCCCATCTGCCCAGATCTCTACCTTATCACGCAGATTGGACTCACATAGTGCCCTGTGGGCCTCTGAAACACCTACTTCTATGGGAACTCCCACATAACGCTTTGCATGTTCCCTTGCTGCACCAGTTCCACCTTCAAAACCGCTTAAGTCAACAATATCTGCCCCTGCCTTTGCTATACCTACGGCAATGGTTCCAACGCCACTCGTAACAGGAATCTTTACCGAGACCTTGGCGTAGGGATTGGCAGTCTTAAGCTCTGTAATTATCTGGGCAAGGTCTTCAATGGAATAAATATCATGTTGGTTAGACGGGGAAATAAGGGTAATTCCAGGCTTACAGTGTCTGGCCCGTGCCACCTGTTCTGAGACCTTCTGGCCTGGCAGATGTCCGCCTTCACCCGGCTTTGCCCCCTGGCCGATCTTAATCTCAAGGTAATCGGCGGAATTCAGCAGTTCCATATAAACGCCAAAGCGCCCTGAAGCTATCTGCTGGCCCCTGTTTTTCCTGTATTTTCCGAGCATGTCCGGGATCTCTCCGCCTTCCCCATTCATGCAAATAATATTGGCCTTTTTAGCTGCCTCGGCATAGCTTCTAAAGGAGTTTTCTCCCTGGGAGCCAAAGCTCATGGCTGCGATGACAATTGGCATGTCATGATGACCTATAGATATATCTACCTGATCCATGGTAAGCCGCTCTTCCTCAGGAACAAGCTTTGGCCTGATAACATGCCTTGCCCCAACTGGAAGCTCTTCATCTAACTTTGAAAGACCCTTGGCCATCTCAAAATATCCCTTTTTGCCCTCTGCAGTCTGTCTAAGTATCCGTCCCACCTTGGCGTTTCTATTTGGTTCTGAATAAATGGGTATTTCTTCTTTTGATTTTGCCCTTTTTATCCGTTCCTTAGCAATATCTTCCAAGAGCTTAAATCCAAGGCCGATATCCTTTGACTTATAAAAACAGTCAACCTTAAATATCTTTTCAAATTCTTCTGTTACTGCCAGACCGGCAAATATCCTTCCATAGCCACAAAGCTCATGAATGCCCATGGTGGACATGACCTTTTCCATTCCCTTTTGAAATACATCAATGGTATTGGAAATGGCCTTTTTCTCATCCACCTTGTCTGTAGTAAAACCTATAACTGTTTCCCAAAGCTTATAGGGATTAAGGGCATCTGCCCCCATGCCCAAAAGAAACATGATGTCATGAAGATTTCTTATTGCACCTGAACGAACAATTATGCTGCACCTTCTTCTAAGGTTTTTCTCCTCAAGCTTCTGGTTGAGATAAGCAACCATTAAGGCCGGATCGATATAGGATTCGTCTTCAAAAAAGGCATTGCTATCATCAAGTACGAGTAAGATCGCACCGGAGTTAACTGCATCTATGGCCTCTTCGCAGATGGAATCAAGCCTTTCCTTTAAACCCTTTTTCGGGTCGAAAAGGCAGTTAAGGACCTTGACCCGTTCTGGCATAAGACCATCTGCAGAAAAATAAGAGATGATATCTTCAAGAACTACTGAACCGTGTTTTCTTGCAAGCTCGTTTAGGTCCTCTTTTGATATACTTTCAGAAAGGCCTTCATAATCGAGAAGGAGTGGACACAGAAGCTCTAGGCCCACTGGTGTTTTTTCTGTATCAACCAAAAGACAGGGCTTGTTCCCAAGAATAACCCTTGTGGTGAAATGTTCTGCCTCCCTTTCCCTGTCGATTGCAGGGTTTGTAACTACAGCAACATTTTCCTTGAAAAACTCTGAACAGTTTGGAAGGGCCTCTGGCATAAGACATGCTAAAGGACCGGTATGGCCCATTGAACCAATAATATCAGCTCCTTCGATGGCAACCCTTTTTCTCAAATCAAGATCATATTTTTGCCACCCAAAGGCACCCAGAAGATTTGTCTGGTTTAACTCCTCATTTTTATCCGTCCTTTTTATCAAATCCTTTAATGAAACCTTGGATACAGCCTTAACTGCATCTGACCTGGAAAGGCCCTTTAGAGCCTCGAGTTTGCCCTTTCTTCTAAACATGAACTCCTTAATTCGACCCTGAAATTCAGTGTGTCTGTAAACCTTTGCCTTTTGACCAATGTTTGCCTCTATTGCAATCTTTTCTCCTGGTGCCAAAGGGACAGGGTCTGTCATGGTATTTTTTATGTCAACAACGCCCTTTTCAGAGGAAAGAAAATATTCATAGTCACTTTCCCCGAACCACAAGGGCCTCAAACCCAAGGCATCGACACTTCCCATACAAATATTTGCATACCTTGCAACTACTGCCGCAGGACCTTGGGCAGAGCTTGGGAAAAACCAGCGATAGAAATCAAAGACCTTCCTGAGGTCCTCTTCATAATATTCAACCTCGCTGTGAATTGCAGGAAATACCATTTCAAGGGCCTCCATGGGCTCAAGTCCATACATATTTATAAGACCCTCGATTATTCTATTAAGATCCTGGGAATCACTCCCCCCTGGAACCGGCTCAATCCCCAGGATTCTTCCCGTGCTTCTTAACCTTTCAATGGTATTTATCTCACCATTGTGGCAAAGGACAGAAAAGGGCTGGGCCCTTTCCATTGTAGGAAGAGTATTGGTGGAATAACGGCTGTGACCAAGGGTAATAATGGATGTTAAGTCCTCGTCCATTAGTTCAGGAAATACCCGTGGAAGTAAATCTGGTGTTCCCCTAAGCTTATAAACCACTGAATCAAGACTAAGTGATGCAATATGGATTTCTGGAATGACCTTTTCAATCTCCATCTGGATCATGAAAAGGTTTTTCTGGGCGTCCTTTTTGTTCCCGCCACCTGCCATTCCGGCAACCTGCCAGAAAAAAGGGGCCTCTGCCAGAGCGCGTGGTCCGAGTTCCTCATTTCTTGTATTTCCTCTTATATCTAGGATTACCTCAACGCCATTTTCCCTGAATATGCCATGTATCTTTTCCCTGATATTTTTTTCATCCTTGGCAATTGAAAAGGGCATAAGAAAATGTCCTACAAAAAATCCACCACTTTCTGAAAGATGTCTGCTATAACCTTCCCTTTCCAGCCTTTTTGCCCAGATCTTTCTTGGTATATCACAAAGGATACCGCAGCCATCACCTTCGCCATCAATATCTCCTGAACGGTGCCCCATTTTTTGAAGGGCCTCAATGGTCTTTGAAATATTGGCATGGGTGCTGTGCCCTCGTTTATCCACAAAGGCTATAATGGCACATGCATCCCTTTCTCGTGAATAAGTATAGGTTTCCATTGAAGCAAACTCCTTATCAGAAATTTTAGAATTAAAGATAGTTTCCACTAAAGGGACTAGCCCATTTAAGATGAATACTAATTCAGCCAGCCTCGAAACATAAACTTTTAAGAGGAATATGCCAAGTAAAAATGGCACAAAAAGTATAAATCAACCTTCTCCGAGATAGGCGGCTATGACCTCTGGATTTTTTTGGATATCACGTGGAGAGCCTTTGGCAAGAAGTCTTCCATAGTTCAAAACTAGAACTGTTTGTGATATTTCCATGACAAGACCCATATTGTGTTCAACAAGAAGAACTGTTATACCTGAATCACGTATTGCCTCTATAAGCCTGCAAAGCTCCATTGTCTCTGTATCATTAAGGCCCGCGGCCGGCTCATCCATCAAAAGAAGTCTTGGTTTTGAGGCAAGAGCCCTTGCAATTTCAAGTTTTTTAAGTATGCCATAGGGAAGCGCACTAGCAGGCTGGCTGGAATAATCCTTCAAGCCGCAAAATTCTAAGGCCTCAAGGGCCATGTCCCTGACCCTTTTTTCTTCTGCTATTACAGAGGGAAGTCTAAAGGCCGATGCAAAAAGGCCGGATTTTGACCTCAGATGACAGCCAACCATGACATTTTCAACCACATTCATATTCATAAAAACTTGGAGATTTTGAAAGGTCCTGCTGATTCCAAGGGCTGCTATTTTAAAAGGAGGAAGTTTGGTTATATCTTTTTTGTTAAAAAAAATAGAGCCCTTTGTGGGTTTGTAAATATTTGTAAGAAGATTAAAAAGGGTGGTTTTGCCTGCTCCATTTGGGCCAATTATTGAAAATATCTGGCCTTCAGGCACTGAAAAACTCAAATCAGTAATTGCCTTTAGCCCGCCAAAACTCTTTTCAAGGCCCTTTACCTCAAGAAGTGGCATTTGCCACCTCCTTTTGAGACCGTTTAAAGGCAAGAAAGGCAATTTTATTCTTTATTGCCACAAATAGCCCATCAGGGAGAAAGATCATTATGGTCATCAAAATTGCACCAAAGATCAGGACTTCAAAGTCCTCAAAAACAATCAAAAGCTCCGGCAAAATGGAAAGAATAAAGGCACCAACCACAGCCCCAAAGGTGGAACCAAGACCTCCAAGGACAACCATTGTGACAAGTTCAATGGAAAAGAAAAAGCTAAAGGATTCAGGGCTTACAAAGTTTTGCTGGTGAGCAAAAAGGCTTCCTGCAATACAGGCAATAAGGGCGGAAAATACAAATATATGGGATTTCACCTTGGCTGTGTCAATTCCCATCATCTGGGCAGCTATCTCGCTTCCATGAACTGCAGAAAGGGCCCTTCCTGCCCTGGAATCTGCAATATTCAAAGACAAAAGGACAGTTATGAGCATAAATATGGCAAAAATAAAATACCATTTAAGATCTGTATCTATTGGAAAACCGAATATTGAAAGGGTTGGAAGCCCACTAATCCCGTCTGGGCCACCTGTTATCTCGTCTGCCTGGACAAAAAATATGTGGACTATTATGCCAAGGCCAAGGGTTGCCATTGCAAGATAGTGTCCTTTAAGTTTCAAAATGGGCCGGGAAAGGATATAGGAAAGCAAAAAGACTATTAAAAGGCCAAAAAAAATGGCAGTCCAGGGGTTAAATCCATATTTGATGGTAAAAATAGCAGATGAATAGGCCCCAAGACCAAAAAAGGCGGCATGCCCAAGGGAGATCTGGCCGGCATATCCCATCAAAAGATTTAGGCTAACTGCAAGGGAGATATTGATAAGGACAGTAAGACCTACCACCGTAACATAATAATTATCTGGAAAAAGTATTGGCAGGACAAGGGTGATGAAAGAAAAAATGTAAAACCCCAAAAGCCTTTTCATACCCTTTCAACCTCGCCCTTACCCAGGATTCCGCTTGGTTTAAAGAAAAGAACCAAAAGAATGACAAAAAAGGCTATGGCATCCTTATAACCTGAGGAGATAAAGCCTGCCCCGACTGTTTCAACGATTCCTAGAATAAGGCCCCCAAGGACCGCCCCCATTGAATTTCCCATGCCACCGAGTATGGCTGCACAAAACCCCTTTAACCCCAGCATGACCCCTGCACCATAAGTCATAAAGGTAATTGGGGCAATAAGGACACCTGCAACTGCACCAAGGGCGGCAGAAAGCCCATAGGCAATAAGAAGCATAGTTTTGACATTTATTCCAACGAGATAGGCGGCCTTTTTATTGTAGGAACAAGCCAAAATTGCCTTTCCAACCCTTGTTTTATCAAAAAAATACCTGACCACAATTACCAAAAAGGCGGTTCCAAGCATTACCCATAAATTTTGTGGAAGCATTGTGGCCCTTCCAATATGAATGGGGGTATTGTCCGTAAAAGGGGGAAGGCCGTAGATGTCCTTTCCCCAGATAAGAAGGGCAGCCCCTCTTAAAAAAATTGACGCTCCTATGGTAATTATTATGGTGCTCACCACAGTCGCCCTTTTTGCTGGCTCAATGGCAAACTTTTCAAGACAAAGGCCAACAGTGGCCGAAATCAATATGGCAAGAAAGATTGCCAGAGGATAGGGTATTCCTGCCTTTAACATAAAAATGGCGCTCATTGCGCCTATCATCACAAATTCACCCTGGGCAAAGTTCACAACATCCGAGGCATTGTAGATGATGGAAAACCCGAGGGCCACAAGGGCATAGATTGAACCTACAGTTAGGCCACTTATAAAAAACTGGAGAAGTTGATCCATTAGCACTGGCAAAAATTACCCCCGCTCAGTGTTCTGAAACGGGGGTAATAAATACTCCCTTAATTAGTTTAAATTAATAAAGTAATTTCCACTTTCCGTTCTGTATCTCAATCATTTTAAAGGCGTCAAGGCCCAGGCCAAGGTGATCAGTTGGGCTCATGTTGAATACTCCACCAGTGCCAACAAAGCCCTTTGTCTTTTCGATTTCATCCCTTATCTTGGCCCTGTCAATAACACCTGCCCTCTTAACAGCGTTTACTACTATGAAAAGAGCATCATAGGCATGGCCGCCAAAGGTTGAAACCGGGCCATACTTGGCCTCAAACTTTTTCTTATAATCAAGAAGGACCTTTTTTTGGGGATCAGTATCAGGTAGCTGGTCAGCAACAATGAGTGCTGCTGCTGGAAGCCTTACCCCATTTGCAGCGTCTCCGGCAAGTTCAATAAATTTTTTGGAGGCAACACCATGTGATTCATAGATTGGAAGATTGATGCCAAGTTGCTTTGCATTTTTGACAACTATGGCCGGGGCCTTTCCAAAGCCAAAATTAAGTATTGCCTGGGCGTCTGTTGCCCTTATCTTGGTAAGCTGTGTAGTCATATCTGTATCTGAGTTGTTGTATTGCTCATCTGCCACTATCTTTATTCCATATTTAGGCGCAAGGGCCAGACACTGGGCACGGCCTGATTTATCAAAACCACCGTTTCCAGTAATTAGAGCGATCTTAGTAATCCCGCGTTTTTTCATGTCCTCAAATATCTTCTGGGCAGCCATCTTGTCTGTATGAGGTGTTTTAAAAACCCACTTCTTAACAGGCTCAACAATCTTTATAGAACCTGCAAGGGAAATGAAAGGAACCTTTGCCCTTTGAACAATGTCAATTACAGCCAAGGTGTTACCAGAGGTGGTTCCACCGATTATTACATCAACCCTATCTTTCTTAATGAGTCGATTAACAAAATTCTTGGCCTCTTTTGCCTTACCTTTAGTATCATAATGAACGAACTCTATCTTGTGACCATCAACTCCACCCTTAGCATTTATCTCTTCAATGTACATCTGCAAGGTCTTTAGCTCGGGATCTCCCAGAAAGGAGGCAGGCCCAGTAACCGCCAAAAAAGAACCTATTTTCAATGGCTTTTTTGCAAAGGATGAACCGCTACCCAAAAACATCATAAAAGAAATTATACTAAATAAGACAAGGAACTTGTTGAAACGCATGGCTTTCTCCTCCCGTGAAAAATTTATATAGAGTTGACTATTACACAAAAAGAGGGCATTTATCAACTTTAAAAGCTTATTTTTAAAGCACACTAGAATAAAAACTCATCTAAATTTTTAAGGAACGTGCCTTTTCATGTTGCATATTAAAAATCTCAATACCAAATATGGCCCGATTCAGGTTCTTAAAAACTGCTCAATCCATGTTGATGAAGGGGAAATAGTCTCTATTATTGGTGCCAATGGGGCAGGTAAAACCACACTTCTTGTCTCTATCTCCGGCCTTATCGATTCCATCACTGGAGAAATAGATTTCCTTGGAAAATCTATTAGAGGGCTTTCACCAGATAAAATTGTAAAAAAGGGTATTGCACACTGCCCTGAAGGAAGACAGCTTTTTGCCCCTTTAACTGTTGAAGAAAATCTTATGCTAGGTGCCTTTTGCCGAAAAAAGGATTCTAAAGATGAGATTCAGGCTGACATGGACTGGATATTTTCTCTTTTTCCAAGACTTAAAGAAAGAAGGAAACAGGTCTCAGGTACACTTAGCGGCGGCGAGCAACAAATGCTGGCAATTGGCCGGGCACTTATGGCCCGCCCAAAACTACTTTTGCTAGATGAGCCATCCCTGGGACTTGCGCCAAAACTTGTTGAAACCATTTTCAAGACCATAGTGGCTCTAAATAAAAAAGGCATGACTATCCTTCTGGTTGAACAAAATGCCAAAAAGGCCCTTGATATTGCAGACAGGGCCTATATCCTTGAAACAGGCAGAATAACTCTTCAAGGACGGGCTAAGGAGTTAGCTGAGGATAGTGAAATCAAAAGGGCCTATTTAGGAAAGGATTATAAAGAAATAGCTGAAAGGTAAACCCATGGATAAAATAGAATACCTGTCTCCAAACGCCTGGAATCAGTGGCATACTGAGCTACTACAAAGCACAGTTAACCGTGCCTACAAGAGGGTTCCCTTTTATCGCAAAAAAATGGATGAAATGGGTATTGGCCCTGATGATATTGGCTCTTTAGAAGATATAGTCAAATTGCCCTTTTTATCCAGAGATGAACTTTCTGAAAATTATCCCTATGGCCTCTTTGCAGTTCCCTTAAGGGATATAGTAAGAATCCATACCTTGAGAAGCGGCCTTACAAATCCCATTGCTATTGGCCTTACAAGGCAGGATTTGAAAAGACGTGTGGAATTGGCGGCCCGCTTTTTTAAGACAACCGGCATAACCAAAGAAGACATAGTTCAAATTTGTCTTGATCCTGGTCTTTCACTTCACGGCCAGGAACTTAAAGAAGGGGCTGAAGAACTAGGTGCCTTGGTCATCCCGCCAGATCCGGTTTCCACATATACCAGAATAAGGGTGATGATAGATTTTAAAACGACAACCCTTGTGACAAGTCCTTCCTATGGGCTTCATCTTCTTGAGGTCTTTAAGGAAAAAAATATGCCTATAGGAGCTCTAAATCTTAGAAAATTGATCCTTTTAGGAGAGCATTTAAGTTCCTATGCACGTTCAGTTTTTGAAAAGGAACTTGATGTAGAAATGAGGGCGACATATGGAATATTTGAGGCATCAGGCCCAACAATGGCCTATGAATGTGAATGCAGATGTGGCCTTCATCTGGCCCTCGACCATATCATTCCTGAAATCATCGATCCTAAGACCTCGGAGCCTGTAGAGGATGGCAAGGAAGGAGAACTTGTAATAACTACTGTTACGACACGGGCAAATCCTCTTATTCGATTCAGGACAGGAGACCTTACAAAACTAATAAAGGAAACTTGTTCATGCGGAAGAACCACATGGCGCATGGAGCCAGTAAGAAAAAGGACAGATGACCTTATCTCTGTCAGAGGTATAAAGGTTTCCCCTTCAAATATCTCACACCTTTTAGCAGAAGAGGCAAAAGGAAAGCCGGTAACAAGTCTTGTTGTTTTGGATAAATGGAAGCATCTTACCCAGATACGGATTCTTATTGCCATGGATGAAAACATCTTCACAGGAGATCTGCCAGAGCTTCATAACTGGATAAGAAGATGTGAAGAAAGATTCCAGGAAACCCTTGGCATTTCATGCAGAATCGAGCCTGTAGAAAGAAAAAGAATTTTGCCGTTTTTAGAAAAAGGAAAAGTGGTTATCACTAGAGAGGATTTTGACAAGACTTGCGCTTATACTTAACTTGAACCAATTCTTTCTGCTACCTTTATGACTGTCTTGGCATAAGGGGTTGAATGGTTGTATTGTTTTATAACCTTAAGTTTTCCCTTAAACTTCAGTCCATCTTTCCAGCCGTAATATCTAAGGTAGTTAGCCATACTTGCAAGGGCATCTGCAGGATCAAAAAGATCGACTTTGCCATCTTTATTATAATCCACACCAAACTTTAAGGCATTTGACGGCATGAATTGACATAGCCCTATTGCGCCAAAGATGGAACCCTTTATGGAGAAGATATCTATTTTATTTAACTGCGAATATATTAAAAGACTTTTTAACTCCGAATATGCCCATCTTGATTTTCTTGCAAGTTTTTTTTCGATCTTTTTTCTTTGAGCACTTTTTAACTGATTATATTCCTTGGGTAAATAGGGCCTTATGGCATTAAAATCTTTAGCAACGACCATGCTTGAAAGGGTATTAATAGCAAGGGAAGAGCCTAAGTATCTACCAAGGTCAGTTTCAACAAGGAGAATTGCTGCCTTTATCTCCCTTGGGACGCCAAAATCCCTTTCTACTGAAGCAAAAAGCATTTTATTTTCTTTTAAAAACGCCCTTGCCCTATCGATTCTCTCCCTTTCAAGAAATATATCATAATGCAATTTTGCCTCCTTATGAGTAACCTTTCGAGGCATAACCTTTGGATTAAATTTTATCCTTTTATCGGAAAATATCTTACACACAAATCCCCTTTCAAAGCCATCACTTATTAGATTTTTGACTAATTCCTTATAAACATCTGGTACTTTCTGACAGGCTGACAAATAATTAGCGCAAAATCCACTTTGAAAGGAGCAAAATGCAAAAAACATAAAGAGTAATAAAATTATTCTCGTCTTCATACTTAGCCTATAAGATCCTCAAGAAGACCCTTGTGGGTTTCTTTTTTAACAGAGACTATGCCCTTTATGGTTTTATCTAGCAAAATATCCTGAAATTTTTTTACTTCAGCCAAAAAATCTGCCTTTTCCATCTTTGGAATCTCTTTAATTCTTGAAAATTTCACCTGAAAGGGATTTATAAAACGTCCATTTTTTTTGACCCTATAATCAAGATGGGGACCAGTGGCATATCCACTTCTTCCAACATACCCTATTATTTGCTTCTGCCTCACTTTCACCCCTTTTTTTATTCCTTTGCCAAATCTGGATAAGTGACCATAATAGGTGGTATAACCGCCTTGGTGTTTAATTATTACAATCCTTCCATATCCCCTTTGCCACCCAGTAAAGGTTACTACCCCATCGGCTACGGCCATAACAGGTGTACCAATTGGTGCAGCAAGATCTACGCCATAATGAGGACGAAATACCTTTAGAACAGGATGAAATCGTCTGGGTGTAAAACGAGATGTTATTCGATAGACCTTAAGAGGAGAACGCATAAAGGAATTGCCAATAATCCTCCCGTCGTGGGTAAAATACCCACCATATTTCATGTCTTTTCCCTTGAAATAAAAGGCGTCCAAACATGGCCTGTCACCAAAACAATAGGTGGCAGCAAGGATTCTACCCTGACCAATTTTTTTACCATCTTTCCAAAACTCTTGATAAATTACCTTGAATGTATCTCCATCCTTGATATCTGTGTTAAAATCAATCTTTGAAGAAAATACCTCTGCAAATTTTCTTGCAAGGCCGGGAGTTAGGCCATAATTTTCAAAGGAATCTATAAGTCCACCTGTTATCTTTCCAGTAACTTTAATTATCTTCTTTTCAAAGGTTATGGGAAGCTTTATAAGACAAAGCTGACTTTTTTTGCCTTTAATTTTTTTTATTGATATTTCATAGGTCTCAAATGTATTACGTGACCATCTCATAGCCACAAGATTACCTTTTTTATTAAAAAAAAGTTCAAACTCTTCACCTGGTTTCAACTTTCTTACATTTATAACCTTTTTCAGTTTGGATATAATTTGATATCTCAATCTTGGAGGAATATTATGCCTTTTCAGGCATGAATAGATGGACTCTCCTGGCCTTAATTTGTCCTTTACAACCTTCCCCTCAAACTCCCTTAAAAAGCCAGTATGGGAAAGAGGTTTTTCTGAGGACTTTTGGATATCATTTTTTGAATCTTCTTTGTTAAATTCAAAGGATTTGGAAATTAAAAAATCATAACTGGAACAATCAAAAAGATTAAACTGAATATTTTCTATGTCTGGTATGTAACTGTCTTCTATAACAAAAAGGGCCTTGGCTGGGTCCTCATTTTGAATTTCCTGCCCTAGTCTAAAAAGCTCAACCTGAGCAGTTCTAAAAACACATTCCACAGAAGATAAAATGAAAAAGATTACTGTAAGGCCTAATAAGAATTCAAAAAGACTGAACGAAGCAAAACACTCCTTTCCCTTTTTACACAATTTCTCCTCCTCCTTTAAAAGGGCCATCAGATAAACTTAGACAGAGATTATTTCATGAATTTCAACCAGAGGCGTCTTTTTCTTGGACCATCAAACTCGCAAAAAAATATCTTTTGCCATGTACCAAGCTGAAGTTTTCCCCCTTCAATTATTACAGTGACCGATTCTCCTATAATGGAACTCTTAATATGTGCGGGTGAATTCCCCTCAAGGTGCCTATAATCGTAATCCCATGGAATAATCTTATTAAGGACCGATAGAATATCCTCTTTTACAGCAGGATCAGCCCCTTCATTTATTGTTACAGCGCCCGTGGTATGTGGACAATAGATAGTCACCAAGCCAGACAGGATGGAACTTGAACTAACCTCAGACTGAACCTTTGATGTTATATCAATAAATTCGGTTTGGCGGTTGGTTTGAACAAAGATTTCACTTAACCCCATACTTGCCCCTTTCAATATCCCCCTTAAGAACACAAATAAAAAATTCGATAAGCCTTTTGAAACTAATTTTTATTAAACCAAAATGATTTTATTTGTAAAGATGAAATGACACAAAATTTAGAATGATTAAAATTTTTATTCCCAATACCTTGTGGTCAAAGTCTTATGAAAAAAGACAATTAACTTCTGGCTTAGGTAAAAATGTTGGAAAAACGTTAAAAAATTGTTAAAAACATTAAAAATAGTTGAAAATTACTTGAAAAATTTTTTTAACATAGGTAACTATAATTTAACATTAACATTAGAAAATTTAGGCTTACAACTTAATAACTTAACTGGGTAATGACCAAGACTTGTCCCAAAACATCTACTATACCCCTCTTGCCTTCTCTCCCTGGAGTTGTATTTAATCTTTTAGAAGCCGCAGAAGACGAAAAAAAGACACTTAGGGAACTTGGTCAGATAGCTGGAGCTGACCCTGCATTATCAACCCAGATATTAAAACTTGCAAATTCCCCCATTATAAATCGAGGTAAACCAATTAATTCCATTTCTCAGGCAGCCCTAAGACTTGGAATTTCTACTTTAAGAAATATTGCAGTAACTGTTGCTATATGCCAAAGTTTTTCAAAACTTGAATTTCCTGATGAGTTTTCCATTGAAAATTTCTGGCATCATAGCCTTTCTACTGGAATAATTTCAAAAAAATTGGCACTCTTAACAGAATCACCACCTTCAGAAGAAGAAGCCTTTCTCGCTGGACTTTTACATGATATAGGTCAATTGGCCCTACTCATTAAAAGACCGGAAAATTTTGACAAGGTGGTACAAAATCCAAGAACAGGACAAACCATACTTGATTCAGAAAGGCGTTATCTCGGAAATACTCATACAGATGAGGGTTTCAGCCTCCTTAGAGAATGGAACATTCCATTAAATATCTGCTGGTCTGTACGTTATCATCACGAGCCTAAAACTCAGTTAGAAGATACAACTCCGATTGTAAAGATCACCTATCTTTCAGATATTACCTCTCACTACCTCTTTGGACAAACAAATTTTAACCAAGAAGACATTGAAAAAGAATTTATTGACCTTGGCATAAAATTAACTGCAACTGAACTCGAAGAGCTTTTTAAAGAACTAAATCAAGAACTATCTAGGCTTGCAAATGACCTCGGATTAAAAATAGAAGATTCAAAGGGAAAATCACTAAAACTCGCCGATAAACCTGACTCAAGAGAAGTTCTTAAAGATAGAGCAATTGATTATGCATCTCTCATTGGCGCTCTAGAAAGCATTTTAGATGTCAGAAACAGGAATGAATTACAAGAGGCCATATTTCTATCGCTTTCTAATCTAATAAACATAAAATCTATTTTACTATTCTCCTTTAAAAATGGGGTTCTAAGAGGGGTTGTTTCAAGAGGCACCAAAGATGACTCAATTATCAACCAAATAAAAATCATTAACTTGAACAATTCTATATGGGAAAAGGCCTTTTCAACGGGCTATCCGATCTTTACTAAAGAATATTTTTTGGAAAACCAACCACGGTTAATTGAAAAACAATTAATTCAATTTTTAGATACAGAATTTCTTGTCTTGCCTCTTTTAATCGGAAACGATCCTATTGGAGCACTGGCCATTGGCATAAGGGAGGAAGAATTCAAAAAAATTCAAAATGGAATAGAGACGTTAAGGATATTTTCTAGACAAGTAGCCCATGTTTTAAGGGGCATTTCTTACCGACAACTTTGGGAAAAGGAACATATCGTTAATGAGGCAATAATAAAAAATTCCCCTGTTGGCATATGTATATGTAATTTAGATGGAAATATCCTTTTTGCCAATCCCCACTTTAAAGAATTATTTGAAATTGATCAAAAGATACTTTTAAACGAACAGATTATCTCAGCCCTTAACTCTGAGCTTCCATCAAAAGAACCAATCACTATTGGGCCAATTAGGATTAATTCTCCAGGCACACACCGAAAATGGATCGAAATAAAACTAAGTTTTATAGAACTTTTTGGAAAAAAGAGAGGCCTAATATTTCTAAAGGATGTAACTGACAGCGTTCTTTTAGATATTGAAAGAGAACAAAGGGCTTTATGGCTAAAAAGTGAGCTTGAAAAAAAGACAAGGGAGCTAAAAAAGGCTCAAGAACGCCTAATACAGATAGAAAGATTAGGGGCAGCCAGTGACGTTGCAAGAAAGGTTGTTCATGAAGTGAACAACCCCCTTGGAATAATCAAAAATCTATTAAAGATATTAAAGATACAAAAAGAGACTGGAAAGATAGAAGAAGGAACAATAGATGCAATAAATTCCGAAATAGATAGAGTTGCCCGAATCATTAAAAAGCTTAGTGACTTTTCTAAGAATGAACAAAAAGCTCAAAATTTTTCAACTGACATAAAAAAGGTAATTGATGAAATTTCTATTCTTTATAAAGAGCCTCTAAATGAAAGGAATATTAACCTCGAAGTCCAGATAGAAGATAATCTCCCCACTGTTTCTATCAACCCGGACGAATTGAAACAGGTACTCATCAATCTTATCAAAAATGGGCAAGAGGCAATAGGAGAAAACGGCACAATAAGAATAGAGGTATCAAAAAAAGAGGATGGATTTATTACTTTAACGGTTGCAGACACAGGTCCTGGAATTGATCCAAACATAAGAGAACGACTCTTTTCACCCTTTTTAACAACAAAGGAAAAAGGCTCTGGCCTCGGGCTTTCTGTATGCTTTGGACTAATAAAGGCATGCGGGGGAGATATTAAACTAATTGAACGGTCAGGTTTTGGAGCAGTTTTTGAAATCAAATTGCCTGTATCAAAAGATGCCTTAAATGGCAAAGGGAGGGAGGGGCAATGAATCTGGGCTCCATACTTATTATCGATGACGAGAAGCAGATGAGAGAAACCCTTAAAATGCTTCTCGACTACTCGGGATTTACAACTACAACAAGTAAAAGCGTGGAAGAAGGACTTCGGGAGTTAAAAGAGAATTTTTTTGATGTTGTTGTTACGGATTTCTATCTTCCAGACGGAAGCGGTACTGACATAATGAAATATTGCAGGGAATTCTGCCCAAAAACAAGAGTCATAGTAATGACAGGGCATGCCTCTGTAGAAAATGCAGTAGAAGCCTTAAGACATGGAGCCTTTGACTATGTAATTAAACCCTTTGAATTTGATTTACTCTATCACTCCCTCCAGAGGGCATTAGAACACATAACCATGATGGATGAGATAGCACTTGCCAAAGAACGATACAGGGCACTCATTGAGGACATGAACGAGGGCTATCTCATAATAAAAGATGGTGTTATTCACTATGCCAATCAAAAAATGGCAAGCATTCTCAATTGCTCTGTCAAGGAACTTATTAAACGGCCAGTCTTAGATTTTGTAGATTTCACCTATCAGCAAGAACTAGAAGGTAAGATTCAAAATCTTTCAAAAAATCCCGGTGCTTTTTTTGTTGAAGAGATTGTCTTAAGAGACTGTAAGGGCAATACCGTTCCAGTGGAACTTAGGCTTGCAAATACCCTTGGAGAACATATAAGCAATGGAGTTATTCTGATTTGCAGAGATATTACCGAAAGAGATGTCCTTTGGAATCGACTAATTCGGGCAGAACGTTTAGCGACATTGGGGGAAATGATTGCCTCTATAGCCCACGAACTAAATAATAAACTAACCCCTATTGTAGGTTATGCCGAGCTACTTTCAAGCGACCTTCCCAAGGATCAACTTGAACGTGCCATTGAAAGCATTAAAAATGCTTCAAATGGTGCCAAACGCATTGTCAATTCTCTGCTACTTTTCTCAAGAAGGGAAAAACCATCAAAGATTAAATGCAACGTAAATAAAATAATTGAGCACTCATGTAATTTGGTCTCAACCTGCCTAAGTGGAACTAAGATAAAAATTATTAAAAAGCTTGATCTCAATGATCCATACATAATGGCTGATCCTCATCAAATAGAACAAGTCATTACAAATATACTCAAAAATGCCATAGACGTACTTTGCCCATCAAAAGGCCAAATAATAATAGAAAGCCTTTCAAATTCCGAGAATGTTAGTATAAAAATTACCGATAATGGCCCAGGAATACCACCAGAGATCAGAAAAAAGATATTTGATCCTTTTTTTACCACAAAGGAAAAAAGAAATGGAACCGGACTTGGGTTAAGCATTTGTCATGGAATCATCAAAGAACACGGTGGAGACATCCATGTGGAATCTGAACCACATAAGACATCCTTTTTAATTAAGGTACCCAAAATCACAGAGAAACAACTCTCAAACACTAATAATCAAACTCAAAACGTATTTCACTTAAATTTCGCCAAAAAGCCAAAGGTCCTTGTAGTTGATGATGAACTCGAGGTTTCCCAACTACTTCTAGAAATTTTTTCTAAAAACTTTGATGCCATAAGAGCATCAAATGGTCTTGAAGCACTAAAAAGGCTTTCAGAAGAAAATGTTGATATAATCATCTCAGATCTAAAAATGCCAGAACTAAGTGGAATTGAACTTTATGAACGATTATTAAAGGAATTTCCTCAATATAAGGACAGGATAATTTTTACCACTGGGCTTGTCTCAGATTCGGAGACAATAAACTTTTTTAAAAAATATCAGCTTCCATACCTGAAAAAGCCGTTTAAGATGAAAGAGCTTTTTTCTGTTGTAAATTCTATTCTTGAAGAACGACAGGTCCAAATTGCTTAAAATTTATTTATCACTCAAAGCCTTTTTAAAACGAAGAAGCTGTCTCCTATAATAGGGCCTTTCAGCAGGTTTGGCTAAAAAAAGCGCCCGTTTTTCTGTTTCAATTGCCCTTTTTATATATCCATTATAAAAGAAACATTCAGCCAGTGTATCCAAAATATAGCTTTGCTGCTTTAACCTTGCCGCCTCTATAGCCAAAAGGAGTGCATCCTTTGGCTTAAAAAATTTTTTATCATCAGCCTTTATATATAACCATGCAAGATTGTTTAGGACATCAGGATCTTCAGGATTAAATTTAAGTGCCTTTTTATAGGCGTCTTCTGCCATCTTATACATCTTATTTTCAAAAAAATATGTTCCTATAGCAAGATACCACTTAGGGTCATTATGGTGCTGTTTTAAAAGCTGATCATAATAAAATTCCAAGGTGTTTATTCGGGCTCTTTCTCTCCATCTCTCTTGAGGCAAGAACTTGGGAATTAGGAATAAAATTAAGGCCAAGGCCAATAAAGAATACTTCCACTTATCAAGCCGCCTGTTATGTTCACGTAAAAGTTCTTTTCTTTCATTAGCAGCTAGTAAGAAATCTATCCTTTCGGAAATACTAAAATGATGCCAATTAGGGGCATTTGGATCAATTCCTGATAGGTATGCAACTTTTTTAAGAGCACTTATCAAGTGAAATGGATGGCCTTGGACATTAAAGACGGCCAAATCGGCCTGTCTCTCAAAATTTCTCATAAAAAAACCTATTACTAAACGAAAGTAGAGGATTAATAACAAAGCAAATGGCAAAACCGCCAAAAAAGCAAGAAAAGGAGAGGGTTCACTTGAAATATCCAGTAATAGGTGTAAAAAAAATGGTTTTGAAAAAAGCCAGCTCTCAAGGGGACCAAGAAGGCTATACAAGGCCACGGAAAATATAATCATTAAAATTAAATACCATAAAATATGTTTTCTCTTTACATGTTCTGCCTCATGGGCCAACACCGCCTCTATTTCTTCAGGGCTAAGATATTCGATGAGACAGGGTGTCAAAAGGACATATCGAAAACCAGGCAAAAGACCAATTACAGCAGCCGTACAAGCCATGAGTTCCCCAACATCCCAGACAAGAATTTCTGAAAAATCAAGCCCTTGTTTTTTTAATCCATCTTCAAGCAGACTTCGTAATGGAGAATTTGGGAGCGGATAACAACTCCAAAGTCTTCTTATGAGGCCTGGCATAAACAGGAAAAAAAATATGAGCAATAGACCCAAAAGATAAATTTCTGAAAATTTTCCTGTAAATATCTTTCTAATGTAAGGAAATGGAAGAAGAATTATGAGATCACTGAGTACTGACAAAAAAATGTATGGCAATAAAACTGGGAAAAGAAACTTTATCCTACCCGTTACTTCTTTAATTGCTCTGTTGTTTATTACATAAGGACCTTGGGCGGCATATACCATCCATACAATGGTTAAATAACTAATAAATATTAAGAGCCCTAATATATTTGAAATTGAAGGTAAATGAATCATTTTGGCAAAAAGGGATAAATAATCCCCAATTCCAATTACATAAAAATCAACAAAAAGTGGAAATATGGCCACCCATTCCAAAAAGGTTAGGGATTTTCTTCTCTTAGATGTGGATTTTTGAAACCAAATACAGAATCCCGTCCATAAAAAGGACTTCAGGAAAAACCAAAAACATACCCAAAAGGGAGTTAATTCCTTAGAAAGTCCTTCGGGGGCACTGCTTATCAAAAGCAGCACAACCATTATCTCAAGAACCTGTCCGTATGGCATTTATTACCTTTTTACCTTAGTTCCCTTTAAATGTGATTGGGCATAAATAAAAATGATATAACTCAAAATCTATTTTAGATGTAACCCATGAAAGACAAATGGCAAGGAAAATTTAGTATGTTGATCACCTTTCCGATAATCCATAAAGAAGGAGTTTTTCATGGATATCAACATCTTTTTGGACCAGGTACTTGAGACTTTAAAAACAGAAAACATATTGAAGGCCTTCTCTGGTCTAGATCCATTAAGTTTTTTAAAAGATCCATATTATTTGGGTGGTTTTATTGTCGTAAGCCTTATCCTCTTTTTCTTAAAATTTAGAAAAACACTTGTATTCTTTATTGGATTACTAGTCTTTTGGTATGCCTTTTTCTATTTCTTACCAAAGGAAGAAACTCTTAAGTTAAATGATCTGTTTACCTTCGGACTTACATGTTTTGGAGTCATCGCAACATGGATATACTACTTTTTTATTAAAGGAGATTAATATTCTAGGGGTTTGACATGAATATCTATATTGTCATGATTCTTAGCTTTTTAGTAGTTTTTTTATTTATCGTAATTTTTTTCCTTAAAAGTAGCTCCAACAAACAAAGCAATCTCAAGACATCTAACAGGAGAAAAACAGAAGAATCAAAGGCCTATTTAGACATTCAGCAGCTAACAGATTCTGTTACCAGCCTTAAAAAAGATCGTAAAGTTGAAATGATTTCCTTTATTGAAAAGGAAAGATATAGCCCAGAACGACCTATAACCAAAGAAGATGCAGCTTTAATAGACATAATTAGGCAAAATCCAGAATTGCCCACTGGAATAGTTCAGCTATCACAAATACTTAAGGATCCAGAAGCAAGAATAAAAAAAATAGTAAAGATCATCTCCACTTATCCAATATTATCTGCAAAGATTTTACGAGTTGTCAACTCTCCTGCCTATTCGCCGCATAAAAAGATCACATCAGTTCAGCATGCTGTGGTGATTCTAGGTTTTAACAACCTTTGGCTTCTGGTAAACCAGCTCTTAGCTACAATTGCAGTTCAAAATTTTTCAGAATTATCAAATGAAGAAATGAAGCGCCTTTGGAGACACGGTGCAGCAGCGGCTACATGTGCTAAACACCTCCTTATACAACTTGACATGAATACAAGTGATATTGCTCCAACAGTCTATACGTGCTCACTCCTTCACGATGTCGGAAAATTTCTTCTAAGAGGTCTTGGGAACAAGGATGTGGAAATCAAAGATGATTCCCCTTGTAAAAATCCTTCTGTTATAGGAGAAGACAGTTTTTATGGAATTGACCATTGCCGCCTGGCCTATTTAATTACTACGTATTGGGGCCTTCCTGAAATACTATGTACCACCATATCCTATCATCATCATCCGTCCTTTTCCAACTGGGAAGACATCCCACAACATGCACGTGTGCCTACCATTTTGGTATCTCTTAGTGATATGCTTGCAAATCTTAGCGGATATTATGACATGACACCTTGCACACTTGATATACATCCCATGGCAATAAGGTATCTTGGGCTTGACAAAAATTGGGATATTAATAATCTCCTGACCAACGAGCTTTATCAAGATTTGAAAGAAACGGAAAAACTAATTGAAGCGGCAACCACCGTGTAGAAAAGATCATCTCAGGAATCTAACACTCAATTTTAAAGGTAATAAAACAACCGAGAAATTATTTGATATCTTCTGGAAGCTCTATGATTCCTATGGAAGCCAGTACTGGTGGCCTGGTGAAACCCCCTTTGAAATAGCAATTGGTGCAATTCTTACTCAAAATACGGCCTGGACCAATGTAGAAAAGGCTATCAACAATTTAAAAGAAAGAAAATTATTATCGCCCCATAAACTTTTCAAGCTAGATAATGAAATACTTGCTTCCCTAATTCGGCCTACTGGATATTACAACCTAAAGGCCAAGAGACTAAAAAATTTCTTGAATTTTCTGATTGGACGATTTGATGGTTCCATTTCCAAAATGGAAGAAATGGATCATGAAAAACTGAGAAGAGAACTTTTAAAAATTAAAGGAGTAGGGCCTGAGACAGCCGATAGCATCATACTGTATGCCCTAGGTAAGCCTTCCTTTGTAATAGATGCCTATACCTTCAGGATTTTGTTGAGGCACAACCTTATCGACGACAATATAGATTATCATGAATTAAGAGACATATTTATGTCTAACCTTCCAGAAGATGCGTGTCTATTCAACGAATTCCATGCACTTTTTGTAAGACTTGGTAAAGATTTCTGTAAAAAAGGAAAACCTAAATGCGAAATCTGTCCTTTAAAGGATCTTTAGCTATTCTAAAATCAACTTAAATACATCTTGGACCGCATCTATCTTTTTTACAGCCTCATCTATTAGCTCAAGATAATTCTCAGTAGATAACTCCAATTTTTTTAGAATTTCAGGATTGATTCGATATCTAAAACCATCTGCACCAACACCAAGCCCTAATTGAACAGCTATCAAATTTGATAGCGCTAGCATGGTAGATAATTTATCTTGAATATAAAGGTCTGGATCATGATGGTTACGGACAGCCCTATAAATATCCGGAGGAAAATCCCAATTTTTTAAAATAGTAGAGCCAGCAATTGCGTGATCAGTCCCTATTATTTCCCATTCTGCCATGGAAAAATCATGTTCTTTTATTCTAGCATGTTCTAAGACCTCAATAAGACGAGGCCCCAGGTAAATATCTAAAACTATCTTTCCAATATCATGAAGAATTGCAGCCGTATAAAGTTCAGAACTTAAGTTAGGGGCGATCTTTTCACTAACGGCCTCAGAAATTATTGCACAACCAATGGAATGCAGCCAAAGATCCTGAGGAGACATCTCATAACCACTTAAGGTACGAGAAAGATAAGGAAGTGCTGCACTTGTTATCAGGACTTCTCTAATTCTTTGCTGACCCAATAGGGCAAGGGCTGTATCAAGGTCAGAAACCTGCTGGGTGAGACCAAAAAGTGCAGAATTTGTAAGTTTCAAAATATTTCCAACAATTCCTTGATCATATTTTATTATTTCGCTAACATCGCTGATTTTTTTCTTAGGATCATCTAAAACTTTCAGGGCCTCATGTACTATCTTTGGGAATACTGGCAATGAAGCCATAGATTCAAAAACTGCATCTAGGGTAAAATCGGGACTGATAGCCAAATTCATATCAATATCTCCTTATTGTCAGGTAATAATACCTTGGCCTTTTCATCACCAACCCTTATTGAAACTGATCTATTTATTGGCCCTCCCACATGTTCTCCTGAAATCTTCATATCACTTTGCTTTAAGACTGCCAAAACCCTTTTATAAAGCATTACACCAAGAGCCGTATCCGGGGGCTCTTCCAGATAAGTAGCAGAACCACAAAGCATAATTCTAATATTTTGTGTCTTTGACCCAAGCTTAATCATTTGCTTAAAGAGAAGTCGTAGCTGCTCAAGAACATCTTTCAGGCTGGAATCCCGCCTGACGGACTTTGGCAAAATGCATTGACATATACCTGATATCGAATTTTCTGTATCTGTTACTATAACTGCAAGGGTTGATCCCAGACTTTTAGCAATTAATGCCACATTTTTATCATTTGAAACAATATTTCCACCTCTTTCTAATAAAATTTCCTTCATGGAATTCTCCTCAGGGAAGTCCCATCAGACACTATTTTTTTATATTGCTCATAATCTTTATCGACCACTTTTAAAAAAAATTAAAGAGACTTTTTAAAATTAGTGCTTATATTTCAAAAAAGCTTGGATTTAGAATAATGGGAGGAAAATCAACCATGAAGGAGGCATATCTCTTTGAAAAAAGGCCAGAGGGAAAAGTAAAATGTAACCTTTGTGGACACAGATGCACAATATCAAGTGGTAAAAGGGGGATTTGCCAGGTAAGAGAAAACCGTAATGGCACTCTTTATAGCCTTGTCTATGGAAGGCTCATTTCACAAAACAATGACCCTATAGAAAAAAAACCCCTATTTCATTTTTTGCCAGGAACGAGTTCCTTTTCCATTTCCACGGTGGGCTGTAACTTCCAGTGCAAACATTGTCAGAACTGGTACATAAGTCAGTATCCTCGTTTAAATAATGGCCAGATTGCAGGAGATGAAGCTACACCTGAACAGGTTGTCAAGGATGCCCTTCTTTCAGGTGTAAGAAGTATAAGCTACACCTATGTGGAACCGACCATCTTTTATGAATTTGCCTATGATACAGGGAAAATCGCAAGGACAGAGGGCCTAAAAAATGTATTTGTAAGTAATGGATATATGACAGAGGAGACATGCAGGCACAGCACGGATTTTCTCGATGGCATCAACATTGATCTTAAGGCATTTACAGACAAGTTTTACAAGGAGGTATGCAAGGCACGACTTCAGCCAGTGTTAGACTCTATAAAACTAATGCACGAGTTGGGCATATGGGTTGAAGTTACCACCCTGATAATTCCTGGCTGGAATGATTCAGAGGCAGAACTTAGAGAAATTGCTAAATTCATAAAATCAGTCTCATCATCCATCCCTTGGCATGTTACAGCCTTTCATCCAACCTATAAAATGTTAGATCGTCCACCTACACCGGTTAGCATATTACGCCGTGCAAGAGAAATTGGCTACGAAGAGGGTCTGAGATTCGTCTATGAAGGAAACGTACCAGGAGAAGGAGGAGAAAATACCTACTGCCCTGCTTGTAATGAACTGCTCATTAAAAGATATGGCTTTACAATATTGGAAAACCGAATGGATAATGGAAGGTGTCCGAAATGTGGAGAAACAATTGAAGGGGTGTGGAGTTAACCCCTTTTCCTCTTTCTAGAGGGCCTCACTCCCCTTCGTAAGTTTATGTATTGCTCAAGTATCTCAAAATAGATACCTCCTACAGCCTTGGCCAGTTCTCTCCTTGTACCACTTGGGGCAATCTGAAATTGCGTGGCCTTTGAACGGCTTTCTGCCACTAGCCATTCCACCTCAGGAAGACTTTGTATCTCGTCTCTCGAGCTATGAATGAAAAGGACAGGCTTTTTAAATTGGGCCATCTTTTTCCTGTTTGCGAAAATGGGCTCCTCTGGTAACAAATTCGATTGAATGCCAGATCTCTCAAAAAATTGCCTTCCAGACGAAAAACCGCTCTCTATAACAAGACACAGTAGTTCCTTTTCACGCTTTAAGGCCTCATTAATCGCAATGGCAGAACCAATGGAGCGTCCCATAATGACAAGCCCACCATTTCTTTTGGTCTCTTTCATCCACTCCTTTACGGAATCAAAAAAAAGACTTGCCTTATCGAAGATGGTCAAAAAGGAAAACTCGCCCTGGCTAAGACCGAATTCAGGATATTCAAAGGCAATAAAGGTGAAATTTATTGAAGCAAACCCGTCGGCAAGCCTTTTTAAGGTCTCTTCACTCTCATACTCAGCAGGAAAATAAAGGACATGGGGATTGGAAGGCTCTTTTGAAAAAATCCTTGCGGTCAATCTTTGACCTTCATCATCCCAGAAGTGCAGAAGTTCTTCTTGAGCTATGTCATTTTTAGACACCTTTTTTTCAAATAACTTGTCCTTGATCCCACTTTTATCAAGCTCCTTCAACTTCTCTATTTCCACCATGAAAGCCTCTGTTTAAATTCTTCAATTTTTCTTTTTTTAAATCCCTTGGCAAAATCCTTGTGTCCCATATATGATAGAGCATGTTTCTTAAGGGTTGATAAAAGCGTTGAAAATATCTCGGCCTTTTCCCTTTCGTCTATAAAATTTCTCTCCTTCTGGAGTTCAAAGGCTATTTCATCTCCATGTTTTTCTAAAAAGCCTTTGTATAGTTCATCACCATTTTCAAAGGTGGAAAAATCTTCCCTTTCTACCTTGATTGGTATCCTGACAAGGAGCCCCACAAGCCATCTATCTCCTGCAACCCGTCTTGAATAGTCATAGAACTGGACATTGAGCCCATTTGGTAATGTAATTTCTTCAATCATTTTGGGATCCTTTATCATAACCAGACTTTTTAAAGCCTTGCGCATGGAAATTATCTGTGTGATTACAGAAATAAGGCGGGCACAATAACCCGCCTTTTATGAAGATCCAAGTAAAGCTATTAATGTTTAAAGGCCCTCTGGCCGGTAAATACCATGGTCACTGGGGGGTCTGCCTCATTACATGCCTCAATGGACTCCCAGTCTCTCAAGGAGCCTCCAGGGTGAACAATGGCTGTAACACCCTGTCTTATACCAACATCTACTCCATCCCTGAATGGAAAAAAGGCGTCTGACACCATTGTGGAACCAGGAATGTTCCCCCTGTCCTCCTTGACCTTCTGATCAATCTCATCCTTTTGCGCCTTATCGCGCTCACCCTTTTCTACCAAAAGCTCAAGCTCCTTATAAGGAATCCCGTATTTATCATAACAAAGTATATCTGCATACTTGGTATAGGCCTTATAGACGGCAATCTCGGCCACTCCGACCCTGTCCTGCTCGCCGGTCCCGATACCAACAGTCACACCATTTTTTACATAAATAACAGAGTTTGAGGTAACTCCCTGTTCCACTGCCCAGCCAAAGATTATATCTTCGTATTCCTGTTCTGTAGGAAGCCTTTTTATCCTATAGACCTTCCCCTGATATTCGCATTCAGCAGGCTTTAGGTCCTCCTTGGAACGAACCTTATTTACAGGTGACTGCTGAACAATTATTCCGCCGTCAATGAGGCTTTTAAAATCCACAAACCTTAAATCCCAATAGGACTCAAGTTGATCAATTCTTTGTATCTTTATTATTCTTAAGTTTTTCCTCTTTGAAAGAATATCAACCGTCCCTTCTTCATATTCAGGCGCAACAACAACCTCTACATATTGATTGCTAATGGCCTCTGCCGTGGACCTGTCAACTGGCCTGTTAAGGGCCACACACCCTCCAAAGGCCGCAACCCTGTCAGCACGAAGCGCCCTGGTAAAAGCATCTTCTATAGTATCTGCCTTTGCAACTCCACATGGATTGTTGTGCTTTACTATCACGCAGGCAGGGGTCTTCATAAGAAACTTTAAGACATTCAAGGAATTATCCACATCAGTGAGATTTATCTTACCAGGGTGCTTACCTGCTTGTATCATATCTTCTTCTGTAATTGCACTGACCAAACCCTTTCCCGGTGTAATAAAGGCACAATCACCAAGGACCAGGTTCCCATTTACAAGCTCGTAAAGGGCTGCCTCCTGATCCGGATTTTCACCATAGCGAAGCCCTCTTTCTTCTAACTCTCCATTGGCATTCGGTATCTTCCAAGTCCTTTTCTTGTAAACAAGTTCCTGGTCGCCAAATTTGATTCTCATTTCCATGGGGAAATGATCACCTAAAATGGTTTTGTACATCTTTTTAATATCGGCCATGGCTACCACTCCTATTTAAATTTGCTAAGTTTTTCCATAAGTTGCTTTTTGTTTAATACCCCTGAGTGATACCGTCCATCTGGAAAGATATAGGTTGGTGTTCCAGAAATCCCCTTACTCATAAGGAATTTTACAGTCTCATCAACCTGTTTCTTTCCTTTTTCACACTGGTTTTCAGAACGATACCTGTTCTTAAAACCTTCAAGGCCCTTTTTATCACAAATTATGGAAATACATTCCTCTTTGGCACCTTTATGAAATTTTAAAGGAAAAAGAAGGTATCTGACTTGAAGCTTTCCATCTTTGGCCAAGGGCTCAAGTATTTCTTCTGCTTTTTTGCAATAAGGGCATTGAGGATCAGTAACTAAATAAACGACTGGTCCCTTGCTCCCGAGAGAAAAGGCAGAAAGATTCTTTAGCTTCTTCAACTCCTTTGGACCAAGGCGATTTATCTCTGCAAGGGTCTCCCGTGTAAGGTTCTTTCCTGTCTTCGTATCAAAAAGCTGCCCTGCCAGCAAAAAATCGCCATTTGTATCTGAATAGATGAGCCTTGTCATGCCCCGAAATTTTACCTGGACCTGACATACACCAGGCATTTTACTGGGTTTGACCTTAATTACCTTTATTTTTTGCCTAAAGGTCTTTTGAATACCCTTTTCTAAGACATTTCCTGAAGGACACTTTGCAAAAACAAATTGTGAAAAAAAGACTAAAGATACTGCTATCAAACCCGGAACAGAAAATCTTAAAAAAACTTTTTGCATACTTTCACTCCTAAAATTTTTTTGAAACCTAACACAAAGTACCTATTGTTGCCACCAGGAGACACCAAGTCTTCTTATAACATTAAGTCCTCCAGGAAGCACATAGGTATTATCGATTCCAACAGTCCTTAAAAAGAGCTGTATTTCATAGGACCTTGTTCCAGCATTACAAATAATGATAAAGGTCTTATCCTTAGGAAGGCTTTCATAATTGGCCCTAACCTTATCATACACAAGGGCAAGCCACTTGTCTGGAAAGGCCTTGACCCAGGGTTCGGCCTCTTTTGGATGCCTGAGGTCAAGGGCAATCCAGTCAGGATGCTCTACCTTTCCGTCCATCCAGTCAACAAACTCCTCTACGGTTATGACCTTTAATCGGTCATTTATGAGATTGTCAGCAATATTTGCCGCTGCATTAAGGATGTCAACGGCATTGGAAAATGGAGGGGCATAGGCAAGCTCAAGGGTGCTAAAGTCTGAAACAACCGCCCTTTTTGCAATCATCCCTGCTGCCGCATTAATCCTTGCAAGAAGTCCGTCGCCCATCTTGGCAAAGCCCTGTAGGCCAAGGACCCTGCCGTCTTTCTTGTTTACCACAAGATTATTGAACATGAGGGCCTGGGTGGGGAAAAAGTGAGCCCTGTCTGCCTGGACCGCCATGGCATAAACCGGGGCAAATCCCTCATCGCGGGCAACCTCCATGCTAATTCCAGTGGAACCCACACAAATATCAAAGACCTTCATTATAAAGCTTCCTACGACCCCATCAAAGCGGGACGGAATGCCGGCAAGGTTGTCGGCCACAACCCTTCCCTGCCTGTTTGCAACCGAACCTAGCGGTGCATAGGCCTTTTTTCCAGTAACCAGATTGAATGTCTCTACACAGTCCCCTGCCGCATAGATGTCGGGGTCAGAAGTCTGCATCCTTTGATTTACCACTATTGCGCCAAAGGGAGACACCTCAAGGCCGGCATCCTTTGCTAGCTCTCCCCTGGGCCTAACTCCTGCTGCCATTATCACAAGGTCTGTCTCAAGTTCCCTTTTGTTGGTTATGACCTTTTTCACCCAGCCACTGTCATCTCCTTCAAATTTCTGGGCAGCTTCGCTGGTAAAGACCTCTACCCCGTTTTCCCTCAAATGCTGCTCCACCATCCTTGCTATTGGGCTATCCACTATTCGCGGAAGCACCTGGGGCATAAATTCCACTATTCTGGTCTCAATACCCCAAAGGTCCGTAAGGGCCTCGGCCATCTCAATGCCTATTGCGCCACCCCCTATTACAACGGCCCTTGCCACCTTTCCCTTTGCCAAAAGGTCTTTTATTTGAATGGCCTTATGAAGGCTGCTTATTGTAAATACACCTTCCAGGTCATGCCCTGGAACAGGGATGACATTTGGCCTGCTTCCTGTTGCAATTACCAGTTTGTCATAGGGAATTTGGTCCTTTTCACCTGTCTTCACATCCTCTACATGGACAATCTTGTCCTTTCTATCAATGGAAAGGGCCCTGGTCAGTATGCGAACATTTAGGCCCTTGGCCTGCTCAAAAAAATACTTGTCCCTCACCATGTGAAAGCTAGTGGAACGAAGCTCCTTTTCGTCAGAGACATCTCCTGAAACAAAATAGGGAATGCCGCAGCCTCCGTAAGAAATAAGGTCATCCTGGTCTATGAGCGTAATTTCTGCATCGGGCATAAGCCTTTTTGCCCTGCATGCAGACTTTGGCCCGGCAGCTACAGCGCCTATGACTACAATCCTTTGACCCATTTGACTAATCCTCCTTCATGATGATAGATAAGAGAGGAAACTTACTGAATAACCATTCATTGTATCAAGGTATCACAAAGTTACCAATATGCAACTGCCTTGGCCTTATAAAATTAAAAGGGGAGACTCATTGTGAAACCACTGGATCAAGACGAACCCGTAATAATTGTTGATGAAAAGAACAATGAAATTGGCGTTGCCACCAGAAAAGAGATGCGCCAAAAAAGGCTGATTCACAGGGCAACCTATATTGTGGTAATTGACGGTAAGAAACGGATTTTGTGTCAAAAAAGAACCCTAAAAAAGGACATCTACCCGGGGATGTGGGAGATAGCTGCTGGTGGTGTTGTGGCAAAGGGGGAGACCTATTTGGAAAATGCAAAAAGGGAACTTAAGGAGGAGACCGGCATAGATTGCCCGGAACTTAAAATGCATGCTGAATTTTTCTTTGAAGATGAAAAGAACAGGGTCTTTGGAAGGCTTTTTTCATGCAGGTTTTCAGGTGCAATTAGGCCCCAGGAGACCGAAGTTGAGGATTTTAGATTTCTTTCCCTAAAAGGGCTTGAAAAACTTATGAAAAAAGAGCCCTTTACCCCTGATAGCACCTTTATTTATGAAAAGTTCATAAAGGATCTTTTAAGGCAAAATGCCCTTTAGCGGGATAAAAGCTCCTCCTTCTTTCTCTCATAGGTCTTTCTGCTAATAGCCCCACTGTTATAAAGGTCTCTTAGGACCTGGAGTTTTTTCCTCACTTCCGGATCATCAACTGGGGTATAGGTCTTTGTCTTTACCGCCCCTTCACCTGGTTTTACAGGTTCAAATTTCACCTTTGGGGGAGCAGAGCCTGGAGTAAGGACCTGGGGGACATTGAACTTTTTGCGGGCCTTTAAAGGTGCAGGACCAAACTCATAATCAAGGTCAATTATGAGCCAATTTGGATATACTGACTCCTGAAATATCCCAAGGCCTGATTTTTTAGAAGGTTTAAGCCTTTGACCAGGCCCAACAACAAATTCCCAGGGATTTCTTAACGCACGCCCTGTAGGATCACCGGCAAACTGCCTCAAGGCATCGGCAAAATTTTCCACCTGAAAATCCACAACTCTCATTACTACATTCAGTTTGCCATCCTTCACGAACATGATTCCACTAGTAAAAAGGTCATGATTAAAAAAGACCAATTTCCTCTCCGAGAGCATGAAGGAAAAATCAACCACCTCATCAGGTCTTGCCATAGAAAAGGCCTGTTTTAACGGTTTTAGAAGGGTTGCCCTGACCCTTTTATTAAAAAGCCTTGTCTTTTTACCACTTCCAAAAAGCTCTGAATTCCTGTAATAGATAGCGCCAAGGATTCTATTGAGTTTAAGTAGGGAAAAATCATAAGGGTGCTCAAATCCTCCCTTTTTAACAAAATCAGAGCCATTTTCATATTTGATGAGCCTTACTCTCCAGCGTTCACCCTTGGCCACTGGCCTGATTTGGTTTCTTGGGATAAGTGAACAGCCCTGTAAAAAGGCAACTGTTATTAAAAGGGCAAGAATTTTCTTTGGCATAAGGTCCCTCGTTCTTATCATTGACATGATAAAAAATATTCTTTTCTTTAACACTAAAAAAAACATTCTTCAAAAATTAAAGGGTATTCCCTTAAAAGATTTCTCATAATCTTTTTATCTTGCAACTTTAACATACGCCTAAACCTGTTGTATTCTAAACAAATAGGGCTATTATTTTATTTAAACTACTAAGGAGGCACGAATGGGCAAAAATAAAAAAGAGATTATACCGGGCCTCGTTCCACAAAAAGATGGCTCCTATGCAATATATATCGAAGTTCCCAATGGAGCCTGCCCTAGCGCCAGTGACCTTAAGGCACTTTCAGAAGTTTCGGAAGAGCTTGACTGTAAAGTTCACATAACTACAGCACAAAAATTCATGCTTCTTAACCTAACAAAAGAGACAGGCCAAAGAGCCCTTGAAAAATTATCCAAAACTAACCTTTATGCAAAAACAGCAAGGGACATCTCTCAACCAAGGGTATGTGTAGGAAGGCCCTATTGTAAGTTTGCCCTTCAGGAGACCTTTCCATTTTCAGACGCCATAATCCAGAAGATAGGACGTCAACCAATTGCAAAAAAGCTAAAGGTTGGAATAGCTGGCTGTCCTGCCTGTTGTTCATGGGCAAATGTATTAGATGTAGGCTTTGTGGGAATTAAAAGGGGATTTCAGGTTTTTGTTGGCGGACATGGTGGCTCAAAACCTGTCCCAGGCCAAAATATTGCAATTATAAAGACCTATGAGGAAGGAATAGAGCTTCTTTCAAAGATAGCAGCCCTTTTTACTGAAAACGTTAAGATAAAATCAAGGCTTGACAGGGTAATCAAAAAGATTGGAATGGAAAGGTTTTTAAAGGAGATAGGGCTATAATTTCTTTCCTTCATTCGGCCATCAAAAGAAGGAGCCTAAAAAGGAGTAGGACATGAAAAATTTTGAATTTCACAATCCTACAAAGATCATATTTGGAAAAGATGCCCTGAACAAGATAGCAATAGAGCTTAGAGAATATGGCAAAAGCTGCCTTCTGGTTATTGGGCAAAAAAGCGCCAGGGGCTCTGGGGCCTATGACAGGGTAGTTAAGGTTCTTAAGGAGGGAGGAATAAATTTCTGGACCCTTGAAGGAGTCCAGTCAAACCCCCTTCTTGACAAGGTTCAAGAAGGAATAGAGATTGTCAGAAAAAACCGAATTGAGATGCTTCTTGCCCTTGGTGGCGGAAGCTCTATGGATACGGCAAAGGCCATTTCTTGCGGGGTTAAGCTTAACGGGGATGTCTGGGAGGTCTTTGAAGGCAAAAAGGAGATAAAGGAGGCCCTTCCTGTTTTTTGCATTCCAACCCTTGCTGCCTCTGGCTCTGAGATGAATGGCTTTATGGTTATAACCAACATGGAAAAGGGGCTTAAGCTTGCGGCAGGCTCTCCACACCTTTTCCCAAAGGTATCCTTCCTGAACCCTGAACTCACCTTTTCTGTTCCTGAAAATTACACGGCCTTTGGAGGAGTTGATGCAATATGTCACCTTCTTGAACCATATTTTAACGGCCCCTATCCCAAGACCCCTGTCCAGGATGAGATAGCAGAGGGCCTTATAAGGGTTATCATGGAAACCACTGAATCATCCATGAAAAACCCCAAAGATTATGACAGCAGGGCAAGCCTTATGTGGGCCGCAACCCTTGCCCTTAACGGTCTTACCCGTGCAGGGGTTGGGGATCACCCCTTTCCTGTCCATCTCATTGAGCATTCTTTAAGTGCTATTTACAACATTCCCCATGGACAGGGCCTTGCAGCCCTTCTTCCAGGGTGGATGAACTGGAAGGCAGAAGAAAAAGACGAACCTCAAAAGATCGCGCAACTTGGGAAAAGGTGTTTTGGCATAGAAAAGGGGCTTGATGACAAAATGGCAGCCAAGGAAACCGCAAAATCCTTTGGCCTATGGCTTAATAAGATCAACTGCCCCAAGTGCCTTTCAGAAATTTCCATTCCATCGGCTGACCATGAAAAGATAGCAGAAAATGCATTATTTCAGGCAAGGGTCTGGGGGATTGAAGATATTTACAATAAAAAAACTATCCTAAAGATACTTTCCTTTTGCCAATAAGGGCAACCAGCCAGATACTTATTTCATAAAGGACAAGGAGGGGGGCTGCCAAAAGGCACTGGTTTATTACATCAGGGGTAGGGGTGAGAATGGCTGCAAGGATAAATACTATTAGAAGGGCGTATTTTCTGTTTTTTCGAAGCATCCTTGCATCAATGATTCCTATAAGGGACATAAAGACCATAAAGATCGGAAGCTCAAAGGCTGCCCCAAAGCCCAGAAGAAGCTTAACTGTAAGGCTAAAATATTCGCTTACACTTGGAAGAAGCTTAAGGTCCTTTCCTGCGTAGCTTGCCAGGAAGTTAAAGGCAGCAGGAAATACGACAATATATCCGAAAAAGCCGCCTCCAATAAAAAAGATGCTTGAAAAAAGCACAAAGGGAAGGGCCAGCCTCTTTTCATGGGGGTAAAGGCCAGGGGCAACAAATGCCCAAATCTCATAAAGCACAAAGGGGCTTGCCATAAATATCCCGCAGGTCAAGGCAAGCTTTAGATATGTAAAAAAGGCCTCGGGGTAGGATGTAAAGATAAGGCTTGAGCCAGGGGGAAGCACCTCTTCAAGGGGCCTTGAAAGAATCAAAAAAATTGGCTCTATGAATGCGTAGGAGATACAAAAACCAACGGTAATTGCAATGATTGACCTTATAAGCCTTGTTCTAAGCTCTGCCAGGTGCTCAGTAAGGCTTAGCTCCTTTTGTTCATTGGGGTCAAAATTCATAAAACCACTTTTTAGAGGTAATTACCTCAACTCCATCTTCCTTCACAACCGCCATATCCTCAAGCCTTACTCCTCCCTTTCCAGGAAGATAAATGCCAGGCTCAATGGTAATTACCATACCGGCCTTAAGTTTTTTCCTGTTTCTTTTAGAAAGTGCCGGGGCCTCATGAATTGCTATTCCAACTCCATGCCCCAAGGAATGCATAAAGTATTTTCCAAGACCTTTTTCAGTAATATAATCCCTTGAAAAACTGTCCGCCTTCCTTGCTGTGATCCCGGCCCTTATCATTTCCTTTGCCCTTTTTTGGGCATCCTTTACTATCTCGTATATCTTTTTAAATTCTTTATCTGGCCCTTCCAAAAAGACCGTCCTTGTCATGTCAGAACAGTACCCATGAAGACGCGCCCCCATGTCAATAATGACAGGCTCGTGTTTCCGTATCCTTCTATCTGTAGGAACTGCATGTGGCAGAGAACTGTTAGGACCGGATGCCACTATTGTGGGAAAGGACGGGCCATCTGCCCTTTCCATAAGTCCCTTAAGAATCATAAAGGAAAGCTCCTTTTCACTCATACCTACCCTAATCTTTGAAAGGACCTCCTCAAAGACCTCTTCATTAACCCTTTGAGAAGCCCGTATCCTTTCAATCTCCTCCTTGTCCTTTACCGACCTCATCCTTTCGGAAATTCCACTAAGCTCAACCCATTTTATTTTTGGAAAGGCACCTTTTATGGATTTTGCCCGAAAATACGAGATATAATTCCCTTCAAGACCACATCTTTTTATTTCAAGCTCCCCAAAAAGCCTCTTTAAAAGCCCCTTCAGACCCCTTTTATAAATTTGAACATTAAAGCCTTTGGCCTCCCTTCTTGCCTGCTCTTCATATCTTCCATCTGTAAGAAGAAAATTCTCATCCCTTGTTATCAAAAGACACCCTGAAGATTCTGTGCAGCCCAGATCCTCTGCCCAAAATCCAGAAAAATAAAATCTATTCTCAGGGCCAAAAATCAAGGCTCCGTCCAGACCCCTTGCCAACAATGAACGCCTTAGCCGTTTAATTCTTTTTTCACTCATCATTTCAAAAACACCCTTTCCAAAAGATTTACACCATACAATTTTGTCGAAGGGGTGACAAATTTTTCCTGGTTATTTTCACGAAATTAACGCTTAAGATTTGAATGTTGGATAAGATAAATAAGAGCATATCACTTTTGTTTTGACCCGACACTACTTGCAAGGGATAAAACCATTTTTAAAGAAAAATTGGATTGGTTTTGTTCTAAAAAATTTTTAGCTGGATTGTAAAAGTAACCCAATGTCTTATTGAATTATTTTTTACCTTTATCACTTCTATACCCTTAAGTTGGGTCCCTCTCTCTATTTCTTATCTTAGAACTTAGGGGATATATTTGACTCGTATTTCACACTTCTGCTATACTCACTTATAGGTTTCCTAAATTAGGACCGATAAAAAATGTATGAAACCAATTACTTATAGCGTCAAGGATGGAGCTTGGATCTTTCCTTTTAGATTGCATAGATTGCACAAAGAGTCTGTTATGAAAATAGTTACCTGCTTACTCTTTGCACTGGTATTGATAGTCAATTCTGTCAACGCAAATGAGACAAAGGTCTTTCACTGGATAGACGATGAGGATTACCCGCCACTTATTTACCGTGGAGATGACGGGAAACCTACTGGCATTTTCTATGAGATTATTACAGAAGCATTTTATCGCATGAATATTCCCATTAAGGTAGAGCTCTATCCTTGGGCCCGGGCTCAGAAGATCGTGGCTGCCGGAAAGGCTGATGGCATGGTCACCATCCTTACAAGTGAGAGAAAACCATTTTTTCTTGCTTCCGATCCCATTCTTCTAGTTTCCGAACATATATTTCTCAACAGGCACAATCCCCGAGTAAAGGAAATAATGTCTATACGATCTTTGTCTAAACGATCTTTGAAAACAATTAAAAAATATAGAGTCGTTGAGACACTGGGTGCAGGTTGGACCAAAGAAAAATTAAAAGGGGCCATGATTACCTGGGTTCCAACCCTGGATAGCGCCTTCAAGATGCTCATTAAGAATCGTGCGGATATCTTCATCCTAAATGGTTTTGTTGCAGCATTCTTTCTTCAAGAAAAACTCAAGGAAGGAGGCTCAATTTCCGAAGAGTATAAAAATATATGTATCAATCCTTATCCGTTAACTACAATTGCCTTTCGGCTTTTGATCAGAAAGGGTTCTCCATTTGTCAAGATACTTGATGAATTCAACTACACTATTCATCAGATGCAAAAGGATGGAACCATCCGACACATTATAGAAAAGGCCCATCTGCCACACCTTGAAGGAATTCTTAATCAATGGTGAAAATGATAGAAATGCCAGAATGGTTTAAGAGTAAAATAGGTAGATGTTTTGCTCTTTGTACTATATTGTCAGGGACAATGATGTCCCTGGTAATTTCTATCATCATATCATATCAGCAATACCAGGAAAGAATCTCTTTTATTAAAAAAGAACTTGATACTATTGTTACAACTAACAAATCATTTATAGAGCAAAGTCTCTGGATAATGGACACTCGTTCATTGAGCCTTGCAATGAAGGGTTTTTTGCTAAACAATGATATTGTTTTTTTCCAAATCACCGATGAAAATGGAAAGATAGTTGTACGCAGCGGAAGTCCGGGTAGTAACAACAATATAAAAAAAACCGTTCCCCTTTATCATCAGGATAAAGGGAGAAAAATCTTTCTTGGCAAGCTTACAGTTGAGGCATCAAAACAGTCTGCTATCGCAAAAGCTCGATCTTTAATCTTTATAACATTTTTCCAGAACCTGCTACTGATGTTTCTCCTCTCTATAGCCATTATTTTCTTGTTCCATCGTCTTATTTCCAGGCACTTAATTGCCATTCAGGAGTACACAAAAAGCATCAAATTGGGCCTCAAGCAGGAGCCACTTACACTTGACCGGCCCATTAACAGATTCACAGAAAATGACGAACTAACCAGTACAGTAAATGCCATCAATCTCATGTCCCGTGAAATCTTTGAGGCCTATCAAGATCTGGAAAAGCAGATAGCAAAACGGATCGAACTCGAACGGAGGCTTCAACAGGCCCAGAAGATGGAATCCATTGGCAGGCTTGCCGGTGGTGTCGCCCACGATTTTAATAATATTCTCAGCATAATAATAGGCTATTCCGAGTTGTTGCTTGCTCAAATCCCTCCCAGTGATCCAATATATGATAAAATAAAGGCCATTCATGATGCCAGTAGTAAAGCTTCCACCTTAACACGGCAGTTGCTGGCCTTTAGCCGGAAACAGGTTCTTAAAAGAGAGGTCATATCTATAAATACCATCATAAAGGATTTTCTAAAAATTTTGGGTAAAATGGTGGGTGAAGACATAGTCTTTAAAACCTATTTGTCTGAAGACAGCTGTATCGTCGAGGCTGATCCCGCTCAAATAGAACAGATCCTCATGAACCTAGTAGTTAATGCCAGAGATGCCATGCCCGATGGGGGTGAAATAACAATTGAAACCGCTGAGGTTGAACTTGACGAACTTTATACAGAAAAACATAGAGAGGTCAAACCAGGGCGCTACGTTCTCTTGAGCATAAGCGATACAGGAGAAGGCATGGATGAAGAGGTTATGTCAAAGATATTCGACCCGTTTTTTACAACTAAGGAACTGGGCAGGGGTACTGGACTAGGCCTTGCGACTGTATATGGTATTGTTAAACAGCATGGTGGTTATATTTATGTTTACAGTGAAAAAGGTAAGGGAACAACATTCAAAATATATTTACCAGCCAGTAAGAAGAGTAAAAAAGAGAAAAAAGATGATAATTCTATCAAGGGAAGATTACCCTATGGAAATGAAACAATCCTAATTGTTGATGATAATCCATCCATTTGTCAGCTCATTGAAGATACACTAAAACCCCTTGGCTATAATTGCCTTAAGGCCACTTCTGGTAAAGAAGCAATAGATATTATGCATAAATATGACGGAGAAATTCACTTATTAATTACGGATGTTGTTATGCCACAAATAAATGGTAGAGAGCTTGCGGAAAGCATAAGAAAAGAAAGACCGGGGATTAAGGTTATTTTCATGTCTGGCTACACTGAAAATATAATTGTCCGACACGGTGTGCTTGAAAAGGGTATTCATTATATATCTAAACCAATCACACCTATTGCATTAACTCAAAAAATCAAAAGTGTACTAAAGAAATAATAAAGCACAATAAAAGATAAAGGTCAAACAATCAGCATACACATTGACAGTAAAAGAGCCTGTCCCGCAGATATGCTTACAAGACTTTCATACACAAAATAGAGACCTCTGAGAAACTCTCTATTTAAATTAAGAACTAACTTTGTATAATTATGTATAATTATTACAAATTTTTGCAAAATAATACTTATTTTTATATAATTGATACAGTTCATAATCAAGGAGA
>JALXCD010000085.1 GCA_026991135.1 Deltaproteobacteria bacterium | reverse complement strand
TTCGTTTTTTTGCTCTTTTTTGCTAATATATGGCTTTACTGCTAGTTTTTCGCTATTTTCATTATCTTTTGTCGACCCTAAAAAGGCCTTTATCTTTATCTGGCCAAATTCTCCAACATCAATCTCTTTTTTAAAGATGGCTGGTTCATATTCCTTTACTTTTATATCCGTTATCTTCTCCAGTGTCCTTTTCCATTCTTTCCACTCTAAAAGACGGTTTATTCCCATTTCAATAAGGCCATTTTTGATATCTTCAATATCCCTTCCAGCAAGAATAACATTTTGACCCCGGTCAATAACCTCTATACGAAATCTAAGATGCGGTGGAAGCTCCTTTTCTGAAGGAAGTTCACTCAGAGAAAGCTTGATGCCCTTTAGTTCATGAACCTTTTTGATAAGCTCATTTTTGAGATCCCCTTCCTGAAAGTTAAGGGCCTTTGTTACATCCCTTGAAAGACTCTTTATCTCCGTATCTCTAAATATTTCCTTTTTCCTAAGGCCCCTTTTTAGAAAAAATTCTATCTTCTCCTCCAAAAGACCGGGGACAAGCCATTCAAGGGTCTTGAATTCTAGAAAAGGTATTAAAATCACTGGAAGCTTTACTGTAACACCGTCTTCTGAAAGGCCTGGGCAAAAATGATAGACAAGGGGAAGGCTTTGCCCATCAATTTCAATATGTCCGGGATATAAAAGCTCTGAAGACTCCAAGACTGCCCTTGAAAAAACAAGTTCCTTGTTTAGAAATAAAGTGCTTTCTCCATTTCTAGAAAGTTTTATTGCTTTAATGAGGCTCATTTCATCAATAATCTGAACTCCTGTCTCTTCCATCAGTACATCCAGTACCCTTTTAAAAAAAGCTTCTATAACGGCTTCATCCAGCAAATCTTCTGAAAGGCGTCTTTTTTTAAGGTATCCGTAAAGCTCATCCAGAACCTTTTTATTGTGTTCATTAAACATATAATGGCCTTTTAGCTGACATCTGGTAAGCCCTTCAGAGATGAGTAGCCTTCTTGCCTCATTCGCATCAATGGCCTTTAAAGAGCGAGACCTCCCCGAAATGATTGTAAGGCCGTAAAATCTGACTGCCTCCTTTACTACAGCCTCTCCACGCTCCTTTGACCATTTTGGTTCAAAGTATTGATATTTACAAAGGGAAGGAGCAAATTCTTCCACCCACTGAGGTTTTATGGGTCCTACAGTCCTTGCAAAAAGTTTTGTGGTCCTGACCTGTTCGGCAGATACGATCCACTTGGGTGCTTCCTTAAAAAGGGAAGAAGAAGGATGGATAAATATCTCCTTTCCCTTTGTACCCAAAAAGGCCCTTCCTTTTTCCTTTTTGATGGCAATATTTCCCAGAAAGCCTGTTAGAAGACTTCTGTGAATGGCTTCAAAAAAGGGGATATTTGATGAATCACATCTTAATATTTTGTTTTTAAAATTTAAGTTAATTTCCTTTTTTTTCGTTATCTTAAGCTCATAGCAAAGCTGTCCAATCTGACTTGAAATATCTTCCCATTCCCTAACTCTTTGAAAGGAAATGGAATTTTCTGATAAAAATTCCTTAAGCTCCCTTCTTGTGACTCCCTTTTTCTTTAAACGTGCAATCTCATTCCATAACCTTAGGTAAGTAAAAAAATCTGAGCGCTTGTCAATAAAATCAGCCTGACCAGAATCGTCTTTATTTTTACTAGCTTCCCAGATGTCCTGAAGGGAAAGGGCAGAGACAATACAGATAATTTCTTCAAGAACACCTTCTTCCCTTGCCTGAAAAATGATCCTTGAAAGCCTTGGATCCAGAGGAAGCCTTGCCATCTTTTTCCCCATTGGAGTCAAATTAAGTTCCTTATCAATGGCGCCAAGCTCAAGCAAAAGATGCACCCCCTCCTTTATGGCTGCACGTTTTGGAGGATCAATAAAGGGAAAGTTTTCTATATCCTTGTGACCCAGATAAAGTAGCTTTAGAATGACCTCTGAAAGACTGCACCTTTGAATCTCTGGAAGCTGAAAGTCATCCCTTGAAAGGAAATCCTCTTCTTCAAAGAGGCGGATACAGAGTCCCTTTTCCATTCGTCCAGCCCTTCCTGCCCGCTGGTTGGCATTGGCCTTTGATATCTTTGAGACAGGAAGGCCCTTAATATGAGCATTAATGTTGTACTGGCTAATTCTTGCAAGCCCTGAATCTATTACATACCTTATACCTGGAACTGTAATTGATGTTTCTGCAATGTTGGTTGAAAGGATGACCTTTTGCCTATTAAACCTTTTAAAAATATTTGTCTGTTCCCTTTTTGATAGCCTTGAAAAAAGGGGCAGGATTACAATTTCTTCCCTGAGTTCCTTTTCAAGAAGCCTTTTTGTTTCATATATGGATTTTTCCGTTGGCAGAAAGACCAATATGTCTCCAAAGGTATCTAGAGACCGTATTTTTTTAACTACCAGAAGGACCTTTTCGTTAAGGGAAAGTTCCTTTTTTTCAGGCCCGAATATCCTTTCTTCATATATGATCTCTACAGGGAACTGTCTTCCTTCAATGTGATAAACAGGAGGATTGCAAAAAAATTTTTGAAACTTTTCCACCTCCATGGTGGCAGATGTAATTATGACCTTTAGATCCCTTCTCCTTTCAAGTATCCTCTTTAGGATTCCTGAGATAAGATCAATATTTATGCTTCTTTCATGGGCCTCATCAAGGATGATTGTGTCATAAGCGGAAAGGGAAGGATCCTTTTGCATTTCCGAAAGAAGGATTCCATCGGTCATGAATTTAATTTTTAGAGCCTCGGGAAGCCTGAAATTAAATCTGATTTTATAGCCGACAAGATTTTTCCCAATGGGAGAAAGCTCTTGCGAAACCCTCTGTGCAACACTAATGGCAGCTATCCTTCTTGGCTGGCAGCAGCCAATAATGCGCCTTTTGCCCCTTCCCGCCACAAGGCAAATTTTGGGTATCTGGGTTGTCTTCCCACAGCCGGTCTCACCGGTGACAATAATAACCTGGTTTTCTTTAATAGCCTGGGCGAGCTCATCCCACCATTTGCAGATGGGTAAAGGCTCCTGGCAGGATATTTTTCTTAGATACAGATCCCTCGTCAAAGAAGCTGTGTTAGATATGGATTTGTTCTTTTTTGATTTCCAAGGGTGTCCTTGGGTCTTGGACCATAATCATGACCTGGCAAAACCAGGGTGGTATCTGGAAGAGGAAAGATTCTATTTCTTAATGATTCCATCAATATATTGTAGTCCCCGCCTGGAAGGTCAGTCCTTCCAATGGCATCGATAAAAAGGGTATCCCCCGTGATGAGAAGGCCTTGTCCATAGAAACAGACAGAGCCAGGTGAATGGCCAGGGGTATGGATGACTTTAAATTTAAGGTTGCCAACAGAAAGCTCCTGATTATCCGTAAGGTATTTATCGGCAGGAGGGGCCGGGCTAAAACCCCATGCCAGAAACATGCTGACCACATCATTTCTTCTAAAAAGCTCATCATCAAGCTGATGCATAAAGACTGGAGCCCCAGTAAGTTCTTTCATCAGCTCGTTTCCGCACGTGTGGTCTGGATGTCCGTGGGTATTCCATATACCGATAAGCTCAAGTCCAAGGTCTTTTATGGTGTTTGCCAGCATCCTTTCGCTTCCGGCCGGATCAACTATAACCGCCTTTTTCTGCTCCTTGCATCCTATCAAATATGCACAGACCTGAAGTGGCCCAACAATAAATTCTTTTAAAATCATTTCTTTTTTGATTCCCTCTTTTTCTTCTGACAATAGCTTCCTGCAGAAAGTCCTGCTATACAGCCTTCACCAACGGCCTTTGCCATCTGATAAGGAGTTCCGCAAATATCACCTGCTGCAAAAATGCCGGGGACATTTGTTGCCTGATCCTTATCCACTACTATGTGAGTGAATTTTTCTGGATCGAGCTGTACACCCAAAAAGGTTGCAAGCTCCATTGCTCCTTTGGCACCTTGTTCAATAAAAAGCCCGTCAAGCTCTAGCCTTGTGCCATCGTCAAGTACAATCTCCTTTAGGTTTTCATCTGCAACAAGTTCTTTAATCTTTCTTGGAACAAATAGATTTATCTCTGTGCCCCTAAGATGAGCCTCAAGTTCAGGACTGATATCAAATTCCTTATTGCTGATTAGATAAACCTTTGAGGCAATATCTTTGAGGGTTAGGGCACCATGGACGGCCGCACTTCCACTTCCAAAGACGGCAACTTTGGCACCTTTGTAAAAATTGGCATCGCAATCCACACAATAGCTTATGCCCCTTCCAACAAGTTCTTTCTCTCCCTTAAGCCCAAGGCCCTTTCTGCTAATACCTGTACATATTATCAAGGAAAGACAGGATATTATCTTTCCTGACTCTACCTCTACCTTAAATCCTTCTTCTGTCATCTCAGTCCTAACAGCATCTTCACGGGAAAAATCCACTCCAAATTTCTCTGCCTGTTTAATACCTGTCTCCAGAAGCTCCTTCCCAGTTCTAACGCCTTCAATGCAGCAATAATTCTCAATATGGGCCTTATAGAGGCTGCTTGCTTCAGGCTTTCCAAGAACCAGGACCGAAACCCTTTTTCTTGCAGCATGAATAGCTGCCTGAAGACCTGCAGGGCCACAGCCAAGGATTACCACATCGTATTTTTCGTTCATCTATTTATCACCCTTTGCAATCTGTTCTTCCATTTTTACTTCAAAAAATGAGGTGGAAATATAATATTCTTCCTTTAACCAGGAGCCAAGATCTGCCATCTTGCATCTTTTACTGCAAAAGGGTCTGAAGGGATTTTCAGAAAAATTAACAATTGTTCCACATCTTGGACACGGTCTCTTTATTGATTTTTCAGCCATTTTTATAGAAGACTTGGACGCCTTCTCCTCCTTTTATTACTAATTAGCCCAAGAATCCAACCAATTAATAAGACTCCTCCTCCTGCCAAAAACCATTTTATATTGGAATTTGCCTTTATTGAGCTTAGCTGTTGTTTTAGCTTCAGTCTTTCACTATCAACCTTTTCAAGCCTTTTTTGTGTTTCCAAAAGGAGCCTTTTTGTCTCAAGGACTCCGGCTGCGTCCTTCTTTAATTCATTAAAATCATTGGTTATCTTTTCTCTGGTGTCAATACAGACATTGAATTTTTTTTGACACTCATCAAGTTGTTTCAAGCCATTACGGACCTTTTCCTTAAGGGACCTGTTTTCTTCTGTGAGCTTTTTATTTAGTTCCTTAAGCCTTTCTACTCTAAGTTTTGGCGGAAGCTCGGATGACAAAAATCTTTTCAAAATCCATCCTTTCTTTCCCTTTGGGGTCTGAACAAAGGCCCAGGGGCCTTCTTCTTTTAAAAGTTCTACCCTTGTACCATCTTTTAATACCGCTACTATCTTTTTTGAAAAATCTGTTCCACTTCTAAGAGGCACCTCGAGTGCTGGGGCAATATAGAAGGATTCAGAATAAGCTGCTCCTACCCAAAAAAGTATTAAAAAAAAGAAAAAGAAAAGCCTGCAAAAAAGCCTCATTATGAGAAACACTCCTCTAATTTTTTGTGAAATTTAAGAGAAATAGAATCTTACTGCAACTTAATTTCGTGCTATTGCCTTAATTTTTTATTGGGCTTATATAG
>JALXCD010000084.1 GCA_026991135.1 Deltaproteobacteria bacterium | reverse complement strand
CCCTAGAAGGAGGTTGATTTCTATGAAAGCTCAAAATGGGACTGGTTATTTTATGTTTTTGATTATTGTTCTCACACTATTTATTTCTCCATCCCTTTTGTTTTCAGCAACCATGCATGAGTTAGAGGCTACATCATTTCAGTCAAATGGAGTTAGTGTTTATGGTTGGTACTGGCTTAATTCTCCTGGCCGATATGCGAAATGGACCTTTGTAATGCCAGGGGTAAACCTTTTGCATGGAGCAACAGGGATGGGTGCCATTTGCGTCTCAGGCCTTTCAACTGACAGGGCAAACGGTGGAGCAGGTTTTGATTCCAAATTGAAGCTGAAATTATGGGGTCGTGTTAAAACTATCACCCTTAAAAATGAATGTCCGCTTTTGAAAAATCTTGAGCCTTCCGTTGGCTCCATAGATTCAAAGGGAATCGGCTATGCCAGCCATGGATGTATCAGGTATAAAATCCCAAGAAGCGGTCATTTTACAATAACAGCAACCTATCCAGGCGGGCATCATACAGCAGTTAAAAAGGATTCCATGAAGATAATATACATAACCAGCGATTAAAAAACGGATAAAGGCAGGTCAAAGACACTTTGACCTGCCTACAATTTCATCACGCCTCAAAGATCGAACAATCCCCTTTCCCAACCCTGAGTATTTCTATCTCATCATTGATGAGTGAGATTACGCTTGATGGCTCTGGAGGGATAATTCCACAATCTACAATTATGGCCACTTGTTTACCAAATTTTTTTGCCATCTCCTTAGGATCTGAAAAGATATTGTCTCCAATGGAAACCGTCGTACTTATGACCGGGTTTCCAAGTCCCCTTACAATTTCAAGGCATACAGAGTGATCGGGAATCCTTATACCAACCGTTTTTCTTTTGGTAAGCATCATCTTTGGCACCTGTCTTGAGCCTTCAAGGACGAAGGTATATGGTCCAGGCAGATATCTTTTTAGTATTCTGTAGGCAAAATCCGTAACCCTTGCATATTGGCTGATATGACTTAGGTCTGAACACACAAAGCTAAATGGTCTGTTTTTAGGTATGCCTTTAAGTTTATATATCTTTTCAATGGCCCCCTTATTAAAGATATCTGCCCCCATTCCATAACAGGTGTCTGTGGGATAAATTATCACTTCTCCTTTTTTAAGGGCCTCAACAGCCTTATTTATCTTTCTGGGAACAGGTCTTTCAGGGTCTATTTCTAGTAACACAATAGTTCTCCTTAGGGATTGACATAAATTGTTTTCAAGGTAACAATCTTGAATTGTTATTCATTCAACCTTGGTTGCTTTAAAAGATAACCATTGAGGCGTCCAAGGGAAGAAAAAATTTTTTCAGGAGGAAACCCATGAAGTTAGATCCCACCAAGATGAAAGACTGGCAGATTGCTGAGGCTGCCGAAGAGACCATGAAAACAGTTTACCAGCTTGGAGAGGAACTTGGTCTTGAAAAGGAAGAGCTTTTACCTTATGGCCACTATGTCGCAAAGATCGATTATGCAAAGACCCTTGAAAGACTCAAGGATAAACCCGATGGCAAATACATTGATGTTACTGCAATTACCCCCACACCTCTTGGAGAAGGAAAAAGTACTTGTGCGGTTGGATTGATGGAAGGCTTGGGGAAACGTGGAAAAAACGTAGTGGGTGCCTTGAGGCAGCCATCTGGTGGCCCCACATTTAATATTAAGGGAAGTGCTGCTGGTGGAGGACTTGCCCAGGTCATTCCTCTTTCAAAATTTTCCCTTGGTCTTACCGGGGATATAAATGCAATAATGAATGCCCACAACCTGGGTATGACAGCCCTTACCGCAAGAATGCAGCATGAGTGCAATTATACTGATGAACAGCTAGCCCAAAGGGGCCTAAAAAGATTGAATGTCCATCCCAAAAAGGTCGAATTTCGCTGGATAATCGATTTTTGTGCCCAGGCCCTTAGAAATATCACAATAGGCCTTGGCGGGCATATGGACGGAATGACCATGCAAAGCGGTTTTAACATTGCCGTTAGCTCTGAAATTATGGCAATTCTGGCCGTAGCAAGAGACCTTAAGGATTTGAGGGAAAGGATTGGAAAGATAGTTGTTGCATACGATAGGACTGGAAAGCCAATTACTACAGAAGACCTTGAAGTGGCAGGTGCAATGACTGCATGGATGGTTGAGGCAGTGAATCCAAATCTCATGCAGACCATTGAAGGGCAGCCCTGTCTGATTCATGCTGGACCATTTGCAAATATTGCCATTGGCCAGTCCTCTGTAATTGCTGACCTTGTGGGGCTCAAGCTCGGTGACTATCTGGTAACAGAAAGTGGCTTTGGTGCTGACATTGGCTTTGAAAAGTTCTGGAATTTAAAGTGTCGTTTCAGTGGTCTTAAGCCAAATTGTGCAGTGGTAGTGGCCACAATTAGGGCCCTTAAGTGTCATGGTGGTGCTCCTATTCCACGTCCAGGCCGTCCTATGCCACCAGAATATAATGAAGAGCATGTTGACTGGGTAGAAAAGGGAACCGAAAACCTTTTGCACCACATCGAAACAGTAAAGAAAGCCGGTATCAACCCTGTTGTATGTATTAATGCATTCTACACTGATACAAAGGATGAAATTGCTGCAGTAAGGCGTCTTTGTGAACAGGCAGGTGCAAGGGTCGCAGTCTCTGAACACTGGCTTAAGGGTGGAGAAGGTGCCCTTGAGTTTGCAGATGCAGTAATCGATGCCTGCGAGGAAGAAAACGACTTCCGTTTCCTCTATGATCTGGATGTACCACTCAGAAAGAGAATAGAGATGATAACAAAAGAGGTCTATGGAGGAGATGGAGTAGATTATTCTCCTGAGGCAGCGGCTAAGGCTGAGGCTATAGAGAAGGATCCAGAGCTTTCAAAGCTCGGAACTTGTATGGTCAAGACCCATCTTAGCCTTTCAGACAATCCAAATCTAAAGGGAGTTCCCAAGGGCTGGAGGCTTTTTGTAAGGGATATCCTGACTTATAAGGGTGCAGGTTTTGTGGTACCTGTTGCCGGAACCATAAGCCTTATGCCTGGAACAGGTTCAGACCCTGCCTATAGACGCATAGACGTAGATGTTGAGACAGGTAAGGTCAAGGGTCTTTTCTAGTTTTAGGATAACTGGAACGTGATAAGAACTAAGGGGCCTTTTGGCCCCTTTTTATTTGGCTTTTGGAGTATCAAGGGCCTCTCTTATAGCCATGATAAGACTTTCTGCCTGAAATGGTTTTTTGATAAGCCTTTTAGAAAGGTTCTTGTTTTCTTTTGAAAGTTTCGATAGTTCAGATGCAGAACTATAGCCGCTACAAAAAAGTATCTTTGCCATAGGATCAAGACTCAAAATCTTTTTGGCTGCCTTTATCCCATCCATTTTGGGCATGATTACATCCATTAGGACTATATCTACGTCCGAAGGCATGGAGTTATAAATAGAGACTGCATCCTCACCATCCTTTGCCTCTATTATCTTGTATCCATAAGGGCTTAATATTTCAGAGGCAAGGACCCTGATCATTTCTTCGTCATCTACCACAAGAACCGTTTCATTGCCAAAGAGTTGGGCATTACTCTTATTTTTGTTTTCTTTTTCAATCACTTCTTTTTGAATGGGAAAATAAAGATAGAAGCTTGTGCCAAGGCCAACTTGGCTTTTCACATCTACAAGCCCACCAATCCCCTCCATAATTCCATATACAACAGCCAATCCAAGCCCTGACCCCTTTCCAACATCCTTGGTGGTAAAAAATGGGTCAAATATTCTATCCACAATCTCTTGGCTCATGCCTGTGCCTGTGTCAGAAACAGTAATCTTTAAAAAATCTTCATCCTTTGCCCTTTTTTTAAGAAAGATAGGGAGGTTGTCTCTTGGGCTTTCTTCAATTGTAATGGTAATTTTACCGCCATCTGGCATAGCGTCCCTGGCATTTATGCATAGGTTCATTATTATCTGTTGAAGCTTTGAAGAACTGCATCTTATTGATGGTGGCTTATTTAGACCTTTTACAGAAACTTCAATGTTTTTAGGAAAGGAACTTTTTATTAGTGAAAGGGTCTCTTCAGTAACCTCTTTGGGGTTACATGCTTTATATTCTTCAGGTGATGCAGTATCCCTACTAAAAATTAGCATCTTTCTTACAAGATCAGCGGCCCTAGAACTTGAATTTTCAATAATATCAATGAAGCGTAGTAGGTCTGGGCGATCACTGGCCTTTTCCTTCATGAGAGAAGTAAATCCCAATATCCCAGTTAAAATATTATTAAAATCATGAGCAATACCTCCAGCCATGGTACCAATAGATTCCAGCTTTTGGGCCTGAAGAAGCTTTCTTTCAAGCACCTTTTGTTGTGTGAGGTCAGTAATAAGAGCAAGACTTCCTTTAATGGTTTTGTTGTCATCATCTAATATTGGAACGCTACTCATAAGAGTTGGTACAATTAATCCCCTTTCTGCCCTAGGCTGAAGCCCTATTTCTTCCTTTACCTTCATCCCATTAAAATTATTCATCATAATTGAAAGGAGCTTTTTTCTATCATCTTTATCTTTTACAAGTTCAAAGATGTTAAGGCCCTTGAGTTCCTCTTTCATTAGCTCATTCATTTTTTTATTAGAAAAGATTATTGTACCGCCTTCGTTAAGAACAAGTATGCCCTCATTTATATTTTCAACAATTCGGCGATATTTTTTTTCAGAGTTTTGAATCCTTTTGTAAAGATTTGCATTTTCTATGGCCATTGCTATGTGATTGGCAAAGCTTGTAAGAAGTTCTTTGTCAATCTCTTTTATAAAATCTTTATTTGAGGAGTTATCGCCAACCATTATTCCTATCACTTCATTTCTCACAGTAAGCGGGACAATGATAAAGGCTTTAGGTTTAAAGGTAAGAAGAAGGGGATTTTTTCTATTTAGAGTGATGCTATCTGTATCTTCAACAAGTATCGGTCTTTTTGATTGTGCCGCTCTGGCTATGATATTGTTTCTTTTGTTAATGGGAACTCGATAGTCCTTTAACCTTTTAAGAGTCTCTTTATCAATGCCTGTTGCATGAATAAGATTGAGGTAGCGCCCCTTTTTGTTCACCAAAAAGACGCCTGCCCGGTCAAGCTTTGCAATCACCATTAGCTTCTTTAGGACAGTATCTAGGAGTTCTGTGAGATCCAGAGTAGATAATACAGCAGTGCTAGTTTCATAAAGGGCGGAAAGCTCTTCCACCTTTGCATTTAATTTTTTGTTTAGGAAATAAATTTTTTCATATTTCTCTTGAAGTATTTTTTTGTCCCTTTCTAGTTCCTTTATAGACTCTCTGGCTATTTTCCATGGTGCTATAATTTGAAAAACTTTATTTTTGATAAGAGATTGGGGTTCCCAATAAAGATGGTACTGACAATAGGAATCGCCTTTAAAAAAACATTTTTCTTCCTTCACAAGGCAGGATTTTCCACCCCATATGGTCGGGATGGCAGAATATATTCCTTGATTATAAAGACAAAAATCTCTGCTTAATTTTAAATTTTTGTGCCAATAAAGTTTTACAATCGCCTCATTTTCCTTTATAGAAGAAATATTAATGGTTTTTGTCTTATTGAATTTATCATTGATTTTTTGTGCGTATTTGAGAATATTACGTGGATTCCCAAAGGCATAGATTAATATCTTTTGAATGTAGCCAAAATGTCTATGCATTACCGAATGATAAC
>JALXCD010000083.1 GCA_026991135.1 Deltaproteobacteria bacterium | reverse complement strand
GTAAAAAATTTAAAAAATTTATTTTGGTGTTTTCTTAATAATTACAATTAGTTATAAGAAAATTTTGGGCCTGGCAAAGTATTTGCTTTAAAAAAATGGCTCAACAAAATCGATTTTTTTCGTATAATGGGGGAAAATTTTTAAAAGGAGGAGAACTATGCATCAAATTTCTGCAGGAGACACAGCCTTTATTCTGGTTTCGGCTGCCCTGGTCCTTTTAATGACCCCCGCGTTGGGCCTTTTTTACGGTGGTATGGTGAGGAATAAAAATGTGCTTGGAACCATCATGCACAGCCTCATTATGGTGGCCATTATCAGCTTTGAATGGATCTATCTGGGATATACCATGTCCTTTGGACCCGATGTGGGAGGAGTTATAGGAGATCTTTCATGGTTTGGTCTTAAGGGAGTGGGAGCTGCACCCAGTGACACTTACGCAACTACAATTCCACACCTAGTCTTTATGATTTACCAGTGCATGTTTGCAGTAATTACACCTGCACTCATTACAGGTGCTTTTGCTGAAAGGATAAAGTTTGGGCCTTTTATAGTGTTTAGTCTTCTTTGGGCCATCTTTGTCTATAACCCTGTTTGCCACTGGATTTGGGGAGGTGGCTGGCTTGGAAGCCGTGGAGTCCTTGACTTTGCAGGTGGCCTTGTTGTTCACCTTACTTCCGGTGCAGCAGCACTGGCTGCAGCGCTTGTCCTTGGGCCAAGAAAAGGCTTTGGCACTAGGAGCTTCATGCCCCATAATCTGCCTCTTACCCTTTTAGGAACAGGACTTCTGTGGTTTGGCTGGTTTGGTTTTAATGGCGGAAGCGCACTGGCTGCAAATGGTGTTGCAGCTTCTGCCTTTGTATCAACGCACCTTGCAGGTATGGCTGCCATGGCATCCTGGTGCGTTATGGAAAAGATTCGTCAGGGTAACCCAACTACCCTCGGTGCTGCCTCTGGAGCAATTGCAGGGCTAGCCACAATTACACCAGCAGCAGGTTTTGTAGGGCCAAACTCGGCGATAATTATAGGCATCATTGCTGGCATACTTTGTTACTATGGGGTCTCAATGAAGGAGAAATTCGGGTACGACGACAGCCTTGATGTGGTCGGCATCCACGGCCTTGGCGGGCTAGCAGGAACCTTGATGCTTGGTCTTTTTGCATCAAAGGCTGTGAACCCAGGCGGAGCTGACGGCCTTTTTTTTGGAAATCCGAGCTTTTTCTTCACCCAGTTTTCAGGTGTATTCATAGTCCTTGTCTATTCCTTCATCGTAAGCCTTGTAATTTTTAAGGTGGTTGACAAATTCTTTGGACTCCGTGTGCCTGAAGACGACGAGATCCAGGGACTTGACCTTAGCCAGCATAGTGAGACCGCCTATAATTTCTAAAACTTAAATCTATTTTAAGGGGGTTCTTACTATGAACAGTGGTGACACAGCCTTTATGTTAATAGCGACAGCCTTGGTTATGTTTATGACACCGGGGCTTGCGCTCTTTTACGGAGGTCTTGTAAGGGGCAAAAATGTATTGAGTACAGTAATGCATAGCATCTTTTGCCTCGGACTGGTATCTGTGATCTGGGTCCTTTATGGATATTCTCTGGCCTTTGGACCTGATATTGGAGGCTTTATTGGAAACCTGAGCTATGTCGGACTAAAAGGAGTAGGCCTTAGTCCAGGTCCCTATTCAGATACCATTCCTGACCTTCTTTTTTGCGCATTCCAGCTGATGTTCGCCATTATTACTCCTGCACTTATTTCTGGCGCCTATGCTGAGAGAATTAAATTTTCAGCCTTTACAGTCTTTACAATCCTTTGGGCAAGCCTTGTCTATATGCCTGTTTGCCACTGGGTATGGGGGCAAGGAGGCTGGCTGGGCAAACTTGGCGCCCTTGATTTTGCAGGTGGAACTGTAATCCATATAAACTCTGCCTGTGCCGCCCTTGCCGCTGCCATCATACTTGGTAAAAGAAAGGGATGGGGACAGGAGGCATTCCATCCTCACAATCTTCCTATGACTGTTTTAGGTGCTGGAATCCTCTGGTTCGGATGGTTTGGCTTTAATGCAGGAAGCGCACTTTCTGCAGGGAAAATATCTGTCCTTGCTTTTTTCACAACACAAATAGCTACAGGCTGTGCACTGCTTTCCTGGGTGGTTACTGAATGGATAATACAGGGCAAACCCACAACCCTTGGCGCTGCATCTGGTGCTGTAGCAGGTCTTGTGGCTATCACTCCTGCAGCAGGATTTGTAGGGCCTGTATCGGCAATGATGATAGGCCTTGTGGCAGGGGCGCTTTGCTATCTCGCAATATTTCTTAAAACTAAATTTGGTTATGACGATGCCCTTGATGTGGTTGCAGTTCATGGGGTTGGTGGACTTTGGGGAGCCCTGGCCACAGGGTTATTTGCCTCAACTTACTGGAATCCAGACGGGGCAAATGGACTCTTTTTTGGGAATCCACATCAATTTATAATACAGGCAATTGGTGCTGGATCTGCAATTATCTATTCCTTTATTCTGAGTTTTATAATATTAAAGATAGTAGACGTTATTATTGGTCTTAGGGTCAACAAAGAAGAAGAAGTGCAGGGTCTTGATATTACCCAGCACAGTGAGATGGGTTATAATCTTTAATGGAGGATTACCATGAAGAAAATAGAGGCAATAATCAAACCCTTTAAACTGGATGACGTTAAAGATGCCCTTAATGAAGCAGGCATAAAGGGAATGACCGTATCAGAGGTTAAAGGTCATGGCAGGCAAAAGGGCCACAAGGAAATATATCGTGGCGCTGAATATGTAGTTGATTTTATACCAAAAATAAAGATAGAAATTATAGTTGAAGCTGACATGGTGGATAAAATTGTTGAAACCATTAGAAATGCTGCCAATACCGGTAAGATCGGAGACGGAAAGATATTTGTCCTTCCAGTAGATGACGTTATAAGGGTAAGAACTGGCGAACATGGCAAGGATGCCATTTAGTCAGGCCTAAATCAGTATGCCTGGCCTTTTATCAAAAAAAGGCGTTTTTGATCTTTTATCACCCCGGCAGGCCCTAATTGCCCTTTGGGATAAGGGCCTGTCGGGCTCTGAGCTCCTTCTTGAGCACACATCGGTAATAGATGAATTTATAAATCAAAAATTCTACTCTGCCTTTGAAAAAGGTATCTCTGGCATTTGCCTAGTGGCCCTGGGTGGTTACGGCAGAAAAGAGCTTTTCCCCTATTCAGACATAGATCTTTTACTCCTTTATGAAAAAGGAAAAAAAGACCTTATAGAAGCAGTCTCAAATGCAGTTTTTTATCCCCTTTGGGACGCAGGTCTTGAAGTAGGACATGGCGTTCGCACCATAGACGCCTGCATGGAAGACATCAAAAAAGACTTTTTCTTTAAGGTTTCTTTATTAGATGCCCGTCCAATTTGCGGTGATCAAAGGCTTTTCCGGAAACTTTCAGACGTATTTTGGACACATTTTACAAAGGGAGAGAGGAGTAAATTTGCGGAAGATATGATGGCCCACAGAAAAGAAAGGCATAAAAGATTCGGGGACCATACATATCTTCTCGAACCCAACATAAAGGAAAGCAGAGGTGGACTGAGGGATCTTCACGCAGTTATCTGGACTGGAAAGGTTCTTTTTGGACTTAAAGACCTTGACTCTTTCTTTGAAGAAGGTCTTTTCACCAAGGAGGAACTTAAAAACATAAAGGAGGCCAGAGACAACCTTTTTGGAATAAGAAATAGACTCCATCATGCCAGCGGAAGAAAAAACGATAGACTCTATTTTGAATATCAAGAGGAAATTGCAAAGGCCCTTAGATACTATGATTCAAGAGATCTACTTGGTGTTGAAAAATTCATGAGGGATCTTCATAAAAACCTTCAAACCATTGCGGTTTCTTCGGATCTATTTTTTGAGCATGTAAAAGAGGTAATTAATCCTTCCAAGAGGTATCACAGGGCTAAAGAAATAACAAAGGGAATAGAACAGCTTGGAGAGAAAATATTTCTGCCTGATAGGGGACTACTCCTTGAGAAGCCCTACCTTATCATGAGGGCTTTTGCTATCTGCGCCCAAAAGGGATTGGGACTTCATTACAGATCAAGAAAACTTCTTTTAGAAATTGCTCCAAGGCTCCCAGAAAGATGGCAGACATCCAAGAAGGTTGCAAGATACTTTTTTGAGGTTCTTTCTCACTCAAAAAAGTCATCTGTCCTTGATCAGATGAGAGATACAGGCATATTGAGTGCCTATATTCCTGAATTCAGCCATCTTGAGGCACTTGCCATTCATGATGTCTATCATGTAAATACAGTGGATAAACACCTTATTGAAAGCATAGTACAATTAAACCTTATAAAGGACAAATACAGACCCCTTACTCAGGGTCTTTTAGATGACAGGGTGCTAAATCTCGCAACCTTCCTACATGACATTGGAAAGGGGCTTGGAGGTGGCCATGCCAAAAAGGGAGCAGAAATTGTCAAACCCATTGGGGCAAGACTCCACTTGAGTAAAAATGAAATAGAATGCCTTGGCTTTCTTGTGGAAAATCATCTCTTTCTAATTGACAATGCTACAAGAAGGGATCTCGAAGATGAATCTCTTATTCTCAAATTTGCAAGGCACATTGGTCAAATAGAACGCCTTAATATGCTTTATCTTTTAACAATTGCAGATTCCCTTGCGACTGGTCCAAATGTATGGAACGAATGGAAAGAGGCACTACTTCTCGAAATATATCATAAAATAGCGCACCTTTTGGAACAGCATGAACTCATTGATCCTGATAGAATCGCCGCAGTTGACTGGATGAAACAAAAAGTAAAGAGTCTTATTGGGGATGGTGCAGATGAAATAATAAAAAATCTCCCTGAAGATTATCTTTTGAGTTTTACGCCAGAAGCAATTTTAAGGCATATAGAGCTTCAAAAAGGGCTATCAAGGGAAAAAGTCATTTGTGAGCCAGAAGATAGGGGAAATTTCTGGTCAATTCTATTAATAACAAAGGATAGAACTGGTCTTTTATCAAAGATATGTGGTGTATTCGCCCTTTACAATCTTTCAATTCTACAGGCCCAAATATTTACTTTAAATGATGGAACTGTAGTGGATGTCCTTGATGTGAGATCAATGGTTCATGAGGACTTTGATTCATTTAACTGGGAACGGCTTTCTAAGGACCTCAAAATGGCTATTCAGGACCGTCTTGGTCTTAATCATAGACTTGCTGAAAAATTTTCCAGGCTCGGGTCCAGTGAACACAAGATTCCCACACTGGATAAAACCAGAGTGGTTATAGACAACAAACAGTCTGATTTTTACACCATTATTGAAGTGTATGCCCAGGATTCTCCATGCCTTCTTTATAGTGTCACAAAGACCCTTGCCGAATTTAATATAAATATCTTTAAGGCAAAAATAGGCACCAGTGCAGATCAAGTAGTAGATGTCTTTTATGTACTCGATGATCTCGGTCAGAGAATAGATGATGAAGATTTTAAAAAGGAACTGGAAAAGGCATTAGAATATTCGGCCAAAAGCTGCCTTATTTAAAATTAATTATGACATTTTTGAAAAATTATAGTAAAGAGGCTATAACATTTTTAGACAATCTAAAGCCTTCAAGGCCATAAAAAAATAAATTAGGAGGACTTTTCTTATGACCCCAAAAGATGTGCTAGATCTCATAAAGGAAAAGGACATCAAGGTTGTTGACTTAAGGTTCTTGGATTTTCCAGGTGTTTGGCAGCATTTTACCATACCTTCTACAGAGCTAGATGAAAGTTCTTTTGAGGATGGTTTTGGTTTTGACGGTTCAAGCATTAGGGGCTGGCAGCCCATTAACGCCAGTGACATGCTTGTTGTTCCAGATGCCTCTACTGCCCAAATTGATCCATTTTTTGAAGAACCTACCCTTGTTCTAATTGGCGACATAGTTGATCCTGTCACAAGAGAGGCCTATACAAGAGACCCAAGGAACATAGCCAAAAAGGCCGAGGCCTATCTTAAGAGCACTGGCGTTGGAGATGTGGCCTATTTTGGCCCAGAGGCAGAATTTTTTATCTTTGACGATGTGCGCTTTGACAATGCATCAAATGGCTGTTTCTACGAAGTTGACTCTGTGGAAGGCATCTGGAATACCGGAAGGGATGAGTGCCCCAACCTTGGATATAAGCCCCGCCACAAGGAAGGTTACTTTCCTGTTCCTCCAACAGATAAGTTCCAAGATATGAGGACAGAAATGCTTCTTACCCTCCAGCAACTTGGAATAGATGTTGAGTGCCAGCATCATGAAGTTGCTACAGCAGGCCAAGCTGAGATCGATATGAGATTTAAACCTCTTCTCCAGATGGGAGATCAGCTCATGTGGTTCAAATATGTACTTAAAAATGTGGCCTGGAAACATGGACGCACAGTCACCTTTATGCCAAAGCCACTTTTTGAGGACAACGGAACTGGTATGCACACCCATATAAGTATATGGAAGGATGGCAACCCTGTCTTTGCAGGAGATAAATATGCTGGCCTTTCAGAAACTGCACTTTATGCAATTGGTGGAATACTAAAACACTGCCGCGCCCTTTGCGCCTTCACAAATCCATCCACCAACTCCTACAAGAGACTTGTTCCAGGCTTTGAGGCACCTGTAAACCTTGCTTATTCAAGCAGAAACAGAAGTGCTGCAGTCCGCATCCCCATGTATTCGGCTTCACCAAAGGCAAAGAGGATCGAGTTCAGGACTCCTGACCCATCCTGTAACGGATATCTTGCCTTTTCAGCAATGCTCATGGCAGTCCTTGACGGAATTGAAAACAAGATCGATCCAGGCGAACCCCTTGACAAGAACATCTATGATCTTCCACCAGAAGAGCTTGCAAATATTCCTTCTGCTCCAGGTTCTCTTGAAGAGGCACTTGATGCCTTGAGAGAAGATCATGAGTTTCTCTTAAAGGGTGATGTTTTCACTCAGGATGTCATTGACATGTGGCTGGAATATAAGACTGAAAATGAGGTGAATGCAGTTAAGCTTCGTCCGCATCCATATGAATTCTTCCTTTACTTTGACATTTAATTTACTTCCTCTGAACTAGAGTCAAAGGGCCGCATAAGCGGCCCTTTTTTATTTTAGTGTCACCATATCGTCCCTGTGTATAACTTCTTCCTTGATAGCCTTTTTCCCGATCTTTTTACAAATTTCACTTGTCTGGCAACCAGTTATCTTCTTAAGGTCATTGGAAGAATAATTGGTTAGACCACAGGCAACTTCACGGCCGTCTTCGTCCAGGCACACAATACATTCACCCTGTTCAAAATCACCTTCCACCCCCTTTATTCCTGCTGGTAAAAGGCTCTTTCCACCTTTAAGAAGGGCCTTTACCGCCCCTTCATCTAGATAAACTGTACCCTTTTTTTCCAGGGCAAAGGCGATCCAAGGTTTTCTGCCAAATATCTTCTTTTTTCTCGTTGGCAAAAACAGGGTGTGGTCTATTTTATTATTTGAAAAAATCCTTTTTATTACATCTTCCTCCCTTCCACCTGCAACGATCATAGGAACTCCAAAGGAGGTCACCATCTTTGCAGACAAAAGCTTCGATTTCATTCCTCCTCTTCCTGCCCTTCCAGGCCCTTCTCCTGCCATTGACAAGATAGAATCATCAACCTCCCTAACCACGTCGATAAGCTTAGCATTATCGAATTTCCTCGGATCTCTGTCATAAAGCCCATTTATATCACTGAGAGAAAGTAAAAGGTCTGCCTCGGAAAGATTGACCACAAGAACAGAAAGTGCATCGTTATCAGTAAACTGTAGCTCTTCTGTGGCAACTGTATCATTTTCATTGATAATGGGTATAACATCCCAATCAATTAGGGTCTTAATAGTATTTTTGGCGTTTACATAGCGATGCCTTGAAATCAGACCATCCCTTGTAAGAAGAACCTGGGCCACCTTTATATCAAATCTGGAAAAGGCCTCTTCATAGACCTGCATTAAAAGCCCCTGTCCTATTGCAGCCAGAGCTTGCTTTTCTGGAACGGTTTTTCCCATTGCCCTTTCAGGCATCTTTGAGACACCAGCCGCAACTGCACCGGATGAAACTATAATCACCTTCTTCCCTTTGGCCTTTAATTCTGAAATCTGTTCACAGAGATCAAAGATCCTTTCCTTTTCAAGGCCATCTTGACCGGTAAGAACTGCACTCCCTATCTTGATAACAATCCTTTTAGCAATTTTTATGTATTGGTTAAAAAGATTCTCTTTCATCAAATTCCTTTTCTTTCCTCACCCTTATAACTAAGTGATGGAGTTCATCCAAAAGCCTCCCAAGACCCTGACCGGTATAGGCTGAAATAGGTATAACCCTAATACCTCTCTTCTCCAAGGTCTCCTTTGCCTCGATTATATCCTTTTCTTTTGCCACATCCATCTTGTTTAAGGCAACTATTTGCTCTTTTTCTGCGAGATCTTTCTGATAGCTTAAAAGCTCATTTCTCACCGTATCATAAGTGGCAATTGCCCTTTCGTGGCCTTCTGAAATATCCACAAGGTGGAGAACCACTGCAGTTCTTTCAATATGCCTTAAAAACTCAATTCCCATTCCAGCACCTTTGTGAGCTCCCTCAATGAGACCTGGGATATCGGCCATGACAAAACTTCTTTCCTCCCCAAGCTCCACCACTCCAAGCTGAGGAATAAGGGTTGTAAAGGGATAGTCTGCAATCTTTGGCCTTGCAGATGTCACCCTTGAAAGGAGTGTAGATTTTCCTGCATTAGGGGCACCGACAAGCCCGACATCGGCAAGGAGCTTGAGCTCAAGTTTAAGATGTCTCTCTTGTCCTTTTTTTCCTTCCTGGGAAAATCTTGGTGCCTGATTTGTGGGGGTGGCAAACCTTGCATTTCCCTTTCCTCCCCTTCCACCTCTTGCAGCTATCCATTCAGGGTTTTCGTAGGTCAAATCGGAAAGAAGAAGACCAGTCTCTTTATCCTTCACTATTGTTCCAGGCGGGACCCTAACCACTAAATCCTTTCCGGAACGGCCATGTTGATTCTTTCCCCGTCCAGCCCTTCCGTTTTCAGCCACAAATCTTCTCTTATGTCTAAATGGCTGAAGGGTATTTAGACCTGGATCAATACGGAAAATAATATTTCCGCCGCGGCCACCATCTCCTCCATCAGGCCCACCCCTTGGAACATACTTTTCACGCCTGAAGCTTACAGCTCCATTTCCGCCGTCTCCGGCCCTAACGAATATCTCAACTTCATCAACAAAATTCATGGCCTTTAATATTTTTTTATTTTCTAGATAATAGCTGTATGAAATATAATAATGAAAAAGGATAAAAAAACCCACATCCGAATATCGGATGTGGGTAAAACCTAATAAGGGGTTTGGGTTGTTGGGGAAATTACTAGGCAGGATATACGCTAACTAACTGCCTGTTTCTTCTTGTTTCAAACTTCACTGTTCCGTCTATTTTGGCAAAAAGTGTATAATCCTTTCCCATTCCTACATTTTTACCAGGATGAAACTTTGTACCTAATTGACGTACTAATATATTCCCAGCCCTTACAAACTGGCCACCAAAACGCTTTACCCCACGTCTTTGCCCTTTACTATCTCTACCATTTTTTGAGCTTCCGCCAGCCTTTTTATGTGCCATATTTCCTCCTTAAATCCTTACTTCCTGGATTTCAAGGGTAGTAAACTGTTGCCTGTGTCCAACCTTTTTCTTATAACCCTTGCGCCTTTTCTTTTTAAAAACAATTACCTTCTTAGACTTGCCATGCTCTAAAACCTTTGCCTTTACGACTGCATTGTCAAGGAGAGGTTCTCCAACCTGAATGCTATCTCCATCCATTACCATAAGAACATCTGGCAATTCGATCTCACTTCCAACTTCGGCATCGATTTTCTCAACTCTTAGTACCTCTCCAGGCACAACTTTATATTGTTTCCCACCGGTCTTTACAACTGCAAACATTCTTTGTTTGGCCTCCAGAAACTATTAGATCTCTCTATCAACGAACGTTGAAAAATAACATGAATGTATTTGATGTCAATAAAAAAGTAGGGAAATAAAAAATTAAAAAGGCCCTTAGTTAATACCAAGGGCCTTTAAATTTCAGACAAATTGACCTTTAGAAGAAATGCTGATACTGGATTCTGAACCTTATATCATCTTGATCCTCTGGATCACTGGCAAGCTTACCCTGAAAACCAAGGCGTGCTGCTTCTGCCGGATCAATTTCATCAAAATTCCTATGGAACCATCCTATTTCAGCACTGATATATTGGTTAAAGCCATGGAGATAGTAGTTAATACCAACGCGATATTGTTGCATACTATCTTCAATTGCATATCCATTGTCGTCTGACATCTTTACAAGGCCAAGACCGCTGGCAAGGCTGTTTTCAAGGTTGTTATCATGCAACCTGTTCAAATAGGCAAACTTAAATGTTGCTTCCCACTTTCTTGGTACAAAGAAATATCCAAGGTTAACCCTTGTGCCCCAGCGATCCCAATTATAACTGTATCTATCTTTGTCCGGGGCCTGCTTAAACTCTTCCCAGCCGGCTTCCAAATCTGCTGAGAAACCCATATACCTAAAAAGAAGCGCCACATTGCCACCATAATTATTAACATCATGGGTATATGAAACCGTATTTGCCAGAACCCCATTTTTGCCCTTGGAATTGTATGAATAGGGATCATAGACTTTCTTTACTTTGTTCTGCCAGTTAAAAGCTGCCAGAATGAGAGCTGCTAGAGGCTTTGTATTATATGGATAATCACCCTGGAGAAAATAGTTCTTAAATCCCTTGGACCCCATTGGTCCTTTTGGATCAGAGCCCGGCAGAAAGTTTATGCCAATACGGCCAACATATAGCATCTCAGAATCAAGGTTTGCTGTGGCCTGGGTATCACGTCCATTATAAATACCTGCCCAGTAAACGAGGAACTGCTTCTGGTTGAACATATCGAGTTCACCATTGATATTGAAACCTTGAGACCTGTAAAGTAGCATACCACCTGTAGGGAATTGGGTTGTCTTGTCCAAATGGCTTCCCACCCTGAGCCTTGCATTATAGCCAGGAATATCATAGGTGCGGTTTCCAAATTTATCCTTATCCATCTCAGAATCGCCTGTGTAGATGGTTCTGTCTGCACCATTTTGGGCAAATCCACTCTGCCAGTATTCAATGGAATAGGGGATCTTCATACGGCCAAATTGAACACGGGCAAATTTATATTTGCGCCACACTATAAATGCATCATGAGTGTGCACCTTACCTTGTGGCTCCAGCTGAATGTGCATGAAATACTTCCAATCTTTATTGGGGGCATAGCCATCAACAAAGAGGCGCAAACGTCTCATGGTGAAGGAGCTAAAGTTTTCAGTAACACCTGAGACATCATCATCGGTTATGACATAGGTATATCTCATCTGAATACCGGCCCTTAGCCTCATCATGTATTCGCGGTTTTTCTCAGGGTTCTTGTAATGGATACGAAAGCCATTCTTCCAATAGGCCTTGAAATTGCTCCTGTCTTTCTTGAACTTTTCAAGCTCCTGGACTTTTTTCTCTAAGGCAGCTGTATCTGGACAAGGTGCCTTTTGTTGCTGGGCTTCCAGCTGCTTAATCCTCTCTGTAAGTGCCTTGACCTGAGCCTTTAAATCAGCAAGTTCCTGGTTGGGAGCTACTCCTCCAGCGAAGGAAAGACCAATACCAACCAGTAAAAAGACCGCTGACAGCAAAAAAACCCCTAAACCCTTAGCTAAAAATGATTGCTGTTGCATAATCCCTCCTTGTTAATTTTTTAACAACCTCCTGAAATTACTATTATTTTTTCTTTAACTACTACTTTTTGATTTTGTCAAGCATTTTTATTAGGCACCTACAATTTCGTCTTTAATTGGTAATATAAAATAAAAATTATTTCCCATTGGCACAGGCTCATATCCAACCACCCCACCGTGAACCTCTATCACCTTTTTTACAAAGTGAAGGCCATGACCTGTGCCAGGCAAATTTTTTGAGGTTGTGCTGCATCTAAAGCCCTCATCAAATATATGCTCTGCTTCCTCTGGTTTGAGATGTGGCCCTGTAGTAAAGACATTAAACTTGATACCATCTTTTCCCGGACCAAAAAAATTAGGAATAAATTGTCTTCCAAAGGCCATAAATTTTACTTTATTTCCTTGACTATCTGTAACCTCTTGACAGTATTTCTCAGCATTTGAAAACAGATTTGCATAAACTTGAGAAATAAGTCCAATATCTACTGCTAGAGGAATATCTTCATCTGGTACCCCGCCTAATTGATTATCTATTTCAATACCTCTTCTTTTAAATCTTCCCCTATAACGCTCAAGTTGGGGCTCTATAACTTCTTTTCTGAAATTGCACATACGCCTCTTAAGGACCAGCTCACCCTTTTGGAAATGCTCGCGTCTAAGAAGGCTTTCAAGGAAAAGGCTGGTATTTTCAAAATGTTTTTCCATATCCTTGTAATATTTCTCAAGAATTGAAAGGGTATCTTCAAGCTTTTCTTCCACAGCCTTTGCCCCACCAAGATGCGGACACCGTTGATTTTCAGCTATTTCCAGATGACCTTTTAACTCATTTAATACCTGATGAAGTTCTTTTATCTTTTTATCAATAATCCTTAGGAAATATTTATATTTCAGATTTGGGACAATAACATTATGTTCAATGTCTGCTATAAGTACATTTATAAACTTAATATGCTCTTCGTTTTGCTTGGCAATCAATTTATAATGAAGATTATAACCAATACGATTGGCATACTTTTCAAAAAAAAGTTTGTCCTTGGAACTTAGATGGACCCTTGGGAAGACCTCGAATATTCCAATGATATCAGTGGCATTTGCCAAATTCTTGGCTGCAAAAAGCCTTTTATTTCCCCTGATTGGCGCAAAAAAAGAATCTCCCTTTTCATAAGGTTTTTCTGAGATATGGACCCCTTCAGGGGGTTCCATGCCACAAACTCCAAGGGCATTAAGGGAGTCACATATTCTTTTAAGCTTACCTGAATCCGTATCCACCAGATAAAGACATGTGTCAAACTCCATGAATACCTTTGGAACAAACACTGCAACCCGATAAAAATTTTCAAGGGTTTCAAATTCTTGGGCAAGGTCAAAAAATGCCCTTAATGTACGCCCTTGGGTAGCTGTAAAATCATATCTTTCGTAATCATCTCTTTTCTTACGAATCTTTGAAAGGACTGTTGCTAACTCAGGTGGGTCTGGCTGTGCACAATAAACCGTCATATATCTCTTTTTCTATCTTTTAAAAATCCTCTTCGATTGCCTCCACAAGACTTGGTATTGTTGACATTTTAGGCATTATATCACACTTTAATCCCATTTTTTCTGCCGTTTTGGCAGTAACAGGTCCAATACAGGCAATCTTTGCCTTGGATATGATTTTCTTAATAATATTTTCTGGTATGGTCTTAAAAAAATTCTTTACTGTTGACGAGCTTGTAAAGGTCACAACGTCAATATCTTCTTCTTCTAAAAGCTCTAGAGTCTGAGGGGCTACCTCAGGGGGTACTGTCTCGTAGCAAGGCGCAACCAAAACTTCTGCTCCCATTTCACTAAGACCTTTTGGCAATATCTCCCTGGCAACCACTGCCCTTGGAATTAGTACTTTTGCATCCGAAAGGTCTATTTTTGAAAAGGCATCTAAAAGCCCTTCTGCCCTGAAATCCTCAGGTACAATATCCACATTTATATGATGCTTTTTTAAGGCCTTTTCTGTGCTTGCTCCAACAACAGCTATCTTTGCCCGACCAAGTATTCTAATATCCTTTCCCAACTGATCGATTCTTAAAAAGAAAAACTTTACTGCATTTGGACTGCTAAAAATTATCCAATCAAAGTTGTCCAGTTGAGAGATTGCCTTATCAATAATTGATAGATCTTCTACCTGTTTAACCTCAATAGTGGGACATTCGATGCACCCTGCACCCTTCCTTTCAAGGAGCTTGACAAGTTCACTTGCCTGTTGACGTGTCCTTGTTACAAGGACTTTTTTACCCAAAAGGGGATTTTTCTCAAACCAGTTTATATCATCCCTTACCTTACATACATCGCCAACAACTATAATGGCAGGAGGCTTAAAATTGGCCTCCTTAACCTTTTGTGCAATATCAGAAAGAGTTCCTGTTATTGACTCTTGCAATGGCGTAGTTCCCCAACGTATGACTGCCACTGGTGTATCAGGACTTCTACCAAATTTGATAAGATTTGAAGTAATATTAGGAAGATTTGTCATTCCCATTAAAAAGACCAGGGTGCCAACACCCTTTGCAAGCCCTTCCCAATCAACAGGGGCTTCACTTTGATCAAATCTCCTGTGCCCAGTGATAAAGGCAACTGAAGCCGTATAAGACCTGTGCGTTAAAGGTATGCCAGCATAGGCAGGAACTGCAATGGCAGATGTAACGCCTGGAACAATCTCAAAGGGAATGTTGTGACGGGAAAGGATCTGTGCCTCTTCGCCACCTCTACCAAAGATAAAGGGATCTCCTCCCTTTAGCCTTACAACCATATTTCCTTCAGTTGCCTTTTTTACAATTAGCTCATTGATTTCATGCTGATTGGCAACGTGCTTTCCAACCCTCTTTCCAACATATATCTTTTCAGCTTTAGGGTTTGCAAATTCCATTATCCTTGGGCTTGCAAGCCTGTCATAAATGATTACTTGTGCCTTGGACAAAAGTTCCTTGCCCCTAAGAGTCAAAAGCCCAGGGTCCCCTGGGCCAGCTCCTACTAAATACACCTTTCCAATTTTAGATTCCTTCACTATAAACTTCCTCTAATATCTCTTTGCCACCTTGATTTAATATCTCTTCTGCCAAGGTAAGGCCAAGGTTCCTGGCTTCATTGACATTTCCAGAAATAGAGCGTTTTATAAACCTTTCTCCCTTTTCGTCTGCAACAAACCCTTTTAGCTCCAAGAAATCACCTTTTATTGATGCCATTGCGCCTATTGGTACTTGACAACCCCCTTCAAGGCGTTCCAAAAAAGCCCTTTCTGCTTCTACCTGCACCTTGGTTGGTTTATGGTGAAGGGGTAAAAGGGCGTTTCTGGTCTTGTCATCGTCACTTCTAAATTCAATGCCTAAGGCCCCCTGACCAATGGCAGGAAGCATTATTTCAGTGGAAATATAGTCAGTAATTCTATAAGAAAGCCCTAACCTATTAAGCCCTGCAACAGCAAGGATTATTGCATCGTAAAGCCCTTCATCAAGCTTTTTTAACCTTGTATCCAGATTCCCGCGAAGGGATTCTATCTTTAAATCAGGCCTGAACCTCTTAAGCTGGGCCATTCGCCTGAGGCTACTTGTCCCTATAACTGCACCTGGTTTGAGTTCATCCAGCGCTCCAACGCCATTACTAATAAAGGCATCACGGTTGTCTTCCCTTTTAGGGAAAATGGATACCTCTAAACCTTCCGGTAGCTCAGTTGGGACATCCTTTAGGCTGTGGACTGCAAAATCTGCCTCTCCTCGAATAAGCGCCTCTTCTATCTCCTTTACAAAAAGGCCCTTTCCTCCAACCTTTGCAAGAGGGACGTCCAAAATCTTATCACCCTTTGTAGTTACCTTTAAAAGCTCAACCCTGCAGTCAGGATTAGCCTTTTCTACCTGCTCCTTCACCCAGTTACTCTGGGCAAGGGCCAGTTTGCTTTTCCTTGTGGCAAGAATAAATCTTTTCATATGCCCTCTGCCCTATCCACTGCATGAGCTACAGCTAGAGCTGGTGCAACCAGCACAGCCAGATGAGGCCTTCTTTCCAGTTCCCACAAACTTGCTTCCACTTTTCATGGCAAAGGTGGACATCTTTTTTGTTGTATCAGGTGAACCGCATTTTCTGCACTTTATTACCTTGTCAGAACCAAATACCAATTGCTCGAATTCTTCTCCACAACTGTTACAGACATATTCATATATTGGCATGTTATTCCTCCAGGAATTAGGTTTGATTTTAAAGTTCTTCAAAAAGGGCAGCAATCAAAAGGGGCAACATTATTTCATGATGCCCTGTAAGATTGTAACCCTTTCCGCCTTCCAAGGTAGGTCTTGCCACCACATTGGTCAAGGGCCTGTATTGACGAATAAAATCAAGATTTACCGTGGTAAACCGCGTCACATTATGCCCGAGATTTCTTACAGCCGTAAGGGCCTTTAAAAAGACCTCAGGAAGAATCACTGCAGAACCAATATTAAAATATACACCATCTTGTAATCTGGATACAAGGGAACAAAAACATTGAAAATCATAATAACTTGCCCTACCCACACTTGCACCATCTACATCAGGATGGATATGGATTATATCAGTTCCAATGGCCACATGAACTGTAACAGGAATTTTATTCCTATAGGCCTGGGCAAGCAGGCTATAGTTATTAAAGGGAAAGTCGCCTTCAAAAAGCAATCTTCCCACTGTTTCACCAAGCCCTGTGCCTTCTCTGGCTGCCTTATTTATAGCTCCATTTAAAAACTCTCCAGTCTCCTTGGCAGCACCAAATTTCCCATTACCAAGAACAACAGCCACATCTTCAGAGGTCTTTCCTGCCATGGCAAGTTCGGCATCATGAATTATTCCTGCACCGTTAATGGCAAAGGCACTTATATGCCCCATTTTCATAAGGTCGATTAAAACAGGTGTTAATCCTACCTTTATTACATGAGCCCCCATGGCCATAATAATTGTCTTTTTTTCCTTTATGGCCTTTGCCCAGGATGAGACCACTTCTTTAAGGTCTTTTGCAGCAAGCTGATTTGATAGGCTTTTTAAAAAATCCTTTATTGTCCCGCCTTTTTTTATTGGCCTTGCAAGGTCATTGACCGAAACCTTGCTTGGTCTGTCAAAAAGGGAGTATGTATTGAGATTTTTGAATGAAAAAGGATTTAGACAACTCAATTTGAAATACCTCTTTCAACAATATCGCATATTACATGGCCAAGAAATATGTGAACTTCTTGAATCCTTGGCGTATCTTTTGACTCTACCTTTATATTTATATCACAAATCTCATCCATCTGGCATTTTCCTTTTCCGGTAAAGCCTATTGTAATAATACCTTTTTCCTTGGCCTTTTTTAGGGCGGCAATAACATTTTTTGAATTTCCACTGGTTGAAATACCAATTAGGACATCTCCAAGACTTCCAAGGGCTTCTACTTGCTTCTTAAAGACTTCATCAAAGGAATAATCATTGGCAATGGCAGTAAGTATTGAAGTATCAGTAGTAAGGGCAATAGCCGGCAAGGGCCTTCTTTCCATCTTAAACCTATTAACAAATTCTGCTGCAATGTGCTGGGAATCACTGGCGCTTCCACCGTTCCCACAAAGAAGAACCTTATTTCCATGTAAAAGACAGTTTAAAATGGTTTCTGCAGCCAGTAATATTTTATCTTCATTAGAAGAAATAGTTCTTTCAAAGGCATTCACACAATCCCTTAAAAAACTATAAAGAAGCTTTTTATAGATCAAAGACTCCCTCCTTCATGCCTATAAAGAATAGGCCATAGAAAAATAAAAGCTCGTTTAAATGTCAACTAAAAGGGGCCAATATTTCCTGTTGAGCTAGGAAACATTTTCCACTGCCTAAAAGGCCATTTTGATATTTTAAAAGGCTGTGGCTCACTTCTTCTTACTTTTTGACAAAAAAGTCCATAAAAAAATACAAGGTACATTCCTTGCTATTAAAAAAGAAAAATTTCAGGAGAAAGGATATGGTTCCAAGTTCAATTACTACACAACTTGCCCCTTCAACAAACGAAATGGCTACCAGTATGGCCTCTGCCACAATCGGTGCTGAAGGACAAACAAATTTTGACCAGTTTCTCATTGACAAAACGTCTAGTTTGGACACTCCCAATGAAGTGGTTTCAGATCCATTTAAAGACATCTTTCAACTGCTTTCTTTTTTTCTAAATCCCTCTTCCAATGCCAAATTTCAATCTGCATCTTCTCCTGATACTTCAACACAATCCTCAATAAATACAGTCTCTACAGAAACAGAATCAAATAAGCCTAAAGCAAACCAAGGTTTTTTATCAGACCTCCAAATGCTTTTGACAATTATACAAAATTTCCTAGCAGGACTGGAGGATGAACCCCAAGACAGCCAAATGACAAGTTTCACAGATGGAATCTCAGGAGAAAAAGATACTGCTACAAATGATGCAGAGTCTATAAATGCCTTAAACAGTAATAATGAAATTGGAAGTCAAAATATAATTACTCCAACTGAAACCTTAAATGAAAATGATTTTGAATCCAGCCAGAAAACTGTAAGTGAAAATCAAGATAATTTATTATCTAAGGCTAGCTTGTCATCTGAATCAAAAAACACTGAAAAGGTTACAACAGAAAAAGAAACTAAATATGAAAATAACATTCAAAGTTTAGACATGGAGCAATCTAGTTCTAAGACAGATAATAGTAATATTGTTTCTGTAAAGCCCAATAAAGAGAATAATAATAATCAAAAAATAAGTAATCAAGATAACTACAATTCATTTTTTTTCAAAGATTTTCATCTAAAAGACGTTGATATGAAATTGGCATCATTTGAATATCATGGAGGTCTTTTAAACAATTCTTTTAAGGGCCAAAATCTTTCTAATTCTAAACAGAATCCGCTATCCTATATTTCAACAAATGATCAAATCACAACCAATCCTTTTTTTGACGTGACTTTCCATAGAGCCGTATTTTTTGCAATTACTGATAACGCCTAGGACTTA
>JALXCD010000082.1 GCA_026991135.1 Deltaproteobacteria bacterium | reverse complement strand
AGATATTTCTATTGATTTAAAAAACAAAATAAGAAACTATTTAACAGATATAAGTAAAAAAAATGGTCTTCTGGCTATCTTTTTATTAAATGAAAAAGGTGACTGTATATTATCTACAGATTTACGGTTTGAAGGAAAGAATTACTCTTTTAGACCCTATTTTAAACAGGCCCTACATAGTGGTCAGGGGCAATATGTGGCAATGGGGATTACCAGTCACAAGCTGGGCCTATATCTTTCCAAAAGAATAAGAAATTACTTTGGAAGATTTGGCATACTGGTTATAAAAATTAATCCTTTTTCCCTGTTAAGGGGCCTTTCTCTATATAGAGATGAGCGTTTTTCTGTGTGGGGTGCTACAGCTTCGGGTGTTTTATTTAATCCATATAAAAAGGGTTTTTATCTTTTAGAAAAAATCAGTCCTTCTCAACTTGATAGAATATATGAAACCAAGCAGTTTCAGCAGGTTAAATTTGAAAGACTTGGATTTCCAAAGGGCACATGGAATAAGCTGAAGCGAAACAGTGAAATCTCAGTTATAAAAGATGGCGTACAATACAAGATACGAAAAATTTCCGTATTAAATGATTCCTTTTCCATTATAACAATTGTATCCAGTAACTTTATTCCTCCATCTCTAGAAATGATTAAAAAGGCGTTTTTTGCCACTAACAGTGCCTTCATAATTGCTTTACTGCCGTTAATTGTAGGTCTTTTCCTTATAAGGAGACAATACCGTAATTTATTACACGAAAGAGCTGAAAAGAATAAAAATTTATCTCGTTACATGGCAGTATTAACGGGTAATAAAGACGGGTTCATTGTAATGAATGGACCGGAGTTAAAGATTGATGACGTAAATGACAAATTTTATGAAATTATCGAGTTAGATAAAGAGAAACATTCCCTTATAGGCAGCTCATTTCTCAGCATCCTGAAAGAAAGTGAAAGAGACAGATTTTTGAGGCAAGTACAAAAGGATAAGAATTTTTCCTTCAGGACAGAGATTTTTAATTCAAACGGTGACCTCATACCTGTCATCATAGATTTTACCAAGTATCATTTTGAGAATAATCAAACTGGTGACGACGAGCCCTTTTATTATGCCTTTATCCAGGATTTGAGAAAGGGGTTAAAAGAGGCACAAAAGATGCAGTTATTGGAAGCTGCAGTTGAACAGAGTGGAAGTTGCATTGCAATAACTGATAAGGATAGAAAAATTATATATGTAAATCCGGCCCTTAAAAGGATTACCGGTTACTCCTCAGAAGAAATTCTGGGAAAAGATATTAAGTTGTTGAGGCCAGATCAAAATAATAACAAATTTTGCAGTCAGGTGTGGCAGGATTTAAGGTCGGGCCAGATGTGGCAGGGTAGAATTTGCAACCGGAGGAAGGATGGTAAACTTTACTGGGTAGATGCCACAATAACCCCTATTTTAGATGAAGAAGGGCAAATTACGCATTTTATTTTCGTCAAAAATGACGTTACAAAACTAGTAGAGTTAGAAGAAAGATTGCGTCAGAAGATTCAAGAACTTGAAGGTATAATGGAACATGCAGATGTCATTATTGCCTTAATTAAAGATAGAAAGTTCTTGTCGGTAAATGCAAAATTTACAAAGCTATTTGGGAAATCTAAAAAAGAATTAATTGGGGCCAGTACAAAGCTACTTTATAAATCTCAGGAAGAATATGAATATTACGGGAAAAAGTTTTACAATGCCCTGAAGAAAGGGGAATCATTGAGACATGAAATGGAATATATTCTTCCAAGTGGAGAAAAAAAGTGGTTTCAGGTTACTGCTACTGCAATCAATCCGGGCTCTATTAAAGAAATGAAAACAGTTTGGATTGCAAATGATATTACTGAGTTAAAAGAGCTTCAATTAAAGCTTGAAAAGGCCAAAGAAAAGGCAGAAAGAGCCAGCAAAGCCAAGAGCATTTTTTTGGCAAATATGAGCCATGAAATTCGTACTCCATTAAATGGCGTAATCGGAATGCTTTCTTTACTAAGTGGTACTGAATTAGACAGTGTCCAAAAGGAATATGTTCAAACCGCCCATTCCAGTGCCGAAGCATTGCTTTTTTTAATAAATGATATCCTGGATATAGCCAAGATAGAAGAAGGGAAGATGGAATTCGACGTTGTTGATTTTGATTTCTTCCACTTCATTCATGATTTTTCTAAAAGCTTTCTCCTTGCTGTAAAGCAAAAGGGCTTAGATTTTGAGCTAAAATTGGATAAAAATATTCCAAAGTTTTTGAAAGGCGACCCTGGAAGGCTGAGACAAGTTCTTACCAACTTAACAAATAATGCTTTGAAATTTACCGATAAGGGGAAAATTGAGTTAGAGGTCCAGCTAATTGAAGAAAGTCAGGATAAAGCCACAATTAAGTTCTTTGTAAAAGATACCGGTATTGGCATACCTAGAGATAAATGCGACCTTCTTTTCAAGAAATTTTCTCAGGTTGATCCATCCATATCCCGAAAATATGGAGGGACAGGCCTTGGTCTCTCTCTTTCAAAGCAACTGGTTCAATTGATGAATGGAGATATTGGAGTAGATAGCGAAGTCAATAATGGGTCAACATTTTGGTTCACTGTCATCCTCCAAAAGGGAGATCCATCTAAAATAGAGGACAGAAGAGATGAACATGATGTATTTTCTGAAGAACATGCGCTTGATGGCCGCCTCCTTGTGGTGGAAGATAACTCTGTGAATCAAAGGGTGATATTGGGGATACTCAGAAAGCTTGGGCTTAGAGCAGAGGCTGTTACCAATGGTCAAGAAGCCATTGATGCCCTTGAGGTCATTCCCTATGATCTGGTGTTAATGGATGTGCAAATGCCGATAATGGATGGGTTAACAGCTACCAAGATAATAAGATCAGGTGAAGTTGATGTTCTTAACAAGGATATTCCAATTATTGCCCTGACAGCTCATTCCTTTAAAGATGAAATTTTAAAGTGCATAGATGCTGGAATGAATGATTACCTTACAAAGCCAATAGATACAAAAAAATTGCTTCATGTCCTTTATAAATGGTTGCCGGAAAAAAAGGCCGAAAATAGAAAAGGTTTTGATATGTTAAGGGTAGAATCGGAAATAGAAGAACAATCAAAAGAAGTTCCAGTTTTTGATCTAATCGAATTTTCAGAAAGAACCATGGGGGACAAAGAGCTTGGGAAACAAGTGCTTGATATGTTCTTAGAAAATAGTGAAAAGTTAATATCAAAATTGCAAGTTGCTGTGAGTGAAAGTGATAAAGAAGAAATTATGCGTATATCTCACAGTTTAAAGGGTTCAGCCGCTAATATAGGTGCCAAAAGAATTGTTGAACTGGCATATAAATTAGAGAAAATTGCCAAAGAAAATAATATTAAAAAGGAAAAGATTGAGAAAAAATTAATAAAACTCAAAGAAGAATTAGAGTTTTTTCATGATCATGATGAAGTTAGAAAAATATTGGCCTAAAATACCGTCATCCACTTATTTCTTCTGATAGTTGAAGGAAGAGAGGGACATTTGTAACACCTCTATACATTTTGAAGTGGCTGAATATTAGGGCCTTATTGTCAAGGTTTTTTATGTTTCCTCGGATTATCACTTCACCTAGTCACTAATCAATAACTTTCAATTACTTTATTATTTGTTTTTTTGATATTTGTGAAAAAGATTACTTGTATGACGGTAACCATTTATTAAAAAATAAAATCATCAAAAAATTATTATGACCCTTCTTTTTGCCTTGAGTATAACTTGAAAAGTTGTATATTTTTGAAGCTTTTTGCCAAAATTAGTGATTAATTTGTGGAGAAAAGTTTTTGATTATAGCCATTGATGGTCCAGCAGGGGCTGGTAAAAGTACAATCAGTAAAGAAATAGCCAAGAGGCTAGGTTTTACATATTTAGATACCGGTGCGATGTATCGGGCATGTGGTCTTTACGTAGTGTCGATGGGTGAAGATCCGTCAGATGAGAAAAAGGTAAAATATCTGTTAGCTAATATAAAAATTGAATTTCAAGACAGCAGGATTTTTTTAAATGGTGAAGATGTTTCTTTAAAAATTAGAACACCTGAGATTGATGAAGCCGCTTCAAAGATTTCAAGGCTAAAAAGTGTAAGGGAAAAATTAACGGAACTTCAAAGGCAAATTGCCAAGGACAAGGATATCGTTGCAGAGGGAAGAGATATGGGGACCGTTGTGTTCCCAGATGCTGAGGTAAAGATTTTTTTGGATGCAAGTCCTGAGGAAAGGGCAAGAAGAAGAAAAAGGCAGCTTGAGGAGTCAGGTCAGATAATATCATTTGAAATTATATTGCATCAAATCAAAAAACGTGATAAAGCTGATTCTACAAGGGCATTAGCTCCATTAACTGCTGCACCTGATGCAGTTATCATTGATACAACAGAGATGAAACCAGAAAGTGTTATTGAAAGAATTATTGATGAAGTAGATAAAAAAAGAAATTCTAAAAGATAGGAGTTTAGCCATGTCAAAACAAAATCCAGAAGAGTTTTCCTTTAGCATTGATAATTGTTTGGGGTTTATTGCAAATAGGCTCGTTAAGGCCTTTTTGAAGGTTCTTGATTGCAAGCTTGAAGAGTTTAATTTAACTGGTGCACAATTTTGTGTCCTTACGAAGCTTTTTGAAGAGGAAGGCCTTACTCAAACGCAGCTTGCTCAAAGGCTTTATATCGAAAGTCCAACACTTGTAAGAACACTTGACAGGCTTGAAGAGGCTGGCCTTATTGAAAGGCGCAGAGTACCTACTGACAGGCGAGCCTTTCATATTTTCTTGACCGAAAAGGGCCATGAACTTCAGGATATTTTACACGAAAAAGGTAGAGAAGTTCATGAGATTGCTGTTAAGGATCTGACAGAAAATGAAATAGATATGTTAAAGGAGTTACTTTTTAAACTCTGGCAAAATTTGGAGCAAGGTGCTCAAGAGGCCAGGATTTGCAAGAAATAAAAGAATATTTTGTTGTTTTTTATTTTGTATTTGGACTCTTAATTTTAGGCCTTCTGGTCTCTTGTTCCCAAAAAGGGATAATTGTTACAGCAGATACCACAAAATTCAAAGGCCTAGATGACTGCTTTGTTCAGCTTGGTACACCAATAGAAAGTGGTGGACCAATTTTAAAAAGGCTATGTAGTCAGGATATCGATAAGGTATTGGCTTTTTCAAAATTGGAGGAAACACGTTCAAAGGAAATAAAATCACTTCTTTGTGGTAAAAAAGCTGATCCAGTAAAATTTAAAAAGTATTTTGATTCACTTAATAAAAAGGAACGATTTAATTTGATTAAGGCCTTTGAGTTTTATGGTTATGAAATAAATGCTTATGGCTGTTGATTTTCTGGGAAGAGGTTTGAAATCACCCTTAACAAGTCATTCATTTTAAAGGGTTTTGATAGTAATGCATCAATGCCTTTATTGCTAAGGTCTTCGTCCTTATAGCTTGCTCCCCAGCCAGTCATTAAAGTAACTTTTGTTTTTTTGTTTATATCTTTTGCGGCCTTGGCAATGTCCCAACCACTAATTGAGGGCATTCCAAGGTCGGTTAATATGAGATCGAAATCTTCTTTTGACATTAAATCCAGCGCCTTTTGTGGATCAGTGCAACCCTTTACTTTGTGTCCAAGTTTTTCTAACATGAGGCAGATAAGTTCGATAATTTGGATTTCATCGTCTATTGTCAAAATCTTAAGAACCTTTTTGCCATTATTTTTGCTGGATGATTTTTCCTCTCCGGAATGGGTACATTCACTGGCACAGGGGAGATAGATTTCAAATTTGGTCCCAAGTCCCTTTTCTGAATGACATTCGATACTTCCTCCTGCATTAGAAATTATCCCATAGACGATACTAAGTCCTAGTCCAGAACTTCCAGTGTCTTTAGTGGAAAAGTATGGGTCAAAGATATGTGCTTTGATGTCAGCTTCCATTCCTACCCCGGTATCAGTAACTTCAATTATGACCTGATTTTTTTTTCTATAACCGTTTATGGTGATAGTACCTCCATTTGGCATAGCATCTATGGCATTTATAAGTAGATTTACTATTACTTCCCTCAATTCATATTCGGATATATTTACCAAGAGATCATCTGGTATGTTTGTTTTAATAGATATTTCAATAGCTTTTTTCTGGCAGTTATCCTTCCACAGAGGTTTAGTGAATTCTATTGCTTCATTTATCACCGGGGCAATATAGGTTGCCCTTTCAGTGCCATTTACATTCCCTCTTTTACCTTTTACAAAAGTTTGAATTCTTTTAATGGTCTTAGCTCCATCGTTTACACAAAGTTCTATATTATTAAGTCTTTTTTCATATGGAGTGCCCTTTAGTTTCATCTTTAGTAGTTCCACGTTTCCAAGTATGGCCATTAAAAGGTTATTGAAATCATGGGCAATACCTGCAGCCATAGATCCTAATGCCCTTAGTTTTTCTTCCCTAATTTTTTGTTCAGAATCCTTTATATGTTGTGAAAGGTCGTGGACAAAAAGTATCCCACCTTTTTTTTCTTCTTTTTTGTCTTTAACTGGATGATAAAATAAATCTGCAACAAAGGTTGATGCATCAGGACGGATAAGGCGAATTTTAGAAAATTTTTTAAATGAATCTCCCTTAAGTGCCTTTGCAAGTTTTAAAAATGTGGGGGCATCCAAGAAAAAGCGACCTATACCATGTTCTTTCAGGTCAGATTCTTGTGTCTGGAGTTGCTGACAAAGGGCCTTATTTACCTTAACGACATCCCCATTTTTATCCAATATACAGATACCTTGAGGCGCCTCTTCAAGGGTCAGTCTAAGGTGTTCAAGGATGGTTTGCCCATTTTCGGACTCCATTTCTACTTCTCTGTTCCCACTATCCACCATGTTTTGTATGTGGAAGTGACTTTGTGAAAGAAAATCCCTGGCCCCATAACCCTGAAGTATTTGAGCGATAACTTGACCAATTATGATAAAGTTTCTTTTAATGTGGTTTGTAAATTTCTGCGGCTTTAAAGAGCTAAGATTGAGTACGCCAATAGATGAGATTGGCAAACAGATAAGGGAACCAGGGATAGATTTCACATGTTCATAAAGCTTTATTTCATAATTTGTGGTATCTGGCAGAAATTTGGGTTCTTGTGATTCATATACTTCCCATGCAATACCTTGATCCTTTTTAAACGAAAGCTCTCTATTATATTCTTTTTCATTGAAGCCGCCTTTTCCTGAAGCGGCCATCAATTTTAGCATCTGAGTACTGTGGTCAAAAAGTAGTATGGATACGTTATCAACGTCTGTTTCTTCTAGTAAAATAGAGACTATTTTCTTACAAAGTTCTTTTTTATCAATCCCTTGAAAGTTTATTTGGATAAGCCGCAGAATTATTCCAAGGGCTTTAATATGAAGGCTTCTTTCCTTTTCTAGGTCTAAAACAACTTGATGAATATCTTTAAGATTAATATTTTTTAGCTCTTCTTTAATAGACATATTTTTTAATTTACCTATACTCCTACTCCTATTAATAGGTCTGAAAGGGTTTCTGCATGTTCTTTTAGCTCTTTTGTCTCTGTTAAAAGTTTCTCAAGCCCTTCATAATCGATACCAGAAAGAAGTAGGATTTTACTTTCAGGAAGAGGTAGCTCTGTATTTACATAAAATGAATCCTCAAGTTTTTTGCTAATAAAATTTGCAACATGGACCACTGAACATTCTCTAAAGAACTTCCTAGACTTAGAAGGCTCGTGATGAAATTCCATTGATTCTTCAATCTCCCTTGGAAGATTCCATCTTTTAGCAATTATTTTTCCAAGGCTTGTATGTGTGATTTTGAATTCTTTTTCAATATCCCAAAAATTTGTGCCTTTTTCTCTTTGTATAAGAGCTATTGCTTCGAATTTTTCCGGTACAACCATTGCCATAATGAGACGTCCAAGGTCATGTAAAAGGGCCATGATATAGATAAGGTCTTTGTCAAAGATCTCGCTTTTTTCCGCAATTTTCTTGGCGCAAAATGAGGACAAAAGGCTGTGGGTCCAAAAAAGCTTCAAATCAAAGCTTCTGGCAGTCGGAATTTTCTTGAATTGATTAATAAGGCAGAGGGCAAGACTTAGATTTCTTACCTCTTCAACCCCAATTAACATTATCGCTCGTTCTAAGGTGCTAACTTCCTTTCTAAAACCAAAATAGGCACTGTTAGCCAATCTAAGTATTTGAGAGCAAAGGGAAGCATCTGGTTCAACAATTTCGCCAATATCTTCAAAAGAGCACTCGTCTCTCATAACCGTTTCAAGGAGGTTTAAAGCAACCAGATTAGGAACTGGAAGGTATTCTATATTTAGCTCAAGTCCTATTTCTTGAGTGACGTTTTCGGGCAATTTCCCCTCTTATTTATGTCTTTTTTACCTTTATCGGCAGGAAAACAAGAAATAAAAAGTTTTATTTCACATCTTTTATGAGAAATCGAGGAGAAAGAGGAGGAATATGTCCGATTAGAATTTTGGGCTTAATTCCCTTTCTCTTAAGCCATCTAATTCCTTTTTCATCAGTAATGAAAAGTCCCTTTTGCCCTTGCTGGTTTTGCAAGTATGAATTGGGATTCTTGGAATATATATATCTATTTAGATAAAAACATGTTGCTTCGTCCCATTTCCTAAGGAAATAGACTTCTTCTTTCCCTAAAATTGGCCTTATCCTTTGACAAAATGGCCTTACATCATAACCACTATAAAATTTTGGCAATATTCCTAGGCCCATGAAAAGAAAGATTAATGAAAACATGGTTAATGATATCTGTAGCTGCTCTGTGAGCCCATGATTTCTTTTTTTAAAAAGAAAAATTGTAGAAAAAATCACAGTTATGGCCAGAAGAATAAAAATGAAAAGGTGTTCTTCAATGACCCCAAAAACAAAGGCCATCTTTTCCCTCGTAAATAGGTCAAGAGAATTTAGTAGAATTTCTTCATTAAAATAAGCATATAAAAGTACGAAACCTATTACTCCAATGAGGAGAATAGCTATAAGGATATTTAGGGAAATAAAAAGTTCCGTTCTTTTTTTATCCAGTAGAAACCTACTAGTCAGTATAGCTGCTGCTGGATAAAGGGGAAGTATGTAGTCGCTTCTTTTTGATTGGGCCAGGGTGAAAAAGATAAAGACAAATGAGAAAAAGCAAAAGAGGAGCTTTTGAGTGTCATCTTTCAGGGTCCATTTTTTTATTGTATCTACCAGCCAGAAGGGAGCAAGGATTGACCACGGGAAAAATCCAAAGAAAAAATAAGTAATATATCTTGTAGGCGGAGAGTGATTAAAGGTCTTAAATGAAAGGTCAAAAAGACTTGTAAATCTCGAAAGGTTTTCTTTGAGAAAAAAGTGGTGAAAAAATTCATAATTTGTGGATAGAGTGGCATATATATACCAGGGAAGTGCTATCAGGAAAAAGACAGCAATCCAGGGGCTAAAAAAGGTTTTTTTAAACAGAAAAGCCTTTTTTGAAAGGAGTAAGTAAAGGATGGCAGTAGCAAAGACCAAGATTGGCCCAATAGGGCCTTTAATCAGGGTGGTTAATCCTGTAAAGAAAAAGAACCACGGAAGAAAGATCTTATTTTCTAATGATTTTAAAAAAAGAAAAAGGGAAAGAAAGCAAATGGCTGTAAGATAAAGGTCCATTCTGGCAATTTGCCCCATCCAAAATATCTTGGGACAGGCCAAAAGGAAAAAGGTTGCCAGATGAAACCCATCTTTTTCTTTCTTGTTTAAAAATTTTTTAATCAAAAAGATTATGATTACAAGAGAGAGGATAGATGGAAGTCTTGCTGCCAGCTCCCAATTGGGGCTAAAGATGGAAAGAAGAGATATAGTCCAATAATAAAGAGGCGGTTTGTCAAAATCGGGCTGGCCATTTAGATGATTGATGAGATTAAATCCATTTTGTAAAAATTCCCTTGCAGTTTCTGCTGACTCTGCCTCAAGGGTTTCACAAAGGCATCTTTGATAACCAAGATACAAGATAGCTATAAAAAAAGAGAGCAAAAATAACTGGAAGATTACCCCCCTTTTTTCTATTTTCATTTTATAAGTATGTCCTTTCTTGTGTTTTATTGACTAAGAACATGTGCTGGGCTTTATTGATAAAAATTTATAACAACTGGAAATTACCATGAAAGGAATTATAGCCAAAAATATTTTAGACCTTATTGGAAATACACCTTTAGTTCCCCTTACTCGCCTTAACCCCAATAAAAATGTGAAGATTCTTGTTAAGCTTGAATCATTCAACCCTGGTGGTTCCATAAAGGATCGCATAGCCCTCAATATGATTGAGGCAGCAGAAAAGAGGGGAGAACTTACTAAAGACAAGATAGTTTTAGAGGCAAGCAGTGGAAATACAGGAATAGGGCTTGCCCTTGTCTGTGCGGTAAAGGGCTATAGATGCCTCATTGCCATGAGTGAAGGTGCAAGCCTTGAAAGAAGAAAAATCATGAAGGCCTATGGCGCGCAGATACTTTTGACCCCTGCATCTCTTGGAACCGATGGTGCCATTGAGGCAGTCTATAAACTTTATAGAAAAGAACCCAAAAGATATTTTCTTACTGACCAGTTCAATAACGACGATAACTGGAAGGCACATTACAATACAACTGCCTTAGAGATATGGGAGCAAACTGCTGGAAAGGTGGATGCTATAGTTGCAACTATGGGAACCACCGGCACCCTCATGGGAATATCCAAAAGATTCAAGGAACTTTCGCCAAAATGCCAAATAATTGGTGTAGAACCCTATTATGGCCATGCAATACAGGGCCTAAAAAATATGAAAGAATCATATAAGCCAGGGATATTTGATAAAAACCTTCCAAGTAGAATTATAAATTGTGAAGATGAAGAGGCCTTTGAAACTGCAAGAAGGCTTGCAAGGGAAGAAGGCATATTTGCTGGTATGAGTTCTGGTGCGGCGGTAGCAGCAGCCTTAAAGGTTGCCCAAGGGATGAAATCAGGAGTCATTGTTGCAATTCTTCCTGATGGGGGAGAAAGGTACTTAAGCACATCCTTATTTAGCATTCCCGATGAGGTTTCTGAAAAAAAGGGAGACACTTTTTATTTCTTTGATACAGGCAAAAAAAAGTTGGTCCCCTTTGAACCTTTAGATCAAAAAGAGGTCAGAATCTATTCCTGTGGGCCAACAGCTTGTGAGTTTACAGACCTTGGAATGGCAAGGCGGGCCCTTATGGCTGATCTTTTAAAAAGGGTGATTAACTTTATGGGCTATAAGGTGAAACATGTCATGAATATTACAGATATTGATGATAGGACGGTCAACAGGGCCATAGATTCGGGGATTGATCTAAAGGAGATGACCAAAAGATATGAAAGGGCCTTTTTTGAAGATATGGAGGCCTTGAGGGTGATTCCTGCAGATATCTATCCAAGGGCCAGTGATCATATCAATGACATGATAGAGACCACAAAGGAGTTAATCTCAAAAGGTTTTGCCTATGAAAGACATGGATCAGTCTATTTTGATATATCAAAGTTAAGGGATTATGGCTCCTTTTCAAAGATTGATCTTTCAGCAATAGATATTGGCAGGACTGTTGACCTTGAGGAATATGAAAAGGACAGCCCTCTTGATTTCACCTTATTTAAAAGGGTCACATTAAAGGAACTTAAGGCCGGCATAGGTATAGAGACACCCTGGGGCACAGCAAGACCTGGCTGGCACATAGAGTGTGCAGTCATGTCCAGAAGGTATCTTGGGGACTTTTTTGACATTCATACAAGCGGGAAAAATCTTATCTTTCCCCACCATGAAAATGAAATTGCAATTTCAAAGGCCCTTACCGGAAAGGATCTGGCAAAATATTGGTTTCACAGTGAGTTGGTATTGGTTGAAGGGAAAAAGATCCATCCTAGGGATAAAAATATCTTGACTCTGAGGCGTTTATTTGAACAGGGATTTTCCGGAAGACAGATAAGATTCTACATGCTTAAGACCCATTACAAAAAGGCCATCAATTTTCAGGCAAAAGGGCTTAAGGAGGCATCAAAGGCATTATCAAGGATTGATGCTTTTTTGTGTGATGTAAAAAGCTGTCTTTTTTTGAGAAGGGATGAATCGGTTAGGGAAAAGGTCAAGGATGATCTTAAAAGGCTTAAGATGGATTTTATGAAGGCAATTCTCGGAGACCTCAACACTTCCGGTGCCTTTGGTGTAATATTTTCTTTCATAAGAAAAGTCAATCCAGATATATCCCAGGGTAAAATAAATGCCAAGGAGGCAAAGGAGATATTAAGTTATTTTGAAGAGATGGATAAGATTCTTGGGGTCTTGGATGTTGGGAGCAAGGATGTGACCATTTCAGAAGAGAATTTGGAACTTCTTGAAGAGAGGCAAAAGGCTAGAGAACAGGGGGACTTTAAAAGGGCAGATGAAATCAGAAGGCTTCTTCTGGACAAGGGCCTTGAAGTTATAGATACAACTGGCGGGACAAGGATAAGAATAAAGGGTTGTAGCTAAATGGCAAAAGGAGAGGGATGTGTTGTCAATGTTGCAAAGTCTGCCAAGTCAGTAAGTATAGCTGTTTTTTTATCAAGAATACTTGGGCTTATAAGGGAGCAGGTCCTCGCAATCCTTTTTGGTGCAGGGACCCAAATGGATGCCTTTGTTGTTGCCTTTAGGATTCCAAACCTTTTAAGGGACTTATTTGCCGAGGGCGCCCTAAGTTCTGCCTTTGTTACTGTATTTACTGAATATGACCCAAAAAGGCCAAGCGCCACGACTCGAAGGCTAATCAACAATGTCTTTACAGCCATTTTTATCATTCTGTCTCTAATCTGTATTCTTGGAATAGTCTTTTCAAATGGGCTTGTTAAGCTTATGGCCCCGGAATTCAGTGAAATTCCTGGAAAGATATCTTTGACTGTAAATCTTACCCAGATAATGTTTCCCTTTTTGCTTCTTATCTCTTTAGCAGCCCTTCTAATGGGGCTTTTAAATGCCAGGGGTTATTTTTTTATTCCATCCTTTGCATCCAGTTGTTTTAATCTTGGCTCCATTCTGGTTGGAGGTGGGCTTGCTATCTGGATTCCGAGCCTTGGCTATCCGCCAATTTACGGAATGGCCATTGGGACCCTTTTTGGAGGTGGGCTTCAACTTGTTATCCAGCTGCCTTCTTTTAAAAAGGAGGGTTTTCGGTTAAGGCCATTTCTTGATTTAAAGGATAGGGGCCTAAGAAAAATTGGTCGCCTAATAATTCCCGCAATTATTGGTCTATCGGCAACGCAAATAAATATTTTTGTAAATACCAATTTTGCATCAAGGTGTCAGGAAGGAAGTGTGGCATGGTTGAACTATGCCTTTAGGCTCATGCAGTTTCCCATTGGCCTTTTTGGTGTTGCCCTTTCTGTAGCAACCCTTCCAGTAGTGGCCCGACAGGCTACAATGGGAGATAAGAAGGAGCTAGGTAACACCCTAGTCTCGTCCTTGATACTTGCGTTCTTAATGACACTTCCTGCTGCCTGTGGCCTTTGGATATTGGCAGAACCAATTATCGCCCTCATCTTCAGACATGGCCATTTTACTCAGTTTGACACAGTTATGACTGCAGATGCCCTTAAATTTTACACCATAGGACTTATGGCCTATTCGTCAGTCAAAATTATTGTGCCAGTCTATTATGCCCTTGATGATACAAAATGGCCTGTTATAGGGAGTTTTTTGACGGTTGCACTAAATATTCTAATAATCACTTTTACACTAGATAGATTTCAGCATAGGGCTATAGCCCTTTCAACATCCCTTACAATCCTTTTTAATTTCCTATTTCTTTCAGTCATACTATATAAAAAGATCGGAGGTTACCCAGTTTCTAGGCTTTTAGGAGCCCTTCTAAAGATTTTATTGGCAACATCTATTATGGCCTTTTTTGTAAAATTAAATACTTTCGTTTTCGTTTTCCAAAATACATCCTTATTTAATGAGATAATTAACGTGTTTTCAGGTGTCTTTGTTGGAATCATAACTTATTCCTTGGCAGTATATCTTTTGAGGCTAAGAGAGGCACACGAGCTTTTAAATGCAATAAAGGGCCGTTTCGGTCTTTAAGAGAAAAAATTAAAAGGGATGGGCCTTGATTATCTCAAGGCCCATAGGGAGTGTGGGGTTAAGAGGGAATGAATTAAACCCTTGCTCTTTTCGCCAAGGGATGAGGGTTCTGGCCTTTTTTAAAGGAAAGTATTTTTGTTTTGATTTTTTGTTTCTCGCCAAGTGGATTTTCAAAGTGACTGGCAGGCAGTTTACCCCTTTTCTTTAAATGATTTGCTGCTTCAAGAAGATGCATAAGGTTTTCTAAAAGGCCATTTTCCCCATAAACTTGATCCATTAGCATATCATAAAACATAAAACAGGCCTCTAAGGGATTTTTGCAGCGTTTTCTTTTCATATCCAGGACCCACTGATATTTTTTAAGTCTTTCCTGGATTTCAGGAGGATAACTTGCAATTTCCTGTTCGATAATCCTTTTCCGTTCCTTTTCAAAGGCAACCGGATCTATTTCATAGAGCTTTGAAAGTTTTTCAAAATCGAGACTAACATTCTTAGATTTCAGCATTTTTTTCTGAATCCCCCTTCATTTTCCTACTCGCATACTCTAAAGCAACCATTATTCCAAAATAAGTATCTTGATCTTGGCTTTTTATAGCAAAATGAAGGGGATTTCAGATTTGAAAAATAAGGAGTGTGAAAAAAATTTCTTATTTTTAAGGGAAAATGGAAAATTTTTTCCTTTTATCAGAAGAGCCTGTTATTTATTTGATGGACTATCTTAAGGAGATTTGGGTTTTTAGGCCTTAATTTTGAGATCACCTGAGCATTGGATATGGCTTTGTCCATTAGTCCATTTTTATATGCTATATCAGCCATAATAGCCCTATATTTGATGTTTGCTGGTTCAAGGGTAATGGCCTTTTCGAGATTTGATATGGCGTCATCAGTCAGGCCCTGTTCAAAATAGGCCAGAGACAGTAAAGCCCATGCCATAGAATCTGTCCGGTCTTGCTCCAGTATTTTTCTAAGGTCTTTAATTGCACCCTTAAAGTCCCCCAATATAAGCCTTATTAGACCCTTATTAAATTCATCTTCGGGTTGGTGAGACTCTTTTAAATATGATAAAGAGTCCCTGTATTTTTCCAGGTAATAATAATTATATCCAGTAAGTTTTTTTGCCTTTTTATATTCCTTGAAATCAGTTCCGATCCTTTTCAAAAAGGATAATGACCTTTCATAGTCTCCTTTTAAAAAACAAAGAATGGCCAGATTGTAGTTAAGTTCATCATGCTCACTATTTCTTTGGGCCTCAGTTAGATATTTTTCGCTTTCATCAAGCCTTCCAATTAGCATTAGACAATTGGCAAGATGAATTAGGGGAATAGGATTACTGGCAAGGTGCTTAGTCGATTTTCTGAATGACCTTGCTGCAGTTGAAAATTGTCCTGCCCTTTGAAGTACCTGTCCAGTTTGAAACCATGCACTCCCCAGTTCTTTATTATCAATGGCAAAATCACTTTTTTTGCCATTTTCTGATTCCTTTTCTAAATCTCCCAATTTTACTATGAAGGGAAGAAGCATTTTAAAATCCTTTGGCACTGCGATATTCTTTGGAACTAAGGAATTGTCATTTAAAAAAATGGGTATCAGTGCCGATTGATCCAATCTTAGTTGGGGCTCTAAGATATATAATAACTTAGTATCTTCAGATGATTTACCTTGCAGAATCCCTTCTGAAAAAGCCAGTTCATTAAGAAAGTTCGTAAATATTTTGGATAGCTCTGATCCTTCACTGGCACTAGGTTTTAAAGAGTCATGGTCGTCCTTTTTCCCCTCCTGCATAGGTAATTCCACTGTGGTGAATCCTTCAAGGCATCCCCTGGCGATTTTATTTATGGCCTTTGACACCTTTGAGTCAGGGTTGGAAACCAGAAGATTATTAAGCCTTACGAGTTCTTGGGTTACGGTCTTATCTGTTGGGATAGCGCCTAGGTATCCAAGTTCAATATCCAGAAACTTTTTACAAATACCTATAAGATTTGCTGCAAGCGTCTTTGAATGTTCTAAAGACCTTACCATGTTTAGGACAAGATAAGGCCTAAACTCTTTACAAATTTGAATGACCCTCTCAGCAGCTTCCCTATTTGCCTCCTTTAGTTCTTCAATTAATCCTTTAACAGTACATTCCTGGTTCTGGGTTTGACCAAATTTATAGGCCTCTATTATTTCGTGGGCAATGTGACCTTGTTTGAAACTTCTTGTAAAGATTCTAAAAAGTACATTTTTTATAAATTCATAGGCATTAAGGATTGCAGTTGGCTCGGGATTTGTAACAACAATGCCTGAACGTGTTAAAGAGAAAAAGTCTATCACATTGTAATTAGTTCCAGCTCCGAGATCCAATATAACGTATTCAAAATCAAGCCTTTGTATTGCACGAAGTATCTTAACTTTCTGAAAATAATAAAGATTGGCAATTCCTGGTATAAAGCCTGCACCCGATACCAATTTTAAGTTTGGAACATTACATTCAGTTGTATAATCTGAAAGCTCTTTTGAGTGGGGTCTGTAAATAAAGTCTCCGAGTCCAATTTTTGTGGTCTTTAGGCCAAAAAATGTGTGAATGTTGGCCCCACCGAGGTCGAGGTCAATACATATAGTTGACTTCTCCATCTGCGCAAGTGAAGTTGCAATCCCGGAAGAGATAAGGCTCTTTCCGACACCCCCTTTTCCGCCGCCAATAGCAATAATTTTAGGTGCCCTTTTTTCTTTTTGGGACATGGTGTCAAAAGTAAAATGTTATTTGATGCTTTTTCTTTTTTTCGGTTATTAGAACGAAAAACAAAAGCGAATAGAGAAAAATTTAAGCAAATGGAAGTTCTTGACTATAGTTTAATCCTTAATTAAATTTACTGTGGTTTGATTGACATGACTTTTCGGAGGGATGGCCGAGTGGTTTAAGGCGGCGGCCTTGAAAGCCGTTGTACCCTCACGGGTACCGTGGGTTCGAATCCTACTCCCTCCGCCATAAAAATTGATATAACATTGGAGAGGTGACCGAGAGGCTGAAGGTGCTCGCCTGCTAAGTGAGTGTGCGCCGAAAGGTGCACCGTGGGTTCGAATCCCACCCTCTCCGCCATTTTGTTTTCCGGCTTAAGGCCGGTTTTTTTTGTGGCTTCATCCCCTTATAAAAAAGGCGTTGCCATATATTTCAAATTTCCAAGGAGGACCATCCACCATGATGCCAGATTTTTTGTTTACCTCTGAATCAGTGACTGAAGGGCATCCTGATAAGGTAGCTGATCAGATTTCGGATGCAATTTTGGATGCCATTTTGGCCAAGGATCCCTATGCAAAGGTAGCTTGTGAGACCTTAGTAACTACAGGGCTTGCTCTCATCGCCGGTGAGATCACCACAGAGGCCTATGTTGATATGCCAAAGGTTGTAAGAGGTACAATAAAGGAAATAGGCTATTCGGATTCAAGCATGGGATTCGACTGGCAGACCTGTGCCGTTCTTACAAGCATTGATAAACAGTCGCCGGATATTGCAATGGGCGTTGATAGAGGTGATGATATTGGCGCAGGCGACCAGGGACTTATGTTTGGCTATGCCTGTAATGAGACTGAAGATTACATGCCAATGCCAATATGGTATGCACATAAGTTAGCCCAGCGTCTCGCAGAGGTTAGGAAAAAGGGCGTAATTCCGTTTTTAAGGCCAGATGGAAAATCCCAGGTGACAATAGAATATAAGGATAGGCGTCCGGTATCTGTCCATTCGGTAGTAATAGCTGCCCAGCATACACCTGATGTGACACACAAGGAGGTAGAGGAAGCAGTTATAGAAGAGGTAATAAAAAAGGTCATTCTGCCAGAGCACTTAACGAGTAAAACCGAATACTTCATTAATAGCACAGGACGTTTTGTGGTGGGTGGACCCCTTGCAGACTGTGGTATGACAGGCAGAAAGATTATAGTCGATACCTATGGTGGACGAGGGCATCATGGCGGAGGTGCATTTTCTGGTAAGGATCCAACGAAGGTTGATCGTTCACCTTCCTATATGGCACGCTATGTTGCCAAAAATGTAGTTGCTGCAGGTCTTGCAGATGAATGCGAGGTGCAAGTGGCCTATGCCATTGGTGTTCCAAAGCCTTTAGCAATAAACGTCAGGACCTATGGCACTGAAAAGATATCTCAGGAAAAGATCGTTGAGTTGATTGAAAAGAATTTCAGCTTCAAGCCAAAGGATATTATCAAATATCTCGATCTTAGAAGGCCCATTTACAAAAAGACAGCCGCATATGGACATTTTGGAAGGCCAGAGCCTGAATTTACTTGGGAAAGGCTGGATATGGTTGATACACTGAAAGATCAAGCAGGTCTTTAATAAGGAGCTCAAAATGGAATATCACATAAAGGATGAATCCCTTAGCCAGGTAGGTAAACTCAGGATTGAATGGGCATCCATGAGTATGCCTGTTTTAAATCTAATTAAGGAACGGTTTGAAAAGGAAAAACCCCTTGATGGAGTAAGAATAGGGGCCTGTCTTCATGTTACCACAGAAACTGCTGCCCTTATGAAGACTCTTAAGGCAGGCGGGGCCGAAGTCTATCTTTGTGCTTCAAATCCTTTGAGCACCCAGGATGACGTTGCAGCCTCCTTGGTTGTTGATGATAAGATTCCCGTTTTTGCCATAAAGGGAGAGGATAACGATGTATATTACGAGCACTTAAGGGCTGTGATTTCAAAGG
>JALXCD010000081.1 GCA_026991135.1 Deltaproteobacteria bacterium | reverse complement strand
GACATGCTCTTTTTCTCCTTTCACTGTCTTTTAAATTTCTCTCTATATATTTCTATCTCATGACAGTGAAAGCGAACAATACCTGTTGTCTAAAAAGGGGGACCACTTAAGGCCCTTTGTAATGGGTCTAGTCCATGGATTCGACAATTCTTTTTGCAAATTCAGAACATTTTACCTCTTTGGCATCAGGAATTTGTCTTGCAAGGTCGTATGTTACCTCTTTTTTACCTATTGCCTTTTCAAGGGCATTATGGACTAGGTTCTCAGCCTCCTTCCAGCCAAGGTATTCCAGCATCATTGCACCTGAAAGAATAAGAGAGCCCGGGTTCACTTTATCAAGACCGGCATATTTTGGGGCAGTGCCATGGGTGGCTTCAAAAAGGGCCACTCCATCTCCAATGTTTGCACCTGGTGCCATTCCAAGGCCTCCCACCTGGGCTGCAAGGGCATCTGACATATAATCCCCATTAAGATTTGGAAGGGCTAGGACACTATACTCCTTGGGCCTTAAAAGCACCTGCTGGAACATGGCATCAGCGATCCTGTCCTTAATGACTATCTTACCACTGGGAACCTTGCCATCATATTTCTCCCAAAGTTCTGCTTCTGAAACAGTTACATCGGAAAATTCTTCCTTTGCAAGCTCATAGCCCCAGTTTCTAAAGGCACCCTCGGTATATTTCATAATATTTCCTTTGTGGACCAAAGTTACAGAATCCCTCCCGTTTGCAAGTGCATACTTTATTGCTTTTCTGACCAACCTGAAGGTTCCCGTACGGCTGATTGGCTTTATCCCAATCCCTGAATCTGGCCGTATTTTTGCGCCCATTTCATTGGTTAAAAAATCTATTACCTTTCCGGCCTCTTCACTCCCTTCTGGCCATTCTATACCTGCATAGACATCCTCGGTATTTTCCCGGAAAATCACCATATCCACATATTCGGGATGTTTCACAGGACTGGGCACCCCTTTAAAATATCTTACAGGCCTGACACAGGCATAAAGATCAAGAACTTGTCGCAGGGTCACATTAAGACTCCTGATTCCTTCGCCAACTGGTGTTGTCAAAGGTCCCTTTATTGCCACAACATGGTTTGAAATTGCATCAAGAGTTTCCTGAGGAAGATATTCACCCTTTACCTCCTTGGCCTTTTCACCGGCATAGATCTCTTTCCATTCAATACGTTTTTTCCCCTGATAGGCCTTTTCAACCGCCGCATCAAGCACCATCTTTGTAGCACGCCAAATATCTGGCCCTATTCCGTCCCCTTCGATAAAGGGGATAATAGGGTTATCCGGCACGTTTATTGTTCCATCTGGATTGATTGTAATCTTTTCTCCAGCCATACATTCCTCCTAAGAAGTCTTTGCATTTCAAGTAGATTTAACAAGGATTTGGTATTATTATCTCGATGATTTCGAGTCAGGCCACTCTAACTGATTTTTGACCATATTTGTAGAAATTTTTTAAAGGAGAAACCAGATGCCAACCCTTTTAGTCCATCAAGGTGCAATTGGCGATCTTCTTTTGTCTCTTCCTACATTCAGGCTCATAAAAAAATATAAAGGTGACTTTACCTTGGCAGGGAATCCTGAATTTTGTCTATTTTTAAAAGGGGCCGGTGAAGTCTCATCGGTTTTGCCAACCACTGCTACTGGCTTTGCAGAGCTCTATTCAGGCGTCATTCCACCCATGCTCTTATATTTTGACGATATTTGGTGGTTTACAAGAAGACGGGGATTAATCCCAACCATTTTGATGATGCCTGATTCTGACAAAAAGGCTAAGGCATTGTTTACAGTGGATGAAGGGCCAGATGAGACAAACTGCTCAGTCTTTCAATTTGAACAGGCAAAAAAGATTCTAGAAGCAGATGAAAATGAAAAACTTGTAGATTACCTGAGGCCCCTTAAATATTCACTTCCAGAGGATCAACGGGGGCCATTTCATCTTACTATCCAGCCGGGAAGTGGAAGCCCTAAAAAGAACCCGTCCATCGAGGTCTTTTTTATGATTGCAAGGCACCTTCTAGACCAATTTCAAAAACTCAACATCCTTTTTATATTAGGCCCTTCTGAAAAAGACATGGTGAAGCCTGTTGAGAACTTCGCATTAAAGGCAGATGGAAGAGTAAAAATACTAAAGGATCAACCCCTTGAAATTGTAGCCCAGACCTTGGGGGCAACCCCTATTTTTATCGGAAATGATTCTGGAATCTCACATCTTGCATCGTGGTGCGGAGCAAAAACATTTATGCTTTTTGGGCCGACTAATCCAAAACTTTGGGCACCTCAGCTTGAAAACTGCAAGGTTATAAAAAGTAAGGCAAAATGTAGTCCTTGTGGCGAAAAATACAGAAGATGTGAGGAGGTAATCTGCATGGATGAATTAGACCCCTATGGAATATTGAATGAGATTCAGAATAGGCTCAATGAATTAGGACTAGACTGATTGAATCCTTTCAAGCTCATCCTTGCAAGGAAGACAATAAAGGGCCTGAGGCCTTACCTTTAACCTTTCAAGGCATATCCAATCACCACAATTAAGACACCTTCCATATTCCCCCTTTTCTATTCTCCAAAGGGCCTGGGTAATGGCTTCGAGCTCCTTTTTTCTGGTATCCAAAACCCCTAAAATAGTTTCTTCTTGCAGGTCAATCTGGGCTAGTTCCTCTTCGTCGTGAATGTCGTTTAAAATGCTTTGATATTCTTCTTTAACCCTTTCCTTGAGATCCTTTGCAATTTTCTTCCATATTTCTTCTTTTAATTCCAAAAGCTTGTTCTTAAACCCTTCAATTTCTTCTTTGGTAAGTGGCCGCCTGGTCCTTTTCATTGATTACCTCCTGCATTTTTTAAAAAACTAAATACTTTTAAAAGGCGGTCAAGGATTGTTATTTTAAAAAAATATTTTTTGTGATAATATAATTATAAAAAAGACAACTAAATTAAATTGAATAATTATTATACTATCCTGGAGTTACTTTAGCCGTGAAATACCTAAAAATCAGCTACATATCTGTAATAATCTTTTTATCTTTCTTTTTAAGCACTTTTATAAAGGAGGTGGCCATGGCATTTGAAATTTCATCACCTGCCTTTAAACCAGGAGCCGAAATACCCATAAAATATACCTGCCAGGGGCAGGATATATCTCCTCCTCTGGAATGGAAGAATTTGCCAAAGGGAACCAAGAGCTTAGCTCTAATAGTTGACGATCCAGACGCTCCAGATCCTAAGAATCCAAGAATGACATGGGTTCATTGGGTTCTTTATAATATTCCTCCTTCTGCCACCGGATTGCCTGAAGGTGTGTCTAGCTCTGAGTTACCCCCTGGAACAAAAGAGGGGCTAAATGACTGGAAAAGGACGGGTTATGGAGGACCTTGCCCTCCTATTGGAAGACACAGGTATTTCTTTAAGCTATATGCCTTAGATACTGAACTTCCAGATCTAAATCAACCTTCAAAGAGTGAACTCGAAAGGGCCATGGAAGGTCATATCATTGATAAGGCTGAAATTATTGGAACATACATTAAAAAATAACAAAAATTTTTTACTTAATTTTCCCTATTTCTTCTTAGTCGAGGGCCTTTATAGGCCCTCTTTATTTTTAAATACTTAGCTCGGCCTTGTTTGGACCTTTCCGAAGACATATTTTTAAATAAACAGACAAAGGAGGTAGCCTATGGACAAGGGGAAATATGGCAGGCTAGACAGATTGGTTAAAGAAAAAAGGCATGATCCCTATGAAAGCAGAGAAAAATTTCCTGAACCAACAATTTGTACTGAATGTGAAGCTGTATTTATGGATGGAAGGTGGAACTGGCTAGACAAACTCCCTGAAAAGGCCAACAAAGTTCTTTGTCCTGCATGCAGACGCATAAAGGAAAACATGCCTGCTGGAACAATTTCCCTTACAGGCCAATTTTTAAAGACTCACGGTCAGGAGATATTAAACCTTGTCAAAAATGAAGAAAAGGCAGAAAAGGCAGCTCATCCCCTTGAACGAATAATGGCAATTGAGAAAGAAAATGGAAAAATTGAAATATTAACCACTGGAATACACCTTGCAAAAAGGATTGGCGAGTCTGTCAGGCGCTCTTATCAAGGGGAGTTCGATTTAAGATACGGAGATGGAGAAAAGACAATTTTTATATCCTGGCACCGGGACTAAACCATATTGGGTGCCTTTTTTGTTGTAAAAACTCAATTATTGCACCAGCCAGGCCGTCAATCACCATGGCGGCCCTTTTGTAATCCAATGTATGCGGTAAATCGGTTGGTCTATGATAATGTGGATTTCTGTAAAAGGCTGTGTCTGTAATCATTGTGGCAAAATATCCCATCTTGTTAAATGACCAATGATCTGAAAAGTCTATTCCTATCACAAAGGATGGAGCATTTAAGCTTTCAACTGGAAGGGATGTATGTTTTTTAAAGGCATTTTTAAGACTTAATGTAAAATCCCTGGATTTGATATTTCCAACCATTGCAATGAAATTCCCCCTTTGAGGATAAATTCTATCCATCAATGGAAAAGGATAGCTCTGGCTCTTGGGTCTATCGGAAAAATATCCAATCATCTCCAGGCAAATCATTCCCAAAAGGGACTGTCCGATCTTTTTGAGATGTTTTGCATACCAATAGCTCCCCATGTTTTTTGTCCTATAACAAGGTGGCTCTTCATTGCAAAAAAATACAAACCTCAAATTTTCATTTCCCTTTTTACTCAATATCCTTGCAAGTTCTAAAAGGCCTGAAACACCACTAGAATTATCGTCAGCACCAGGGGTTGTTGAAACAGTATCGTAATGGGCGCCAATTACTAAAAGAGGGCATGAGCTATTGGCTAAAAGACTAGTTCTAATACCAGAAATGATATTGAAATATTCATTGCCCTTGTAAAGAACTCTTTGAAATTCAACAAAGAGACCGAGTTCTTCAAGTCTTTCAACTATAAAATCTCTGGTTTTTGAAAGAATTTTTGGATGTGATATGGGTCTTGGGCCTATTTCATAACAAAGATATTCGACTATGTCTTTGATTTTATCACTATTTGCACATCTTTCTAAAGACATCCTTAATAAGTTACAGCCATGTTTGTGTTATTGCTTCTGCAATTTCTGAAATCTTTTGTATATGCTCTTCCAAAAGTTCTAGCCTTTCTTTTCCTAATCCAATTGCCTTTGCAATGCTAGAAACATCAACGGCAGGAGATTCACAAAGACCCATCCCAATATCATGGCACATCTTATCTGCCAATCCTATTATACCCCCTTCCAGGGAAAAATGACGATTTTTTGGAGAAAGGTGATGGGTTGCCACTACCCTTTGATATACCTTGGGAAGTCCCCAATTTTTTAAAAGCCATGCACCAATCACATTGTGTGGATAGCCATACTTTCTTTCTGCTTTAATTAAAGGCATTTCACTTTCTATCGCAAGTTTCAGAATTTGCTTCCATTCCTTTTGAAAGCATGTGTCCATAACCATTCGTCCGATATCGTGCAAAAGTCCACAAGTAAAATACATATCTATTTCTTTTAGCTCCAGCTCACCAGCTATAACTCTGCTAATCATTGCTACCCCAATTGAATGTTCCCAAAAGCCTTGTCGATCAAAACCTGTCTTAGATCTTTTCCCCTTAAATAGGCTCGATACACTAAGACTCAGAGCAATTGACCTCACCTCTGAAAACCCCAAAAATACTATAGCCCTTTTCACTGTGGTTATGCGTGTAACAGGATAATAGGCAGCACAAT
>JALXCD010000080.1 GCA_026991135.1 Deltaproteobacteria bacterium | reverse complement strand
GATAAAAAAAGGTAAAATCCTTTTTTTAAGAGGAGGTTCAATTACTTTTACAGGTCGTTTGTCACTTTCAATATCTGACAAAAAAGAAAGAGTAAATGTTCCAATTTGAATCTCATCTCCTGAATAAAGCCTTTTTTCAGAAATCGCCTTGCCATTGACCAAGACAGGATTTGTGGAAACTAGGCCCCTCAAATAAAAGCCGTCTTTTCTTTTTTCTATGACTGCATGTCTTCTGGAAACACTGGTATCTCCTAAAAAAATATCTGCTTCTTTCGACCTGCCAATAAAAATAGAGTGGCCATTGAGAGGAAAAGTTTGGCTCCTACCCCCTGGCCCTGAAACTACCAATCTTGGACCTTTAAAACTCCTGGGAGGGGAAATTATTACTGTCTTTTCATCAACAAGGTCTTCTTCGATTTCGGATTTAGTTTTTTCTAACTGTTCTACAGAGAGTGAAAAAAGAGTTTTTCCAATCTGGATGTCACATGAGGAATCAACAGCCCTTTTTTCTCCAGGATCCAATCTCTGGTTTGCCAAAAGGACTGGATTTTTTCCAATATTTTCTAATGTAAGGCCCTTTTCAGTAATATGAAAAATCAATTGTTTTCTTGATACATAAGGGTCCTTTATGACTATATCACTCTCTTCACTTCTACCCAGTACTGTTTTATCCTTGGACACAATAAAGGGCTTTAATGATCCGTCCTTTGGTAGAAGTTTTACTTTCACTTAACCTCCAAAAGAAAGGTTATCTAAAGTAAGCCTGGTGATGACTCCGCAATCTATATCCATACCAAAGATGTCAGGATCTTCACAAATTACTGCTGCTGAGAAGATATAAAACACATAGTCATAGGTTTCCTTGGGGATAGAACCATATCTCATGAGTTTCCAGAAATTCCTTTCTCTTGGATCTGGAGGCATCCTTCTTATGATCTTTCGCACCTTGGTATGTCCCCAGTTATAGGCTGCCATAACTAAAAGTCCAGAAGCCTGGGCCTCTGTATTATAAAGATCACGGATATAATGTGCCGCTGCCCTTGTCGCTAAGATAAAGTTAAATCTTTCATCATAAGGATCATAAACCCTTTCTTTATAAAGTGGACCTAATCTTAAACCATACTGTCTAGCTGTGGCAGGAATAAATTGCCAGGCTCCCTTTGCATAACCATATCTAGTCTTAGGGCCAATTGCCTTTTCATTAAAATTACTCTCTTGAAGACATAAAAACAAAAAAAATGGAGTTACGCCAGTTCTTGTGAAGATATCTATTATTATTTTATCATAACCTTTGGATATAGCCCTTTTCATTGCCTTTTTAAGACGACCTGTACTCCTCCATTTACTAATATACCTTTTTACTTCCTTGGAAAAACCCTTGGGAACATTAATTTCACACTCTCCAAAAATCCTTGCTACTTTTAAAATGGCCCTTTCTTGTGGCGAAAGATTTCTATAGACTCCTAAATCCTCGACAAATTTTTGGTAAGACTTTTCAAGCTGTTGAAGTTTTTGCTTCTTGGCCTTTAACAGTTCAAAATTTTCTGCAGTCGCCACCTTTTTGGAAATTAAATCCTCAAGGTGACCAATCTCCAACTCCAGAATCTTCATGGAATAAAATATATCAGTAGCTGCTATCCTTAGCTTTTCTAAACGCTTTTTTTGATAAACTATGATGCCAAGTGATAGTGTTAAAAGTATTAGACAGGCAGTTACAATAAATAAATACTTTCGGGATTTCCTTTTATAGGCCCTTTTAAAGGCCCTTCGAAACATGAGGGTCTTTTCCCCAACATCCTTTTCATTCTCATCTTTTCCCTCAAAAAAATGCCTGATGATTTCAGTCTCTGTCCCTAATTCTACAGTTTCATTTGATACATTAGATTTTTCTTCCTCTACTTCGTTAGTATTAATTTCAAGAACTGGTCCCTTGATTCCTAGTTGAACAGTTGCTCTTTTAGGGAGTCTTTCAAAACTTACTGGTCTTCCATTTAAAAAGGTGCCGTTTTTACTATTTAAATCCTTAAGCCACCACCATTTGCCATCAAAGGAGATCTCTGCATGAAAACGACTTACCACACTTTCATCTAAGGCAATATCACAATCAGTACTCCGGCCGATGATGATTCCTTTAGAAAAATCATATTCCCCGCTTTCACCTTGACTACTGAGTATCTTAATATGAAGGGGCATAAAAAAGTCTCAAATCACATACCAATAAAGACCTTGAACTGACTTGGAGCTACATGATTCCCCACAGGCACATTGGCGTTATTACCGTTTTGAGCTGTCTGACACGTTAAAAACACAATGGGATGTCCTTCAATTTTGACCTTGATACTTCCCCTTCTAAAACTTGCCTGGCCTTTAAACTGTCCAGATACAACACCTCCCAGATTTCCTGCCTCATCACCGCTGGTAATTGGAATAATTGACTTTGTAGTTAAGACCTTTTTTTTACATATCTTTACCCTTTGTGATACCGTATCTGCCCTGGCTTGGTTTGGCTGTGCAAAGTTTGGGTATGGGGTTGGAACTGGTCCACCAGGTGAAGGTGTGTTACAGACATCAGGAAATCCAAAGCAAAGCCCCCCTTGTTTGGTTGTTGCTGGAAACATAATGATAACTCCTTATCCGAGATTAATCTTTTTGGCATTGATCTTTATCTTCTCTTTAGCCTTAAAAAAAGAACGCTTTGCCGAAAACCAAAGCCCATCTTTTACTGAATAACGCATCCTTCCAGTGTTTTTTTGATCAAGGCCTTCAATGGTGGAATAACTATTTTTTATCCTTGAAGTGATATTTTGAAGCCATGTTGAACACTTATCTATGACAAGCTTTACACTTTCAATTCGAGTTAAAAAATACCTTGAAAAAAGGAAAAATTCCCGGGAATAAAGGTTAGTCTTTAACGTCTTTGTATTTAGTTCCATAGTTTCCAAAGATGTCTTTCCAGCAGATAACAAATTTATGTCATTAACCTCAAGAAAAAGATTTTTTTTGTTTGTCTGGAGACTCACCCCGCCAAGATTAAAGGAACAATTGGAAGATTTTCCTTTCTCTAGTACATGCAAGATGTAGCAAGCATCTTTTGAAATATACAAGAGGACTTTATCCCCTGCCTCTGGCTGCAAGATGCAACCTGCTGATAACTTTGAAAGAATAGTCCCAGATGGAATATCAACAATATAGTTTTCCTCGCTCCATGCCCGTATGGTTCCGTGGGAAATTTTGCCCTTTTTTTCATCTAGCTTTTTTGCAAGATTTTCCATAAAAAATTCCTCCTAAAATGGTGGTTGCCACTCCTCTGCTTCTTTTAAGTCAGGGTCTGTTTTTTGAATAGTATCCATCTTAGCACCATGAAATATTGTATCCCTATCATTAACTGCATGAAATTTTGCCCATGTTAAATTGGCATTTTGAAAACTTGCCCCTTCAAGATCAGCCCTTGAAAAATCAGCATAGCTTAAATCTGAATTTTCAAATGTAGCACCTTTACAAATAGCACTTGTAAAAAGTGCTTCTTGCAGTAGGCAATTTGATAAATTTGATAAATTTAGAATTGCACCAATAAAAGAGGCACCCCTTAACCTTGAACCTGCCATCCTGGCCTTAATGAGCCTTGCACCAAAAAAGTCTGCAAATTCACCATTTGCCTCTTGAATTATGGATTCTGTTAGGTCCGTATTAGTAAAATCTGCCTGCAAAAGATCACATCCATAAAGGCTGCACATAATCATCTTTGCATTTGTAAAGTCGGAATCCTGGAAAAAATTTCCTGAAAGATCTAGACCTGAAAAATCACTTTCTGAAAAATCCGTCTTGTCTGCAACTATTTTTTTAATTGTTGCATATTCAAAGCTTGCACCCGAAAAATCACCTTCTGTTAAATTAGCGCCAGTAAGATCAGCCCCTTCAAAACTGGCATTCAAAAAAGAGGCCTCAAAAAGTATGGTATTTTTTAAGCTTGCCCTCTTAAAGACTCCATTACTAAAATCGGACTCGGATAAGTCAGAGCCAGTCATATCTACCTTTTCAAAATTACAGCCAGAAAAATCCCCTTCCCTCAATGTAGCCCCTGAAAGTACTGCTCCATAAAAATTGACATTTTCCATTGTGGAATAGGATAAATCTATCCTAGCCAGTAATGCACCTTTTAAGTCCACGTCTTTAAATGCTGCTCCCAGTACCTTGGCATTTTGAAGATTTGCTCCAATAAGACTAACCCTTTCAAAATGCATTCCATTTAAGACAAGGCCTGAAAGGTCTATTCCAGAAAGATCCTCTCCTTCTATAGGTTCTCTTTCCTCAATTTTTTTTAGGACCTCATCCTTGGTCATGTTAAGACCTTCTTAAAGAGCTTGGTCATCTTGAGATTTGCACCTTCCAAAACGGCCTTTTCAATATGGGCCTTCCAAAATTCAACCTCGTAGAGGTTGGAACCCCTAAAGTCTATTTCTTTTAAAACTGCATCCTCAAGGCAGGAACGAAATAAGTTTGATGCTGTTAGTTTTGTTTTACTGAATAAACTCTTTTTAAAAGACACTTCCTTAGCCGAAACATGATAAAAATTTGAATATAGGAATCGGCATCCACTAAAATTACCTCCATCCAAGATAGCCCCTTCGAAATTACACTGTTCCAAAGTAGTACCTTCCCAACAGGCCGACCTTAGATCAGCATTTTTAAAATTAGCTTTGGTAAATGTGCTATTTTCATCTGCACGACTTTGAAAAAGATTGGCCGCTGAAAAAGTAACATTTTCTCCTTTGGTTCCATCAAATGTAATATTGGGAGCAACTACTTCTGAAAAATCAACATCTTCCAACTCACATTCTGAAAAGTCAGCATAACTTAAGAATGCCTGAGAAAAACTTGTATTTTTTAAAACCGATTTAAAAAAACTTACGCTTTCACCTGTAATGCTTTCTAATGAACATTGTTCCCAAACGGTCTTTGAAAAATCAGCTCCTTCAGTTTGAGATTCTATTAAATTCACATTTTCAAATTTGGCATTGGAAAAATTGCCGTAGGTCAAGTTGGCCTTGGAAAGTTTTGTATCATTAAAAATGGCGTTAGATGCTTCACAGCCAGAAAGATTGGCCCCAGTTAGATCTGCACCTGTAAAATCGACTCCTGAAAGATTGGCATTTGTAAAATCTGTATCTTTTAGATTGGCATTAACAAATTTTACATTTTCTAAATTGGCATCTCTAAAAGAAAAAGCTTCCAGATTTCTTTCAGTCAAATCTAGAGCCGATAAATCCTTGTTTGAAAAATCCTTTTCTTTATTCTTTATGGCGTTTTCAAATTCTTCAGCCTCAACAGGTATTATGCTATCGATAATCCATTTTAATTCTCTTTCAGTCTCCTTTGCATCTTCCAACATTAATTCAATTTTGGCTTCCCAGTCTTTATTCCATAAATTATTAGCAAGCAGCAATCCCTTTAAGTCTTCAATTTGTTTTATCAGTGAAAAATTCTTTAGATCTTTAAGTGATTGTTTTCTTTTTTCTTTCAAAAATTTTTTTGGATCCTTATGGCCAAGCTCTCGTAACCTTTGATATAAAGCATGTTCTTGTTCTTTACTCCTGGCTTCCGCCCAGGAAATCAAGGTATCAAAATCATCTGTATCAGGAACTTCTTCCTGTGCTTTTTTTAAAATCTCGTCAGGCTCGTAACCAAGCTCTCTCAAACGTTTTTTTAATTTTTCTTCTGCCTCTTTGGCTTTTTCTTCTGCAAACTTTAAGAGCTTCTGTTCTCCAGGTGTAAAAAGCTCCTTTTTCTTTAATCTATCAGTCTTATGCTGATTTATTTCTGACTTTTGACTTTCATCTGTATCAGTTTCAACAAAAAAAGCTTTTAACTTTTGCTCCAAGAGATTTCTATAATAAGCAGGTTCCTTGGGGTCTTCTAATCTCTCGGTGACCAAAAGAACTTGCTCTATATCCTTTACTTCCGCATGGTTAACAGGTATAGTTCCATGCCAAAACAAAATACCGATTTCTTCGTGAGGGATAAAAAAAAGAGTATCAAGATTCAGCTTCACCTCTTTGAAAACTGTGCCATTTTTTTCATTTAGATTTAAAAAGCATCTTGTTCTTATTCCTGGCAGATTGACTTTGATTAAAGACAGCTCTGGATGCATATTTTCAAAGACAATCTCTTCATCACCTTGGAAATAACCATCAATCTGTTGATCTGAAGGAGCTGCATTGAAAAAAGCTGGATTAAAATCATTAGGGAACCACGGCCACCGTTCTTTACTCCACTTCTCATCGAAAGTACCAAGCTTTTTTGCCCTTTGTGGCCAACTAACTTCATAAGGCAAAAAACCTGCTGGCTCGGGTCTATCTCTTGGGTCAACTATTGGCTGGCTCGGGTCTTCAATATTGGGAAGAGGCCATATCTCATGACCATCATCTGTCTTCGAACTTGCAAACCCTTTCCCCAGTGGATTCTTGTCATAATTAGGCCCTCCGAATGCATTTTCCCAAGATATGTCTAACACTTTAAAGGGCTCAGGCATGCTTTTGCTCTTGCCACTAATAGTATCAACCCAGAACCGATTACCAAACACTAGTAACGCCTTGGAAAGGGTACCTATAGAAAATCCTACTTTACATAATGGGGCTGACTTGGCCTCGGGGACAAAGCATTTTGCTTTTAAGAGAACCTCTCCCTTGGGCTTTAGAGGGACTGGATCAAGTAATTGGGATGGGACATGAGGAATGAATTCCCCCATTTCGGTTTCATCTAATAATTCACCATTGAACCTAAATGCGATGAGAATAGTAAAAAGAGAAAAATAGGAATTTTTTATGTTGAAATTTTTTGATAAGAATAACTGGTTTTCCTCTTTAAAAACTATCATTAGGTTATAAAATGTTCACTTTCTTTGCTCCGAGAAGAGCAAGTAAGTTCCCTGCACTGATGACAATAGTTTTTCCAGAAATTTCTATTCTATTAGAAAAACTTACACTTTTGTTAACACCACTTTCATCCGAATCAAGAACCTCCTTTTCTTCTTTACCAAATTTCTTTTTAACCTTCTGAACTGCTCTTAAGACCTGGGGGGTTGTTAGCAAGTCTTTGGTTTTCCCAACGGAAATCTTGAAAGCCAAGTTAGTCTCATGTTGTATTCCACCAAATGTACTGCTTTTTGCTCCTACAAACTGTTCAGATGTTGCTCCAACAGTAATTTTTTCACTGGCTTCAAATTTTACACACTTCCACTTCTTTTTCCATTCCAAATTAGTATCGCCATCAACTGTCACATTGTTCTTTCCATGAATATGAAGTCTTCTGTCTTTGTCTATATATATATCTTCTTTCCCTTGAATATTGATATTACTGTCTCTATTAACCCGTAAATTCCTCTCTCCTTCTATAAACATCTCTTCTTTACCATGTACATCTAAATATCGATCTCCTTCAACAAAAATTGATTGCTTTCCTCGAGGACTTAAAGGCCTCTCCGTTCCCACTACACGCGTTTCCCAGCCTCCAACTATGGTGCTAAGATTTTGTGAAGTATGCTGTTGAATCCCGGTATCTCCATTAGGATTTGGGGCTCCGATCCTGATGTAAGAATCAGCTGTCGGTGAGTGCATCTTTATCAACTGGTTTCCATCCTGATCTTCCATGTGTATCTGATTCCCTCCAGCAGACCTAATAACACACTGTGTTTGATTATCACTGGTCACCGGGCTCATGGTTTCTGGATTTGGAACCGAGGCGGCTATAATGGGCCTATCTGGATCGCCATCAACAAAGGTAAGTAAGACCTCTGTCCCTTTGTGCAATGGAAAGTGCATGCCAAACCCTGCACCTGCATATGGCTGGGCCATCCGTACCCAGCGGCTTGCTTTACCTCCGCTTCTACCGCTTAGATCAAATGGAAGTACCACCTTGTACCTTCCCCACTCATCTATCTCTGCATATTTTCCATCACCAGAGGCATCGATTTTCGCATTTATTGTTCCATAAAATCTTGGCTTTTCTGTTTTCCTCTCAGGCCTAAATTGTACATTTGCAGGGATTGCAATAAACCTATTTCTATAGATGAGTTCTTCTTCATCCTCGGAAAAATCTTCATGCAAGCCAGAAATTATGTATCCAGTCTGTCTTCCCTCATGTTCCACTTCTGTAATAAGATATTTTTGATTGAAGCTATCCCTGTAATGATCTTCCAATTTAAAGAGAAAGCCTGAAGCCATTGAGGGGGCTGTTCCTTCGCCCAAAAAGAGCTTTTCCCTACATTTAAGCTCCTCTGCCCTAATTTTTGCCAGTTCGTTTCCCTCTTCAGGGGTCTTAAAGTGCTCGCCATAGATATAGACTATTCCCCTTGAATCTGGATCAACTGTTGCCTCCCCTTTTATCTCCAAAGAAGGCTTGCGGTAATTATAATCCTTCAAGATGACTTTTTGTGGAAGCCTTTCTTGCCTGCACATAAACTCTTTGATTACCTCTTCAGCTGTTGGGTAAAGGCCAGAAGGTGGAGAATAGTAAATGGTTGAATCACTGGAAATATCTTTATGTATTGAAGAGGAATCGGTAATTATCAGTTTTTCCCTTCCATCTTTTTGTTCAAAGAAAAAGTAAATCCCCTCCCTTTCCATCCACCTTGAAATAAAATTGTAGTCTGTCTCCTTGTATTGACAGATATATTCCCAGGTCCTGTAGTTTCTTGTCAAATGAAACTCATAATCCTGTTTTGCAACAAGTCCAGCCTGCTTAAGTATTTCTTCTATAATATCTGGCACCTTTTTATCTAAAAAAAGCTGGCTTTCTAGCTGCCTGTCAGAATACCAAAGCCTTGGTACAAGAAGGGTTTTATAAAATATCCATTTACCCTCTTCTGTGTCTTCTTCCTTGACGAGTTCGAAAAAGGCAGGGATTCCATGAAATACCCTTTCCTTTTCCCCATAGGAAATTTTTAAGGTCAAACTACTTTTTAGCGCATCTCCTAGGTCAATATTCGGATCATCGGTTACTAAGTTTATTTCAAATTCATAAAGAGAAGATATTGCTTCTCGCCCCTTAAAACTTGTAACAGCAAAGGTCTCTTCTGGAAAATTAGAGGCTGTAAAATAAAAAGCCCTGGCTTCTTCGTATGCCATGCCATATCTCCTTTTTATTTTAATCAAAATCTACAATAAAATTTCCTTTATCCCCTATATCAAGCCTTACCATAGATGGCATTTTTTCTGTGCCCATTAGTGCCAGTATTTCTCTTGACATCATTGGAAGAACAGTTCCTTTAAGGATGTGATCTATATTTCTTGCCCCTGTTTCTACTTCAGTACAACGATTGGTTATCTGTTCTACTACCTGTGGTGTGAAGTCGAGTTTAATCTTATGGGAATCAAAAAGCCTTTTGGCGAGTTTATTGAGTTTTAGTTCTACTATTTCCCTTAGAGTTTCAGGGTCAAGAATATAATAGGGCACTACAGTCATTCGTGCCAAGAGTGCAGGTCTAAAATGGTTACTTAAGATTGGTCTGATAGCAGAAATGAGCACATCAAGTGGCGGCTTTTCCTCTTTACATAGTTCAGTAATCACATCAGACGCAAGATTGGATGTTAAGATCATAACTGTATTTTTGAAATCTATGACCCGTCCCTCTCCATCTGAAAGCATTCCCTTATCAAAAACCTGATAAAAAAGATTCATAACCTCAAGATCTGCCTTTTCAACCTCATCCAAAAGAACCACTGAGTACGGCCTTTGACGAACTGCTTCTGTAAGGACTCCACCCTCCCCATAACCCACGTAACCTGGGGGCGAACCAATGAGGCGACTCACTGTATGACGTTCCTGGAATTCACTCATATTTATAGTCACCATGAAACGCTCACCACCAAAAAGAAGATCAGCTAGAGCCAGTCCTGTCTCGGTCTTGCCAGTTCCGCTTGGGCCTACCAATAAAAATACGCCAAGTGGCTGATTTGGATCAGTTAACCCGGCCTTGGCAGCCTTTATGGTCTCACTTATTATGGAAAGTGCCTGATCTTGACCCTTGACCCTTTTTCTAAGATTTTCTTCCAAATTGATTATGGTTTGTGCCTCGTCCCTCAAGACCTTTCCAAGGGGGATTCCTGTCCAATCTGAGACCACTTTTGCTACCATATCTGGATCGACGTCTAATCGAATGAGGGGTTCATCACCTTGAATTCTTGAAAGCTCTTCTAATAGATTCGTAAGCTCTTTCTTGGTAGGTTCACTTTCCATGTCATCCTTTTTGCTGATTTCCTTTCTTAGTTTAAGGACATTCTGGGCAATTTCTTTTTCCTTGATCCAGCGCTCCTTCAGGTTTGATATATCTTCTTCAAGACCCTTTATCTCTTTATCCAGCTCTTTAATCCTTGATTCATCCACTTTAAGGCCCTGTGATAGATCTCTATTAAGGGCCTCTCTTTCCCTATTAAGGGCCTGAAGTTCCTTTTCTAGGTCCTCCAAGAGATCAGGCTTTGATGAAAGATTTATTTTTATCCTTGCACAACTTGTATCAAGAAGATCCACTGCCTTATCAGGCAACTGTCGCCCAGAGATATAACGGCTAGAAAGCTCGGCTGCCGCAACGGTGGCATCGTCTCTTACAATTACACCATGAGCTTCTTCATACTTGGACTTAAGCCCCCTTAATATCAAAATGGTGGTTTCAACAGATGGCTCATCTAACTTTACAAGTTGAAAACGTCTTGCAAGCGCCGCATCCTTTTCAAAATATCTCTTGTATTCAGACCAAGTAGTTGCTGCAATTGTCCTCAGTTCTCCCCTTGCCAAGGCAGGCTTTAAGAGATTTGCTGCATCACTTCCTCCTGCCTGACCTCCTGCCCCTATAAGGGTATGAGCCTCATCAATAAAAAGGATTATTGGTTTTGGAGATGACTTTATCTCATTTATCACAGATTTAAGACGATTTTCGAACTCTCCTTTCATTCCTGCTCCTGCCTGCAGTAGGCCCATGTCAAGTCCAAGGATGCTTACATCTTTTAAGACATCGGGTACATCTCCTTCAACTATTCTCAAGGCGAGACCTTCTACTACAGCGGTCTTACCAACTCCAGCTTCACCAACTACCATGGGATTGTTCTTTCTGCGCCTTGCTAAGATATCAACCATTTGTCTAATCTCTCGCTCACGGCCAAAAACTGGATCAATTTTCCCTTCCCTTGCCTTTTGAGTAAAATCTTCACAAAACCTACCAAGAGCTGTTTCCTCTGTGGGACGTTCCTCTAATCCTTCTGGTGTTTCAGGACGTGTCTCTTCCACTGAGGCCTTTACTATATCCCAAAAACTGTTCTTTAAGGCCTCAAGCCCAACCTTTGAGATAGTATCTGAATAGGTGCCAACTGCAAACTGTTGCGGTCTTGTAAGAAGGGCCATATAAAGGGCACCAGAACGAATTAATCTTTCATTAAGATCAACCGATGCCAAAAGCCAGGCCTCTTGAAACCATTCTAGTAGTCTAGGGGAGAAGACAGGTTTCCCAGGGTTTCCAGTTTTATACTCTTCAAGGGTATATTCTATTTCCTTTTTTAATCTCGAAGGGTCTAAATCGAAATGTCTTAATATCAAGACGAAGTCATCTTGAGGTTCGTCCAAAAGCTTTGATATGAAATGCTCAACACCAACCTCATAATGTGCCCTTGAAACGCAAAGTCCAGCTGCCCCTTCTAGAACCTTCAAACAAAGGGGATTTAATTTGCCCAAAAGGGCCTTAATGTCAACATCAATCATAACTCCCCTCCTTTTGTGGGATAAAAAATGGCCTGCCCATTTTCCTTCATTTTGCCAGAGAAAACCCAGGTATCAAAACCAAGATTGGCCCAATTAGAACCCAAACTTACTGGATTTATTTCATCTCCTGCTATTTCAACAAGAATTTCATAATCCAAGGGAATTGGAAGATAAAAGCGTGTGAATGCCAAGATATCTTTATAACCAATTGTACCAGGTAAAATCTTTCTAAATTCATCTTTGTTAAGGATTCCTGTTTTGATACGAAATTTTCCTTGCCTATCCTTTATATTTGTTCCAATTACAGTATCAATACCAAGGGAAGAACACTGGCTTCCCAAGCTACATCTTTGCTCTTTTGGGATGCTTACGCTTCTTAGGATGCAATATTCTATTTCAAGGCCATTGATGCCTGAAATATCCCTTAAAATGGACTGAAGCCCCAATCCAGATCTTGGCCACTGGGTAATCAGGCCAAGATATCTAAAAAGCCTTTCTGGATTAGATAACTTTCTTTTAAACTCTTTTTCTCCAAGCCCAAGCAGGCAAAATATTATATTTAGATATTCTTCTTTCTTATCCTCTGTAACATTAAAAAAGAGCCTATACCTTCTCCAACATTCATAAAAAAGGTAATAAATTCTCTGATTAAATATATCTAAAAAATCGCGGATGGTGCTTTTATCTTCTGATCTTTCTAGAAATAGATCTTCTGTATAAAAGTTTGGAAGTGGAGAGCTGACACCATAAAGTCCCAAAAAAGTGGCTATAATATCAAATTGTTTTTCATTATCAGTTTGATTGAAGGAGATATGTGATATATCTGCACTTGGAAATTCAAAGGAAAGGGCGGGTCTTGTACGAATATTGATTTTTTGATCAGAATCTCTTTTTAAGACCTCAAAAAGCCTTAACAATTGAATATAATTAAAATTATGACCTTCTTTTAAAATCTTTTTTATAAAAGCTGCCTTTGGCCGATTCGTGGTTTCCACCTGAACTCTTCCCCTGAAAGGCTATCTTTAAAGATAAGAGTTGTAAAAGAATTAAGGGCTGCATAACAGCCAAAAAAATTGTCTAAGACTGTGCCAAAAAGATACATATCCCCTTTGCTTGCAAAATGATCACTTCTAATTGTTACATTCATCTCTATCCCCCTTAATACCAGACCACTCACAATCCTGTCTTTCAGGTGACAATCAACATTCTCAATCCCAGCTACCCGGCGTTCATTTATGACTGATAGTTTTTTGTCTCTTCCTTCTTTGAATATGTAAAGATTTAAAAGGGCCTTTAAGCTGTCTGCATCTTTCAAAGTAGAATAATTTAAATTGAGGTGAGAAATAAACCGCCATAATAAATCCCTTCCAATAGCAGGTAAAAGGCACGGCGAAATAGGTGTTAAATTTTTGAATTCAAGGAGTTCAGGAGTATTGGAAGTAGGTATTGATATATCGCCAAGCTGAATTTCTTCTGGAAGAAACCCATTTGTACAAAAAAGCTCCAAGGATATAGTCTCCTCCAATGCCATCTGGTCAATACTATCATAAGAAAAAGATATCAATGCATCCATTCCCGGGCCAGACACCTTTGGTCTTTTTCTGATAACGTAATATGGCCCTTTATTTTTTCTTGAACCGAAAAATGAAAAAGGTGAGTATTCCCTTTCTTTTGCTGTACCCTGAATGAATCCAACTACTTTTTTAACGGAATAAAGCTGATAATGGTTTGGATTTTCAGAAGAAATCCTTATTGGATACTGATAACGTTTGTGATCAAGTCTTATTGGTTCTCCTTGGGCGGGGAAGATGTTGATTACAGGAACAGCAGATAATACAAAGCTTTTTTCACTTATTTTTGGAAGATCACTTGGCCTTTTTTTAATGCGAAATCTTATTTCAAATCTAGTCCCCTCACCTTTGTTTTCCCATCTGTCCAGATCAGTTATTTTAAAAAATAAAAATTTTTGTGGATTGAGAAAATATTCCTGAATTATCCTATAACCAGGAAATGAATTTGAAGGATATGGTAAGAGTGATTCTTTTTCGTCCATACCCCCTGGTTTAAGAGAGGTTTTAGGAAGTAAAAGACAATCCCCTCCCTCCTCGGGACATAGCTTTACCTGGTCAACATTTTCAAAAAGAACACAATAAAGGTCACTTGCAAGAGAATATTCATCGGCCAGGAAAAAACAAAAACTTTCAATGCTTAACTCAGATAGATTGATTCCATAAGTTTCTAGGGATAAAATCATTTCTATAGGAAGCCCTGCCCGTTCTCTATATTTTGCACCAATTATATTAATTGGTAAGACCTCTAATGGATAACAGGTTCTAAAATGGCAAGACGTTCCTTCTATTGGTACTGAGGAAACACCAGTTCCTTCAGGTACAACTATCGAGCCTCTGACACCAGGTTTAGGCTTAAAATGAACTATACTACTACAAGGTATTGGCCTTAAGTAATGGGGCCAGATTAAGTCCATCAATTGATGAATTATCTCTGGAAATTCATCATCAAGTTTTTGTCTCAAGAGTCCAGTAAGAAATGCAACCCCTTCAAGAAGTCTTTCAACATCTGGATCTGTGGAAGGGCCGCTAAGATATGGCGCAAGTGCAGGATGCCTTTCTGAAAATTCCTTGGCTAGTTCTCTCAGATTGGCAAGTTCTTCTTGGAAATATTTGTTAAAAGCACTCACGCCTTTATGTTTACCCTGCCATCTGGATCTAATATGGATTCAAATACAATTGGCGGCCCTTTTTTCTTAGATGAAAGTTGTGCGTTAATTTCAAAATGAAGTTCCAAAGGATTGTCTTCATTTGGAATGAATTTGACCCTTACAGCTTTAAGCCTCGGCTCAAATTTTGAGATAGTGTTCTTAAGTTCTCGTTCAATATCTCTAATTGACTCGGGATATGAATGGAGTAGGTCTGTCAAGTCTGGAAGTCCATAATCAACAGCAATATCTACACTTCCCTGTCTTGTATTTAAAAGTTTTTGGAGATGTTCCATTATACCGGCAATAATTTCTGATGAAGAACTATCCCTTAAACGAACCTGTGGATCTTCTTCTATGGCTTTAAGCCAAAGTAAGAGCCTTTTACTCTTCATTAAATACGAAAAAATAAATAGTTACCAATTATTGAGCAGGTGCTGTCCAATCATCTTCAGATTCTATGCCATCAGGCTCCCAAGTCCAAATGATTTTCTTGTAGCTAAAAGAAACATCCTCCATATGCTTATAAGGTTCATTTTTATTCTCTAAGGCAGATGGCATCCAGGCCTTTATAGAGACAATTATGGCATCTTGCAGCTTTGTTGTGAAATAGTGTTCCTCTACACCTGTGGGATCGATTCTGTACCATTTTATGGTAACGTGTGAAAATTGTTCCCCTGTGCACAAGGCCTGATAAAGCTTTGGTGAACTCTTATCGAATTCTTTTGTTATAGTAAGAGCCCCATGTACTCTCTTTCCAGTGGGAAGACCAGTCTGGGGATGTCTTGGTATGTGAATATCATGGGTCATTGCCCAAACCATTATGGTCCCTTCGCGTCCTTGAAGTTCACAGGAACCCTCAATTTTTCCCTGATTTTTACCCTCTAACTCCAAGTGTGCTGGCATTGGCATGGTTTAAGTCCTCCTTTTGAGATTATTCCTTATCAAGTTTCCCAACGAGGGAAAGGGTAAAAAAAGCCCCCATATATTTAAAATGGGGACGCACTTTCATTGTCACCTTGTACCAACCCGGCTCACCTTCCACATCTTCAACTGTAATCTGTGCCTGACGCAGAGGACGTCTACTTCTAACACCTGGGGCTGGATTGTCCATGTCTGCAACATATTGCCTAATCCAGTTATTGAGCTCCCTTTCTAAATCGCCCCTTTCTTTCCACGTACCTATGTTTTCTCTCTGGATTACTTTAATATAGTGTGCGAGCCTGCTTATAATAAAAATATATGGCAGCTGAGTCCCAAGCTTGTAGTTGAGCTCGGCCTCCTTTGCCTCCTTGCTGATACCAAAGTATTTTGGTTTTTGTACCGAGTTTGCCGAAAAAAAACAGGCGTTATCAGAGCCCTTTCTCATTGTAAGAGCAATAAAGCCCTCTTCTGCTAATTCATATTCTCGCCTTTCAGAAATTAATACTTCGGTTGGTATCTTTGTCTGTATTTCACCCATAGCCTCATATTGATGAAGAGGAAGATCTTCAATAGCTCCTCCGCCCTTAGGACCTATAATGTTTGCACACCAACGATATTTAGCAAAGCTGTCAGTGAGGGTTGTTGCAAAGGCAAAAGCAGTATTTCCCCAGAGATAATTCTGATGATTATCAACCACATTTTCTTCATAATTAAATGATTTCACCGGCTGGGTTTCAGGACCATAAGGAAGCCTTAAAAGGAACCTCGGCACTGTCAGACCAACATAACGAGAGTCTTCTGATTCCCGAAAAGACTGCCATTTTATGTATTGGGGGCCTTCAAAAATGGATTTAAGGTCCTTGAGCTTTGGAAGCTCAGTAAAATCGTCAATCCCAAACATGGATGGTGCCGCACCTGAAATAAAGGGAGCATGAGCCATTGCAGCAACACTTGCAATATATTGCAAAAGCTTGATGTCTTGAGGCCCTGGACCAAATTGATAGTTGCCAATTAATGCAGCATACGGCTGACCACCAAATTGACCATATTCATTTGTATAAACAATTTTGTACAGCCCAGATTTAGGAATCTCAGGGGCATCTTCGAAATCATCCAACAGATCTTCTTTACTTACATTCAAGACCTCTATCTTGATATTTTCTCTAAAATTTGTCCGATCCACCAAAAACTTTAGTGATCGCCAGGCAGATTCCAGCTTTTGAAATTCCGGATGATGAATAATCTCATCCAACTGTCTGCTAAGCTTTTTATCAATTTCGGCAATCATATCGTCAACGACCGACTGTGATATGGTGCTAACCTCTTTGCCTGGCTCCAAGAGCTGTGAGATTAGGGTCTCTATTCCCTTTTTTGTAATATCATAAGCTTCATCTGACGGTTTTAATTTGGTAGCCTGGACAATTTCATCCAAAAGGGACACGCCCTCACTTACTTTTTCTTCAGCAACAGGTGCACCTTTTTCCATTTGTTCTTCCATATGATTACACTCCTTGATTTCCTATCCTTAATCTAAACTGAAAGGATTACTTTTCTTCTATGCCGAGCTCTTTTAAAAGTTTTTGTCTGGTTTCCTCATCCTTCACGAGTTCTTGCAATTTTTTTCTAAATTCCGGAATATTACTAAGAGGACCCTTAAGGGAACCTAAGGCCTTTCTAAGCTCTAAGAGCTTTTTGAGTTGAGGGACCTGTTCAACAATACTTTCAGGACCAAAATCCTTTAAGGATTCAAATTTGAGTTCCACACTCATCTGCGCTTCTTCATCGTCTGAAAGGCGGTCTTTTACATTTAATTTCAATTTTAAATCATGGGCTTTCAGGACCTCATCAAAGTTATCTTTATCAATATTAATTGGTTCCCGTTCATCTAGGGGTCTGTCGTCTTCTCTTAATGTAAAATCACCCATGACCAAGAGCTTCAAAGGAAGTTCCACCTCTTCTTGGGCATCACCTGTCGCTGGCCTATAGACAATATTTACCCTTTCCTTTGGAGCTACCGATGCTTCTTTTGCCATTTAAATATCCTCCAATATGATTTAAATTTTTAAATAAAATAACTTATTCTCCGACCACTGACATAACTCTTGCTACATCTATTGCACTCATCTTCGAAAGTATAGAAACTGCTTGCCTTTTCCTCTCCACATTTCTTGCACTATTAAAACAATGCCATACAGATAAAAGCCCTTCAAATGCAAGAGTTGGATCCCATTCATCAACATGATATTTGTTAATGATTTCTAAAAGATTGTCACAATGGGAAAAGGCAAAAGTTGCCTTGCCGCCTTTTACCAAAAAATCTATCAAACGAGTCAGTACCATAAATCTATCTCTTACTGTGGGCGCATTTTTTAAGGCCCTTTGAAGGATTGATACAGCCGAAATCAAATCCCCTTGAGATGCCTTTTCTTGAGCCTGTCTGAAAAAATCCATTTGCCCTTCATCAGATTTATTTTCTTTATGAATTGAGTCCTGAGATACTTCATCCTTTTTTGAAATGGATACTACTATTTCTTCAAGCCATTTCTTTGTTTCAGAATCAGCAAATTTTAAGCCATTTGAAAAGGAAAGCCTTTCAAGACCAGGAAGTCTTTCCACAAAACATGCTGTTTCACTTTTTACCACATCAGCTGACTTTTTATATTCATTTCCCATATTAATAAGGGCAAGAAAACTAAAATAATTTAAATCCAACCAAAGTGGATACTGAGACAGCCTGGATTCAGAGGCGTTCAGAAGACCCTTCCAGTCTCCCTTTTCCTTTAGGCCCTTTAGGTTTGTAACAATTTGGGGCTGGGGAGCAGGTATCTTGGTCTTCCCTCCATCATTGACAGGTAAATCAATAATATTTACCCAACTCGCAATACGTCTCACCCTATAACCGAGAGGATTCTGGGGTTGAGATTCCATCAAAAAAGATGCCACTTTTTTAAAACAGTTGATACCCTGGTTAAGTACCCTTTTAAGGTCAGCATCATCCTTTACATCAATAGTCTCGGTTGAGATAGTTACTGTTTTATTTTCTGCTGTCTTTTTTTCAGTCCCTTTTTCTTCTCTAGGTACTTCTTTTATCTTAGAAACCTGTTCTAGGAGTCTTTTTAAAGGAAGTATAGAAGGAGCACCCTGAAGTTTTTCAGCAAGAATTTTATCAATTGTGTCAATGTTATTAACAAGTTTGTTAAAGGCCGTTTCTTCAAAGGAAAGTGGAGCTATTGATTTTATAAAGGATTCGATTTTGTCCCTCCACCATTCAATGCTTCTTATTCTCCCCTTTTTTCGCTTTTTAGGTGGGAACATCCCATCCCAAAAATTTTCCAACAGATCCTTTAAGATTTGAACACCTAAGACCAGGCCTTCTTCTTTGTTATTCTTTAAAAGGGCTACTGAAAGATATGCGGCAACCAAAAGATCCTTTGATTTTTCGGACAATATGGTGGATGAAAGTTCCTCAATTCTTTTCCAGTCAATAACACCAATTGCAGAAGGACTTGAAAGTTTATCTATCTC
>JALXCD010000079.1 GCA_026991135.1 Deltaproteobacteria bacterium | reverse complement strand
ACTTGCTAATATTTTTATTTTATCTCAAGGTGCTTTCTCACTGCAAGGTGCCTTATTAAATACTTGCACGCTCATTATAGTGTACTTTTGGATTTGTAACAAGGAATAGATTTTAATAACAAAGCTATGAATTTTATTAAAATTCATAGCTTTAGCTAGACCTCTGATCCTAGAGTTGTCTATTGTTTTTTTTATTGAGTAGTAATCATTATTATTACTCTGTCCCGAGAGATATTTTGTATAATTCCTCCCCCCTGACGCAATGCTAATTTATGCATTGCCTGTCCTCTTAAAGTGCGAAGTAAAATATTTTTTCCTGCTTCTCTGGATTTATCTATAAAAGCACTCAAAAGGCTTCTGCCACATCCATTCTTTTGCCAGGCCGGTAGAACTGCACATTCATCTAGATACATAAATGTTCCCTTTATCAATTTGTGTAAATTTGGAGCCTCCAAATATTTATCCAGAGAAAAATTTACTTTTACCTCATAACCCCAGGCAAAAGCAATGACACTGCATCCATCCTTCATTGTTAAGCATATTGCTCCAGGCCTAACCATTTCCTGATAAAAATCAGTTAAAATTTTATTAACTGGCCAATACCTAAGTATTTTTATCAAAAGCCCTTTGTCTTCTTGACAATGTGGACAATACCCCCACAAACCAGACTCATCAGCGAAAACAGTTTGACACACTGGACAAATGTATCCTTCATTCCAAGGGTCTCCGCCAAATGCTTTTTGATACACCAAGGCAATGCCAACAGCATCATCTGGTTGAGTTAATGGGTTGAGTGTTAAGACGCTACTTATCACGACTGCTTTCCTGGTGATCATACTTACATTTTTCATAATTTCCTCCTTAGGAAATGTTTGAAAGAACATTTGTCGTTTTGTGAAACTACTTTTAGCTTCTATACAGGTAGACAAAAATCACCCCCTTTTCTTTTGAAAAGAGGGTGATCTTCTTTGGCTTATTATCTTACAAACTAGATCATAATCAAACGCAACCAACCTCTTTCCAGAAGGGTTGGTTATGATGATTTACTTTGTTAGATTTTGTTACTTGAGTTTTCATACTAGTAATTACTACTTTTTTAATTTTCATTTCATAGTGCTGCAAAATTATTATTTATCCTCTTCGTTGTGTATCTCTCTTCCTAATAAACAAATCTCTCCGCCGACTGCCTCTGCTGGTGACGGCAAAACAATACACTCATCTTTTTTAGCAATATATTCTTTATCATCTTCAATCGCAAAAACCTTTCGCTCTTCTAGATTATCAAAGTTTTTATACTCCTTAGAAAACTTAAAGTTTTTACTCTTCCTAATAATTGCCTCAAAAACCTTTACGTACTTTTTAGGATTATTATCAGTCACCATCTCACCATTGATACATCCAAAATATTTTAGAAAGATATCCACTGCAAATTTAGCCCTATTTAATGATTCCGCCCTATTATCTTTACGATCAGATCCACACCCCAATCCAATGCCTATTCCACCATTACTATAGATATATCCTTCTGTTGCTCCTGGTTCTGCTTTACCCCAACCAGAAGAAATTACAGGAACATTAAATTTGCTAGCAATGTTATTGGCCTCCGCTTCACAAATTGCAAAGGGGTCGCCCTGAGAAAGA
>JALXCD010000078.1 GCA_026991135.1 Deltaproteobacteria bacterium | reverse complement strand
TTTGGGGCAGCCCTACCCTTGCCCACCCAGATAGTAATTAATATCAGCAACTTTTTAAAATCCTATTTCCTAGTAATAATTGGGTCTATCTTTATATTTGTGATAATCTTTAAAAAATTTTATGGTACCGAAAAGGGACGATATATTGTGGACAAAGGACTTCTTAAGGCTCCAGTCTTTGGGCCACTAATAAGAAAGGTATCTGTTGCTAAGTTTACCAGGACCCTGGGGACCTTAATCAATAGTGGAGTTCCAATAATTGAGGCGCTCAACGTTGCAGCGGGGACTGCTGGCAATAAAATCGTAGAAGATGCCATTAAGGCAGTAAAGGCGAGCATAAGTGAAGGCCGCTCCATTGCCCAACCTTTAATGGAAAGTAATGTATTTCCAAATATGGTGGTCCAAATGATTTCGGTTGGTGAAGCAACAGGTGCCCTTGACGCAATGCTAAGTAAAATTGCAGACTTTTATGACCAAGAAGTTGATGCAGCAGTCGATGCCCTTACCAGCATGATTGAACCCTTTATGATTGTATTTTTAGGTGGTACAATTGGTTCAATCATTATTGCCATGTATCTGCCTATCTTTAAGATGGCATCTGTGGTAGGGGGAGGTTAAGACTGCCTGAAAAAAGACTTTTTCCAATCCACTTTGTAGGGGCAGGCCCTGGAGCTCCTGAACTTCTAACCATTAAGGCGCAAAAACTCCTTAAGGCCGCTGATACCATCATCTATACTGGCAGTCTTGTTCCTAAAGATATCCTGAAAGGCCTTACAGGTAAAATCTATAACTCCGCCCACATGACCCTTGATGAAGTGACCTCAATACTAATTGAGGATTACCATAAAGGGAAAAGGGTTGTAAGGCTTCATACAGGCGACCCCACCATTTATAGTGCAATTGGCGAACAAATAAACATCCTAAAAGAAAAAGACATCCCATTTAAAGTGATTCCAGGAGTCACTGCTGGCCTTGCTGCAGCCTCAAGCCTTGGATGTGAACTTACAATTCCAGGTGTAAGCCAGACTGTTATCATTAGTAGGATCGCTGGAAAAACACCTATTCCAGAAAAAGAGGACATCTCTATCCTTTCAAAGATAAGGGCATCTCTAATACTGTATTTAAGTATATCAAAGATTGATGAAGCCGTGGAAAGGCTCCTTTCCGGCTATGATCTAAACACCCCTGTTGCAGTTGTTGAAAAGGCTACATGGCCATCGGAACGTATAATCAGGGGAACATTGTCTGATATCTCCAAAAAGGTTAAAGAGGCAGGTATCAAAAGACATGCTGTAATACTTATAGGCGAGGCCCTTAGAGGGATTACTGACCTTCAAAAACAGGCCTCTAAACTTTATAGCAGATACTTTTCACATGGTTTTAGAAAGGGCATTGATTTTGATAAAAAAATATTAAGTGCCTTTTCGAAAAATGAAAACAAAAAGAAGTTAACAATAATCTTTCTTGGAGAAAAAGGAAAAAGGATATCAGAAAAAATTAAAAAGGGGCTTTATAAAAAATACGAAAAAGTAGATGTAATTTCTTATGAAATATTAAAAAAAGACATCCCAAAATTTTGGGAAGACTCTCGCGCTCTGATCTTTATCGCCTCTTGCGGTGTGGTCATCAGAACTATTTCAGCCCAGTTAAAAGACAAACTTCAAGAC
>JALXCD010000077.1 GCA_026991135.1 Deltaproteobacteria bacterium | reverse complement strand
ATTTTATTTATTTCTTCTTTTTCTTTTGGTATTTCTAATTCAGTTTCTTTAGATTCCAGGTGTACAACGTCTTTGGTTACTTGATTTTCTAAAAGAAGAGATGAAACCTGTTCCTTTATTGAAAGAATGTCTCTTTGGGTATCCCCCCCAGTTTCCCTTTCAATAATAGATTCTATTGCAATTTTTAAAAGGCTTGGCGCATTTGGAGATATTTCTTTAGGATTTTTTTCTATGGCCTCCATCACCTTTTTTGAAATCAAAAGTAATTCAGATACTTCATGATTAAGTTGAAATTCTTTTTGAATTTCATTAATAATTCCAATGGCTTCTTTGAGTTCCCCTGGCTCAGCTTCCCATTCTATGGTGTAAAGCTTTTCTCTAAGCCTTTGTAAATGTTCAAGAAGTGAGTGGGTTGAGGCTGTAATCTCTAGAGGTTTTTCAGCTTGAGTTTCTTCTTCCTTTTCAGCCTCGTCAAGCTCTAGTTCTAAATCAAATTCATCATGTTCCAGTTCGACAGTTTTTGGTTCTTCCGTCTTCTCTATTTCTTTATGGACTTGTGCATCTTTTGGTATTTTACTTGGTTCATCTTTTTTAAGATTGATTTCCTGCTCACCATCGTTATTTGGCTCTAAGGCTAACTCTATGGTGAGATCATTTTTTTTCTCTTCCTCTTCAATCTCTTTGACCTCTTGAGTCAATGGATCAATTTCAATTTTTTTTGAAGGTTTAAAAAGGTCGTCTATGGTTTCCTCTATCTTGCTTGTAAAAAGTTCTGGTTCTGGAATGTTGTTGTTTGTTGATGTATTGTTCACAGCGCTTTCTCCATTTGTTTTTCTGGTCTTAAAAGGTGTTTTGTTGCAACATACCTAACAGTCTTTTTGCTTATATCTTTTAAGGTCTCAAAAACACCTAAACCTTTGGTGGCTGCTGCTTCAAAGGCCTTAACGCCCAATTTGCTGTTCAAATCCTGTTCCAATTCTTCTATGGACAGGGTTGGAATAGGAGAGCTTGCCAGATCCCTCTTATTATATTGTAGAACAAGGGGCATTGAGTGGATATCCAGGTTATACCCTTGAAGGTTTGCTATAAGGTCTTGGAGACTTTCCAGGTTTTTTTTCCTCCTGACCCTTAGCGAATCAGCGACAAATACGAGTCCATCCACTCCTTTTAATACGAGTTTTCTAGTCGCCTCGTAAATGCTCTGGCCAGGAACTGTATAGAGCTGTATTCTTATGTCAAAACCATTTATCTTACCTAGATTTAAGGGTAAAAGATCAAAAAATAGGGTGCGATCTCCCTTTGTTTCAATTGTCAAAAGCTTACCCTTGGCGTTACTATTCATTGAATTGTATATGTATAGAAGATTAGTAGTTTTCCCACATCTTCCAGGGCCATAATAGACAATTTTACAATGGACTTCCCTTTTGCTGAGATCAATTAATGCCATTAAATACTAGTCCCCTTATCAAATATCCGTTGAATACTATTTGAAAGTTCTGCAACTCTAAGTCTCACTAGGCCGAGAGATACCTCGTCGCTAAAAATGGTCACGAGAATAAAATCTTTACCTATTTTGGCAAAATGGATACTGTCCCGTTTCCCTTTATGGAAAAGTAAAGAAAAGTCGTCTTCTCCAATGAGTTTGGCGATTTGAGAAGTAGCTCCAAAGTTTGCAGCTGCTAAGGCGGCAAGGGCAGTGATATCCATATCCTTACTGTTTTTACCACAACTAGCCACCACATTTCCTGCCTGATCAATCAAAAGAACAGTGTGAACCCCAGCCTTTATCAAGGCATTATCAATTTCAGACTTGGCCCTTTCTAAGGCAGGCCCTGTTAGTATTAGGTCCCCCATGGTCAACCCCAAAAAATTTTTATGACTTTTAAATTATTTTTAGTCCTAAGATATCTATCGGATTTTTTGAAAATGAAGTTGAAGGCTAAAACTGTTTCTTTGTTAAGCTTCATGTAAAAAAGGTCGATAATCATATAAGAGAAGTAAAAATATAAAAAGTGGAGCCTATATGCCCCCTCTGTTAGTAAAGCGTTTGGAAGAAATAAAAGATCTTCCGCCAATGCCAAACACCCTTCACAGGGTTTTAATGGAGATGGATAGGGTCACTTCCAGTGGAAAAAGCCTTGAAAAGATCATTAAAGAAGACCCAATGTTGGCAGCGAAGATACTGAGGATTGCCAACTCTCCATTTTATGGCTTGGTCAGGCAAGTAAATAGTATTGCCCATGCAATTACCATTTTGGGTTTTGATGAGATTAGAAACTTGGTCCTTGGGCTTTCTCTAACCCAGGCCTTTGGATTTAACAACAAGAAAAGTCCAGTCCCAATGGCAGAACTTTGGTTACACTCCATGGCTGTCGCCACTGCATCTAGCTGGTTGGTGAATGAAATGAATGGGAACCAACATTTTGACCAGGAAGAGTTTTTTACAATGGGTCTTTTACATGACATTGGTCGTTTCATCATTTGCAATTTTTTTTCAAAAGATCTCAAGGATATTCTTGATTTTCAGGAAAAAGAGAAATGCACCTTGGCATATGCGGAAGAACAATATGGGCTAAGTCATGCAGAAGTAGGAGCCTATCTTGCTACAAAATGGGGTCTTGGAGAAAGGATGGTAAATGTAATTCGTTACCATCATTATCCCAAAAGTGCAGGAGATGATCTCGAGGCATGTTCTGTTGTCTTTTTGGCAGATCAGTTGTGTCATAAACTGAATATTGGTTGGTCTAACAAGTGGCAGGACAAAACCATAAAGATTCCAAAGATTCTTTCTCTTTCAAAGGATCAGGTAAAGAATGTTGCCAAACGTATGAAGTCCCAAAGTGAAGAGCTTAAAAGTTCATGGTTAAGTGCTGTTGGAGGCTAAATTGAAGAGAGAAAAACAGATAAAGGCAATAGTGGTTGATGATGCTGCCTTTATGAGAAGGCAGTTGGTGGAAATAATTTCAGGATCAAAGGAAATAGATGTTGTTGGAGTGGCTCGACATGGCAAGGAGGCCTTGGAAGCCATTGAGGTACTTAATCCCGATGTCATCACCCTTGATGTAGATATGCCTGTTATGGATGGCATAACGACCATTAAACATATAATGGTTAAAAGCCCTGTTCCTGTCGTAATGGTAAGTGGTCTTTCAGATCAGGGAAGTATAACATTTGATGCCCTGCGCCTAGGAGCAATTGATTTTTTTCCTAAGCCTTCAGGAACTATTTCAGAAGATTTGTCCAAGAATTCGCAAGAGCTTATTCAGTCCCTAAAAATAGCAGCCAAGGCAAATCTTAAGGCAGTAAAAAGGGCCCTAAAAGGTAAAAATGTAAAAAAAGGGGAAATAGGGACACCAAGTCATATAGATGGGCTATTATTAATTTTCTCAGGTCATGGTTCAATTAGTTCTTTTATAAGATTTATATCGGCAACTGTACCTTTGGCTAATATGGCCATGGTCTCTATTCACGATCTTCCACATAAGATACTTTCTGGTTTCAGCAAGGAGCTTTCCAGTATATGCAATTCATCTTTTTGTGAACATGGAGAAATGGCTTTAAAGGGCGGTCAACTCATACTTCTAAGTGAAAATAATATTCCAAGGATTAAAAGGAAGAAAGATGGTCTTTACTTGAGTTTCAAAAAGAATGGGAGTGGCCTAAAAGATATTTTCCCCATGCTTTTTAGCGAATTCGGTGCCGGTTTGAATATTGTAGTTCTGGGCGGAAGGGTTCCTGAAGATACCTCTTTTTTTGAAATGGCAAAGGATGCCAAGGCAAAGATAATTGCCCTTTCTCCTGAAATTTGTCCATGTGGTGAAATTTCAAGATTTTTGGAAGAAAAGGGGCTTGCCACAATTGTTTCAAATGAAAGGGTTCTTTGGGAGTTGGTAAAGGGCATTTCTAGGGAACTAAAGTTAAGAAGGATAGGACAAAAACAAGAAAGAGAACATTAGGAGAAATAATGCAAGAACAAAATATTAAACCCTTAAAGGTCCTTGTTGTTGATGATTCACCAATGATGTGTAAGGCCATAGAGCAGATTTTGAATGAAGATGAAAGGCTTCAAGTGGCCTCCAAGGCCCTCAGCGGCAAAGAGGCTTTAAGAGAGCTTTCGTCTAAAGAGTTTGATGTTTGCACCCTTGATGTACATATGCCAGGAATGAGCGGTCTTTCTGTCCTTAAAAATATCATGATCAAATATCCACTCCCCACCTTGATGGTTTCTGCCTTTACTTCAGAGGGCTCTAGGGTCACCTTTGAGGCCCTTAGATTTGGCGCAGTAGATTTTTTCAAAAAGCCTACAAGGGATGGAGATGCTGAATTAAAAGAACAGGCTGAGAATTTAAGAAATACCTTAAAAAGGGCTGCAAGGGTTCAAGTACAGGCGGTAAGATACCTTAGAATCAAACCTCAAAGAACAAAGAAGGTGGATAAGAAAAACATCCAAGAGGAATTTTCTAGTATTTCAATTATTTATGGAACCACCGGTAGTTATTCTTCCATTCTTTCAATTGTTCCTTTTATAAATTCACCAATAAATGGGCCAATATTTATTTCATTGGGCACAACCAAAGAAAATCTTAAATCCTTTGTAGAGTATTTAGATACCTATTCGCCATTATCTCTCTCTCTATTAGAGGGGAGAAAAAGCATTCAAAATCAGGGAATTTATTTTATCCCTAGGGACTTTTCTATCCACTTTGACAGAGAAGGTGGAGAATGGATAGCCACAGTTGAGAAACGGCCACTGAATACAGATGGTGAAGGGGCCATAGATTTGACCTTGCTTTCCGCAAGCGAATCCTTTGGTGAAGGTGTTCTAAGTATTTTTGTCTCTAGTGATGATGAGGAAGGTATCACTGGTGCTAAGGAGGTCCTTCGAAATAAAGGAAAGGTAATTGCCCAGACCCCTAAGACATGCCTATTACCAAATGGTCCAGAAAGAGTAATCAGAAAATTAGGTGCCAAGGGCCTTGAACCCATTGATATTGCCAAAATGATAAATAGCTGGAGTCTATGACTGATTTAGATGTAATTGCCAAAATTGAGTTTCAAGAAGGATCTTCTAATAAGATAAAGGTAGATGAGGATCATTCTTCGGGGTTTAGTGGTTTTTTGGCTAGTATAAATCTTCCTGATATTGTTCAGCTAGCATGTCTTGAAAATAAGTCTAGAAAACTTTCTGTTTTTACAAAAAAGGATTCGGGAGAGATTTATTTTAAGGACGGCGAAGTTATCCATGCCAGTACCAAGGATAAAAAAGGAGAGAAAGCCTTTTATGAAATACTTTCATGGGAAAAGGGGACATTCAAATTTTCCTTTAGTGAACCAGTTACAAGGTCAATAGAAATTCCATGGAATTTTTTGCTAATCGAGGCATTGAGGTTAAAGGACGAAAATAAGGTTAAAAGTTCTCAAAAAGCTAGTCAAAAGACAAAGGCATTGATAGTTGACGATTCCAAATTTTTTGTATCCCGCCTTAGAGAATACCTAGAAATAAGTTTGGGTGTAGAAATAGTTGGAGAGGCATCCAACGGAAAAGAAGCCCTTGAAATTATAAAGAACAAAAGGCCAGATATTATAACCCTGGACATTAATATGCCTGTAATGACAGGTGATGTAGCATTAAAGCACATCATGATACGCTCTCCTTCTCCAGTAGTCCTTATTAGTAATTTTAGTCCTGAAACAACGCCAAAGGTTATGGAATTTCTTAGGCTTGGGGCTGTAGATTTTATTGCAAAACCAGTTGGAAATCACACCTGGGACTCCTTTTCAGAGCAACTTAAAAAGGTGGTTAAAGAGACCTTTGAATTCAATGTTCAAAACATAAGAAGGGCCAGAAATCCAAGAAGGCCAGAAGAAAAACTTTCTCCTGGGGTTCCAGCAGAAAGGCTTTTGGTCTTTTTAGGTGGAAAAGGCGGGCTTTTAGAACTTCAAAAGATATTTCCACTGCTAAGGCCATCTGAAAAAACAGGCATATTGATCTTTCAAACTATGTGTCCTGTGCTTTCAAGGCCATTTTGTGAATATATGAATGGCTTTTGTAGCTTTTCAATAAATACAATTCCTTCAGTTGCCCCTTTGCTTAGTAACCAGGCATGGCTGACTACTACTTTATCGAAATGGATGATGCGTTCAGATGAGTCTGGTGCAGGAATATTTTCTGTGGATGAGCATGAAAAAAAAGATCTTGCGCTTAGGCTTTTTCATGACCTTTCCCATCTGTTTAAAAAGGATTTGGCAATTGTGATACTTTCTGGCGTATCTGATTCTTTGATTGAAGGTTTTAATGTTATTGGAGAGCATGGAGGGACTTTGATTATTCAAAGGGGTGATACAGCTCTTAAAGGCGGGGTTTTGGAGCAATTAAAATCCCTTTCCCTTTATGACCATGAGCTTTCCCCTGAAGATATGCCAGAATTTTTAAATGCCTGGATGTCAGGAGATATTGGGTGATGAGTTTGAAGATACTGATAGTAGATGATTCAAGTTTTATGAGAAAGCGCCTTAAAAGTAGCCTTGAAAGCCAAGGGCACAAGGTAATTGGAATGGCAAAAGATGGGGCAGAAGGATTTTCACTCTATAAAGAAACTTCTCCAGATTTAGTTATAATGGATATCACCATGCGCGGAGTTGACGGCATAGAAGGGGCCAAAATGATCAAGGAACAGGATCCCAATGCCCGGATAGTATTTATGAGCCTAGTACAAGACGAAAGTGTCATAAAGGACGCCAATTCCTTAAAATGCTTGGGATTTTTAGGGAAAAACGATGATGAAGGGCTCTTAAAGATAATTTCAAAATTGAGTCCCAAGGAGTGATTGATATGGCAGGATTTGATAAAGAGATGTGGCAGGACTTTTTAGTAGAAGTGGATGAAAACTTGCAAGAATTTGAACCAAATCTCTTGCTTTTAGAGCAGCATCCAAAAGACCGAGGCCTTCTTGATGACTGTTTCAGAAATATGCATAGCATTAAAGGTGCTGCAAATTACATGGGTTTTAAAAATATCGCCACATTGGCCCATAAGATTGAGAATCTTATGGATGCCTCCAGAAAAGGAGAACATGAGTTAGAGCAAAAATCCTTTGACCTAATATTTAAGGGTGTTGATACGTTAAGGGCCTTATTGAAGGATATTGAAAGAAACAAAAAGGAGACCTTGAATATAGATGATTTTTTAAATGATCTCCAAAAAATACTTAATAAAGAAGAGAAGGTTGAAAATGGTCATGAGAATATTTCATCTTCATATGATGTGGAAGAAGAGGCTGAAGATCAGGAGCTTTTAAACATATTTCAAGAAGAGATAGAAAGCCAGTTTAATCAGTTACAAATGATGGCAGAAGAAAAGGAGATGTCTCTTGAGGATGTCCTTTTTTGTATAGATTCGATGATTCGAATTACCAATTACATGGCCCGTGAAAAGAGCTTTGATGAATTAAAGGCCCTTAAAAATGAGATCAAAGATAAGGGTTTAATAACCAAGGCCGAGCTTAATGGAATCCTAGAAAGAATTAGGGAGATATTTAAAGATGATGTAGAATTAAAAGTAAATGATATTAAAAAGGAATTTGTGACCCCTTCCTTTGAGGAAGATCAAGAACTTTATTCGATTTTTATTGACTTTTTCAAAGAAATTGGAACCCCCCTATCAAATATTCCAAATGAGTTTGATCCTTCATGGGCACAGGAATGTCAAGGAATTCTAGAACGACTCAAGAATTCGGCCAATTATATGGATTATATGGAGATAGTAAATATCTTTGAGGAGTGGGAGGAAAAGCTGGCAGAGGTTTTATCAAATAAAAAATCTTATAATAAAGAAGATTTTTACAGTTTATGGAATCAGCTCCTTTCAAGACTTCCTGGACTTGATGAACTTTTTAAAAAGGATGTAGAAGAAAAGGCAACAAAGGGCCATGAAACTGAAACACTGGAGATAAATGATGAAAGTCTAGATCTTTTTGAATCAGCCATTGAAAATCTCATAGATTCCCAGGCAGCAAAAGTGCTACCCGAGATCACAGAAAAGGATGAAAGTGGTGTAATTGGTTCAATACAGGAAGGCATAGAACCCCTTCAAGTATTAGAAGAGCCATATATTGAAGAAAGCGAAAAGAGGCAAGAGACTGTAAGGGTCAATCTTTCAAAGGTTGAAACACTCCTTGAGGATGTAGCAGAGCTTGTGGTCTTACGTTCTTCAATGGCAACTAATACTAAAGTATTAAAGGAAATATATTCTCTCTGTCTTGAAAAAAGGCTGCTGCCAACCAAGGAACTTAGAAAATTAAAAGAAGTTCTTCTTGGCTTTTCTGAAGACGTATCCGGTCTTGAGCGAATAGTCCATCAACTTCAAGATGGTGTCATGCGGATAAGAATGCTGCCAGTAGCACATCTTTTTAATAGATTTCCACGCCTTGTAAGGGACCTTGGTAGGAGGCTAGGAAAGGAAGTGGAACTTGTCCTTTCAGGGACCGATACGGCCCTTGATAAACAGGTTATGGAAAAACTCTTTGACCCACTTCAGCACATTGTTAGAAATGCGTTGGATCACGGGATTGAATCACCTGAAGAAAGGGCAAGGCTTGGAAAGCCCCAAAAGGGCAGAATAATTCTTTCCGCAACCCAGGAAGGAAATTTTGTAGTTATTAAGATAAGTGATGATGGCAAGGGCCTTGATACCGATAAGATCATTCAAAAGGCCCTCGAACTTGGAGTGGTTTCCAAAGATAGGATTGCTTCCTTAAATAAGGATGAATTCAATTCTCTAATATTTGCTCCTGGTGTTTCTACTGCTAGCGAGGTTTCAGATATATCAGGAAGGGGAGTTGGCTTGGATGTTGTCAGAAAAAACATTGAAAATATTGGCGGGACCATCTCTGTAAAGAGTTCAAAGAATAAGGGTACTACAATATCTTTGAGAATTCCTCTTACTCTTGCAATTATCAAGGGCTTGGTGGTGAAAGTCGGGATTCAGTCAATGGTTGTACCCATAAGTTCCATTCAGGAAACCTTCAAAGTGGATGAATCAGAGATAAGTTCTGTAGAAGGCTATGAGATAATTTCAAGGCGTCAGGAAACACTTCCCCTAATTCGTCTCAATAAGATATTTAGAGGTACTGGGCGTAAAGAAAACGGCCCTGGTTTTTATGCAGTAAGAGTCAAGCTTTCAGATGTAGAGGCATGCCTTGGAGTGGACAGACTAGTGGGCCAGCAGGAAGTAGTCATAAAGCCGCTATCTGAATATCTCATGGATCAGCCAGGCTTTTCAGGGGCCACCATCCTTGGTGATGGTTCTATTGCACTGATACTCGATCTTTCTGCAGTCCTTGATAAGGCAAAAGGATTCATAAAGAAAAAGCAAAGATTGCTTGAACAAAGGGCATTAGGAATTGACCTTCAAGAAGGTCTTTTTGTTCACTAGGGCAATCAAAAATCCAGAAGACAAAAATGCCCCTGCGATGACAAATCCCAGCCTAAAGTGCCCATAGTCTGCCATCCAGCCAATTATTGTTGGCATGACTCCTGCTCCAATTACAAAGGCAAAGGGAATAATCATTGAAACCAAAAGGTTTCTGTCCTTTTCATTGGAAATAAAGGAGATGGCAGAAAAGGCTGCTGGAAAAAAACAAACTGCAAGTACGGGTTGAGAAAATACGGCAATTTTTAAAAATAGACCTTCAGTAATTCCAAGTGCACCTGTAATAAGGCCAGTAATAAGAAGCACGCCACCTATTACCCTTATGGCACCGAACCTGTCAGTAAGCATTCCCCCAATTACGGCCGTAAAAAGTGTAGCAACCCGTGAAAGGCTTACAAGATAATTCGCCTCTATCTCACTAAATCCATGCTCTTGAACAAGATATATCGGAAGGATGTTATAGATGCCAATGGTGCTTGTAATCCCAAGGCCAAAAAGGATAAGCATTACCCAAAATCCCTTTTTTTTAAGAAATACCATACATGAAGAAAGCCCAGGGGCAGTACCCTTAAGATTTTCCATTTTTGTTCTAGATAAGAGAGTGGCCAGGAATAGATTTAAAACGGCCAAGGCAAGCATCAAAAAATGCCAGTTGCCTTTTTCTATGAAAAATGAGGCAATAAGAGGTGCTGTTATAAATGCAAGATTGGGGGCAATCTCATGCACTGAAACTGCCCTTCCCCAGAAGTCCTTTTTAAAGATAGATGTAATTGTTGCAATGCCGGACGGAAGATATAGTCCAGTGGATACACCCAAAAGTATCACTGAAATTATGATTAAAGGAATGCTGTAAGAAATGCCAAGAACTGCCAAAAAACAGGCAGATAGGAAGGCCGATAGAAAAATGGTCCACTTGTGACCAATTCTCGAAGACAAAAAACCAGATGCAATTTGAGCGGAAAAATAGCCAATGCTTAAAAAGAGAAAAAGCCCTGAGACCCTACCTGTTGAAAGAGAAAGGTCCCTTTTTATCTGAGGTAGAAGGGGGGAAAGAACTATCCTTGACACAAAATTAAGATAAAATATCCCCGTAAGGAGTAAAAGTATATGGGTTCCCTTTGGTAGCCTTTTCATTTGTGAGGGTATTTTACTTTTTAAAATAGCCATTTTAAAGTCTTTGCCTGGTTAATAGGGAAAAAAAGATTGACATGGAAAAATTACCCTCTATTAAAAGTAAGATCAGACATATGGCAACTAAACTTATATTGACAGTGGAAGGGCATCTAATTAAGGCAGCAAAGGAGTATGCGGAAGGAAAAGGCAAGTCTTTATCCCGTCTTTTGTCAGATTTCTTTGAAATGATAAAAAGCAAGAAGCTTGTTCAAGAAGTCGAATTGCCTCCCACAGTACAGTCACTAAAGGGTGTATTAAAGGGTCATTCTGTTTCTAAAAAAGATTACAAGAAATACATCGAAGAAAAATACCAATGAAATTTGTGCCAGTATCATTTTTAAATAGATAAGCCTATGCGGTAAACAATTTCGAAAAGCCTGCCCTAAAAGAGTTTTTTATCACCTTTAATTTAAATTGAATATGCCTTGAAAATAGCCTTCTGCGTGCAAGGCAAAAAGCGGCAATGGGGCGGTTTTCTTTGATTCGTTTCTTTTGATGCCAAAAGAAATGAACATTGCCTATCCTGACTGCATTTGCTATCTTTCAGTTAGATTATTCATGGATAACTTTCAGGTTCGGAGAGGTACCGAAGCGGTCATAACGGGGACGACTCGAAATCGTCTGTACGCCCAAAAGGCGTACCGTGGGTTCGAATCCCACCCTCTCCGCCACATTTTTACTGCTGTTTTTTTATTTGTTGCCTAAGAGGCCTTGAAAGTGTATAAGAAAAGCCCTATTTTGAACAAGGATCAGGAGAGGTGCCCGAGCGGCCGAAGGGGCACGATTGGAAATCGTGTGTGCGTTAACAGCGCACCGTGGGTTCGAATCCCACCCTCTCCGCCAGAAATTACAAGGCGTCAATTTTTGATAGCCGGGTCCTGCGCAACGAAATCCCGCGAACCCCGCCAGGTCCGGAAGGAAGCAACGGTAGTGGGACCCTTCGTGTGCCGCAGGGGTGCCTGGCTATCATTCTTTAATGAGAATTTTCCCTTAATAAAATCATGTCATACCTAGTTCTGGCCAGGAAGTGGAGACCTCAAACCTTTGACGAGGTGGTGGGCCAGGGCCACGTAACCCGTACCCTCAAAAATGCCTTAAAGACCGGAAGGGTTGCCCATGCCTTGATCTTTAGTGGCCCAAGAGGAGTTGGAAAGACCTCCATTGCAAGGATCCTTGCAAAGGCCCTTAATTGTCAAAGTGGACCGACCCCAGCACCCTGTAACAGGTGTGACATATGTAAGGAGATAACAGCAGGCCACTCCATTGATGTAAATGAGATAGACGGGGCATCCAATCGGGGTATTGATGAAATAAGGCAGCTCAGGGAAGAAATCCGCTTTCAGCCAGTAAGATGCAGGTTCCGGATTTATATAATTGATGAGGTACACATGCTCACAAACGAGGCCTTTAATGCTCTTTTAAAGACTTTGGAAGAGCCTCCACCCCATGCCTATTTCATCTTTGCAACAACAGAGCCGAGAAAGCTTCCCGAGACTATCCATTCAAGGTGCCAGCACTATGAGTTTAAAAGGCTTTCTGAAGAAGAGATTGCCGCACATCTAAAAAGGATACTTGAAAATGAAAAAATTCAGTTACCGAATGAAACCACCCTTTTATTGGCCAGAAAAGCCCAAGGGAGTATAAGGGATAGCCTTAGTCTTCTTGATCAAATCATAGCTTTTGGTGCCTCTTCCTATGATGAGGTATGTAAGGCCCTGGGTGTTGCAAGCCCTGTAACCCTGGAAAATCTTTCTCTTGCCATTTTAAAATCCGATGTTAAGGCTGCCCTTGGGATAGTTGATGACATTTATAATGCTGGAATAGACCTTAAGGCCCTTTGTGAAGACCTATTAAAGTTTTTGAGAGACCTTACAATTGTAAAAAGGCTTGATGTAAAAAGTGCAAGTACCCTTACAAGGCTACATGCCAAAAGGGTAGAAGAGCTTAAAGGGACATTTTCGCCCTGGCCATATCATAATGTTCTAAATACCCTTGATGTCTTATCCTCTTCGTTGGATGAGCTATATAGAAGTGAATATCCAAGGATTAATCTTGAAATAATTTTGATGCGCCTTTGTTCTCTTGGCGAATTAATAGGCGTTGATGAACTTCTTAAAAAGATAGATGAGCTTTTAGCCCTTTATGAAGCACATGAAAAGAATGATGGTACTACCGGGTCTATTGGGGAGACAGTAATAGAAAACTTAAAGGCACATGAAGATGCGGGAAAGGGACTTGAGCCAACCCAAGATTATTTCAAAAAAGCAGAAAAAAGTGGGGAGCATGGCCCTAAAAGGAACCTTATTAATGAATTTAGAGAATTTAAAGAATTTTTGTTAGAGAAGAATCCCGGTCTTGGAGGCCTTTTGGATGCTTGCAAAGAGATAAAAAGGGGAAATAACGGAACTTATATTCTTATTTGCTCAAGGGATGTTCGGGGAGAGATGCTTTTAGAAAGAGACAATTTAAATGAATTAAAGGGCATTGCCAGGGATTTTTTGGGTGGGGATGTAGCATTTAAGGTTGAGCTTGAAAGAGAAAAAAATGAGGATTTAAAAGGGGGATTAAATGGAAAAAGGGGCAGAAAGATGACTGCCAGAGAAGAGTTAATCAAAAGTCCCTTGGTGCAGCACGCAATAAACATCTTTCAAGCACGAATCAGCAATGTTACCTTTTACAATAACAGAAAAAAGAAATAAGAGGTGTTAGACATGAATCCTAAGGAAATGATGCGTCAGGCCCAGATACTTCAAAATAAAATAGCCAAGACCCAGGAGGAGCTTGCCAAAAAGACTGTTGAGGTAACTGTAGGCGGTGGAATGGTCAAGGCTGTTGCAAATGGCAAACCTGAAATAGTCTCACTTACCATAGAAAAAGAGGTGGTTGATCCAGATGATGTTGAAATGCTTCAAGATTTGGTTGTGGCAGCAGTAAATGAGGCGCTTTCTCGTTCCAAGGAGATGGTGGAGGCAGAGATGTCAAAGCTTACTGGTGGCTTTAGGCTTCCAGGTCTTTTTTAAGGTAAAAAAGTGCCCCAGGCAATTCCCCCAGCCTTAGAAAGGCTTGTAAAGAATCTAATGCGCTTTCCTGGAATAGGGGAAAAAAGCGCAATGAGAATGGCTATACAGGTTCTTCGCTGGCCTTCATCGGTAGCAAAGGAGCTTGCAATATCCATTTCAGAGCTCCATGAAAAGATAGGCCTTTGTTCAAGATGTTATACCTTTTCTCAAACTGATCCATGCTCAATCTGTAGTGATTCAACAAGGGTTCAAGACCTTTTATGTATAGTAGAAGAGCCAGGGGATGTAATTGCCATTGAAAAAACAGGGAGTTTCAAGGGCTTTTACCACGTGTTACAGGGGGTAATCTCGCCAAGGGATGGCATAGGGCCAGATGACCTAAAGATTTCAGAGCTTTTAGAAAGGATTCCCAGGGAAGGAATAAAGGAGGTCATTATAGCAACAAGCAGTACTGTTTCAGGGGAGGTCACTGCCAATTATCTCCTCGATTATTTGAAGGACAAAGGCATTCGGGTTTCACGGATTGCCTGCGGGATACCTCTTGGGACAGACCTTAAATATGCTGACCCCCTTACCCTAAGAAGGGCACTAGAGCAAAGGGTTGCAATTTGACCTTCTTTATAAAGAGGAAACATTATTATGCTTAGAAGCATGACGTGCTTTGCCAGAAAAGAGTTTACAGGTGAAGGGTATGGCCTGAGTCTTGAATTGCGCTCGGTAAATTCAAGATTTTTTGACCTTCATCTAAAGATGCCCAGACAATTTTCTCCAATAGAAAATAGAATACGCAAATTCTTAAAGGAAAAACTCACAAGGGGAAGGGTCGATCTTTATATCCAGTTTCAAACAACTGACGAAAAAAACGTAAGCTTTGAGCCGAATTCATCGCTTGCAAAGGCATTTTTAGAGGCAGTGGAAGGGCTTTGTCAGGGTATTGATTTACCAAATGATCTTAGAGTTAGTGAGCTTCTCAGCCTTTTAAAAGATGCAATAGTTGTGAAGGAAGAGCCAATTGAGGAGGATGTCCTTTGGACATGGGTAAAAGAGCCTCTTGAGGAACTTGTTTCGTCAGCCCTTGAGATGGCGAGAAAAGAGGGCAAGGCCACATACGAAGATATTGTAAAAAGGGTCAATAGAATAGAAGAGCTTTCAGGAGAAATATCCAAAAGATTTCAGGAGACAGAAAAGGAGCAGACAGAAAAGTTAAAGGAAAGGATACTTTCCCGTCTCTCAGATATTAAGGAAATAGATGAGTCTCGAATCATTCAAGAGGCCGCAATTCTTGCAGACAAACTGGATATAAACGAAGAGCTTGTTAGACTGGAAAGCCATATAAGTCAATTTAATAAGTACCTGGAAATAGATAGGCAGATAGGAAGAAAACTTGATTTTCTGGTTCAGGAAATCAATAGAGAAGTCAATACCATATCCACCAAGGCCTGTGATTCTACAATTTCACACTATGTGGTTGAAATAAAGGCAGAGCTTGAAAAGATAAGGGAACAGTTGCAAAATGTTGTTTAGCCCTAAAAACCTGTTAATATAGGGGCAAATCAAATTCCTAAAGAGGTATAAATATGAGCTGTAAGTGCAGACTTTTAAATATTGGCTTTGGAAATACTGTTGTAGCTGAACGCGTCGTTGCAATAGTGAATCCATCTTCTGCCCCAATGAAGAGGCTTAGGGAAGAGGCCAAACAAAACAGTAAACTTATAGATGCCACCCAGGGAAGAAGGACCCGCTCTATCGTGATAACAGATTCCGACCATGTTATTCTTTCGGCCATTCAGGCTGAGACCATCTCCCAAAGGCTTGGTTCTGATCTTCTGAGTAAAGATGACAAGGACGAAAAATAGGTCGTTTTGTGGATAGAGGGGACCTTTTCATAATCTCTGCTCCATCTGGAGCAGGGAAGACAACACTTTGTTCAATGTTGTTAGATTCCCTTGATAATTTGGAATTTTCTGTCTCCCACACCACACGGCCCCCTCGTCCTCATGAAGTTCATGGAAAAGACTATTTTTTTGTAACAGAAGAGGACTTTGAAAGGCTCATAAAGGAAGAAGCCTTTTTGGAGTGGGCAAGGGTCCATGAAAATTTTTATGGGACAAGTAAGGATCAGGTTCTAGAAAAGCTTTCAAGAGGCATTGATGTAATTCTTGATATCGATGTCCAGGGGGCACGACAGGTCAGGGAAAGATTCCCAGGGGCTATTACAATCTTCATATTACCTCCGTCCTGGGAGGCCCTAGAAAAAAGGCTCATGGCAAGGGGTAGTGAAGACAGAGAAAGACTCAAGTTAAGGCTTCAAAATGCCCTTAAGGAAATAGAAGAGGTTACCAATTACCACTACACCGTAGTAAATGACAAACTTGATCTGGCATTTAATCAGTTAAAGTCTATTATCCTGGCAGAAAGGCAAAAGACAAGGCGGGTTTTGACATCGGAAATAGACCTTGAAGCGCTTAAACCTGACCCCAGCTCCTGGTTCATAGCCTAGATGGCAGAAAACTCAGAAAAATTCAAGCTTCTCATCTGGGGAATTCATCCAATAGAAGAGGCCATAAAAAAGAATCCTAAAAAGGTCTTAGAAGTTTATTGCCTTCCAGGCTTTGGGAAGAAAAAGAGCCAGAGGGCACTCCTTGAGCTTTTTGAAAAAAATGAAATTTCCGTAAAAAGGCGCCCTGACTTTCATAAATTTAAGCTTCCTAGTGGAGCGGTTCATCAAGGGATTTTGGCAAAAGTTAAAAAGTGGTGGGAGGAACCTCTGGATATCTTGCTTGAAAGGGCCATCAAAGACGCCAAAGGGCTTATTCTTTGTGACCAGATTGAAGACCCCCAAAACCTTGGTGCAATTTTAAGATCATGTGCTGCCTTTGGTGTCTTTGGGGTTATCATACCACCAAAAAACAATGCCAGAATTAATGGCACAGTTGTTAAGGCATCTTCTGGTGGCATTTTCCACGTGAAACTTAGCCAGGATCAAAATGTATATAAAGCCATTAAGTTAATGAAGGAAAAGGGTATAAGGCTTATTGGCCTTGATGCCCATGCCCAAAAAAGGCTTTATGAGGCAAAAATAGAAGCGCCTTTTTGCCTGGTTCTAGGTTCGGAGTCAAAAGGCATTAGAAAAAACATAAAAAGGGAGATGGATGAACTTTTAAAGATCCCCATTGAAAAAGTCATGGAATCCCTGAACGTATCATGTGCCACCTGTATTGCTCTTTATGAACTTCTTGGTAAAAAGGTGTGATATGTCCATTTTTCATAAGGCCTACAGCCTTTTTTCATATCCAGTGGGACTTACAATCGATTTATGGGCTGCTATTTTTAAGAAAAATGCCACACCAAAAGGAATGTGGCTTGAAAGAAGGGGGATATACGATGAAGGGGTCAAGGCCCTTTCCCCTTATGATCTATGGATTCACGGGGTATCTGTGGGCGAGGTTGGAGTCATAAAGGCCATTTTAGATAGACTTGAAAAGAAGGATGCCTTCAAGGTCTTGGTCTCAAGTTTTACCGAACAGGGTTATCTTTTTGCAAAAAAGGCATTTAAAGGGGAATACAATGTTATCTTTTATCCCCTTGACTATAAAATTTCGGTAAAAAGGGCCGTAACCACCATAAGACCACGTTGTTATGCATGTATAGAGACGGAGATTTGGCCAAATCTTATAAATGAGCTTTCCAGGCAAGGGACAAGGCTTTTAATACTAAATGGGAGAATTTCTGAAGAATCTTTTAATTCCTACAAAAAAGTAAGGCCCCTTATGGCGGACACCCTTAGGCTTTTTGAAAAGATATTTGTAATTTCAGACACTGATAGAAAAAGGTTTCTCACCCTTGGAGCCAGAAAAGAGAGGGTTTTTGTTAGTGGAAATGCAAAATATGAGCGCCTTATTGACCTTCCTGAAAAATTCAAAAAAGGTACCCTTGAAAGGGCAGTGCAAAAAAAAGGTTCTTTTCCAAAGATAGTTGCAGGAAGCATACGGAAAGATGAATATAAAATCATAATAAGTGCCTTTTTAGAGCTTAAAAGGGAATTTAAGGATGCCTTTTTGATCCTTGTGCCAAGGCATCTAGAAAGGGTAAGGGAGATTTCAGAATTTCTTAAAAGAAAAAAAATCTCCTTTAAAAAGGTAAGTGAACTTAGAGAAATATCTTTTGACCTTGAGGGGCTTGATTGTATCCTTGTTGACCAAATTGGTCTTTTGTATGGGCTTTATGCTATTTGCGACTTTTCCTTTGTGGGTGGAAGCCTTGTCAATAGGGGCGGGCAGAATTTAATGGAGCCAGCTTCATGGGGAAAGCCCGTTATCTTTGGCCCCAATTACAAAAACTTTCTGGATGCAGGGGATGCCCTTTTAAGGGATGGCGGTGGAATGGTGATAAGAAATAAAGATGAGCTTTTTAATGCTTTTTTGAGATTTTCTGAGGACGAAACTTTTAGAAAAAGGACAGGAGAAAATGCTAGAAGGAGTTTACTACGGCTGGGAAAGGGAGCTGCGACTATCCAGGCAAGGGGGCTTTTTGAGGCTCTAGGATGACCATCTGACAACTGTTTTTTTATTTATAAATTTTATTCCTCCCAGCCTCTAATCATGCGGCTTCCAATGCGTAATATTGCTCCATCAGCACCCCTGATCCAAATGATATTTTGTGTTTCCTTAAGATTCATAACAGAGCCAATAACAGGTAGCGCCCCATGTATAACCTCGGTCCATAGGAGAACCGTTTCTCAATGTACATCCATATTTTTTGCAGGTTCCATGGCGTCCATCACTGGATCTGCATACACAGTCTACGCAGCCTGGGGGCGGCTGGCCGGGGATAAAACGTCCGTGTCCGCATATAGGCCTGGAAGTTGCTAGAGATGGATAGCTTGTAAAGGAAACGGGTTCTTCTTCCATTGGAGGCAGAGGCCTTCCAACGGGATTGGTTTTTTTGATGCCCGCTAAAAGACGGTGACCCATATCCAGTGCCTGTTTAAGCTCACTGCATCGGTGCCTGGTTCCTCCAAGCCTTATGGACAAATCGTCTCGCCTGATTAATGCCTTCTCAGTATTTTCGATTTGCATGTCAATTTTATAATAATCTTGTCGTACATTTCTAAATGAATTTTCAATATCCCTCAAATCCCGTTTGAAACTTGCAAGTTCATACTGCTTGTAGGTTAAATCCTCTTCTAATCCAGACAAGGCCTTTTTTGCCTTTTGCATATATATGCACTCTTGACTTAATGAAGGAAACCATGACCGCTCACATTCCGGCTCTAGGCCTCTTATTATATTTTTTAAGTTGTTACATTTTCTTTTGATGGCCTCTATATTTCTACTTATTCGTCTTTCAGCATACTTCAAGTCGCGTCGTTCTTTTTCAAGCCGTTCCATTTCTATTCTTGCGCCCTCGCGGGCACTCCTTAGTTTTAAAAGCATGCCTTGAACCTGGTTCGCAGGCGGAATGCTTCTAATTTCCTGCTCTAAGTCTTCTATTGTGAGAAGACAATTTCTTAAGTCAGCTTCGAACTCATGCACCTTTTTTTGTGCATCTTTGTAACTGTTCCAATTGGTCCCCTTGAGATACTTGCCAAAGTCACCGGGCGCGGTGGCAGGTAAAAAAATAACCGTGAAAGAAACGGAAATCATGACAAAAATCCGTAAAAAAGAAAAAAAGAGGGATATTTTCTTGGCAGCCATTGCAAAGCCCCTTCATATATTTTTTAAGGGCCAGTCAATACCTGCAAGAGGACCTTAAAAAATATACTTGGTTGAGACCTCTGAAAAAGGGTGCTTAAATTCAAAAATTGTTGGGCTTATGCCCATAAATACATTGCAAATCAAGTAATGTTATCAAATACAGTTAAAACTT
>JALXCD010000076.1 GCA_026991135.1 Deltaproteobacteria bacterium | reverse complement strand
AGTGCGAACCATAGGTAAAGCTCGAGCCTTTTTGAAGATAGGGCTTAGGAATTTAGCCTACAATCTTGACCGTTACAGTCTTCTTGCGTCCAGAGTATAAAAATAAAGCAAAAAATGGAAAAGCACCGTGTAAATGTTATGGAAAACACCAAAAAGACCAGAAATTTAATGGGCTAAATAGTCTTGTTTTGGGATGGTTTTATCAAAGCCAAATCTGAAATTGGATTTTTAGAGGTTCCCAATAATGTTTAAAGACGATGAAATACATTTTTGGACCGGTTCCTTCCAGAAGACTCGGGCTTTCCCTTGGGGTTGATATCCTTCCCAAAAAGAACTGCAACATGGACTGCATATATTGTGAAATTGGAAGGGGGAAAGGCCATGTAAACAAAAGAGATTTTTATACAGATGAGGAAGAAATCCTTAAGGAGCTGGAAGACTTTTTAAGGAACGAAAAAAGGGCCATTGATTGTGTAACCATTACTGCCTCTGGCGAGCCAACCCTTCATAAGGGTCTAAAATCAATAATTGAAGGCGCAAAGAGCATCTCAAAAAAACCGGTTGTTGTACTTACAAATGCAAGTCTAAGCTGGATAGATGAAGTAAGGGAGGCCCTTTCCCTATGCGACCTTGTGCTCCCCTCCCTTGATACTGCAAATGAAAAGACCTTTAGAAAAATCAATAGACCTCATCCAGAAATAAAACTTGAAAGAATAATAGATGGACTTATAGAGCTTAGAAGAAAGATGAAGGGGGAAATGTGGCTTGAGTGCCTTTTTGTCAGGGGGATAAATGATACCCATGAAGAAATTCAGGCACTTAAGGAAGCAATTTCAAGGATAAATCCCCACAAAATTCAACTAAATACGGTGGTAAGACCCCCTTCTGAGGATTTTTCGCATCCAGTTTCAAAAAGAAGGCTTTTTGAGATAAAAGAAATTTTAGGAAATAGGGCAGAAGTTATTGTTGACTTTGAAAAAAAGATGGAAGAAGGCTCTGAAATAATCCTTGAATCTGAAATAGTGGATACTATAAAAAGAAGACCTTTGACCATGAAGGATATAAGGACCATTTTTGGAAGGTTTAAGAGGAGCCAGGGGGTTCTTGAAAATCTTTTAGCAAAAGGAATCATCAAAAAAAACAAAGTAAATGGCAAGTCATTTTTTGTAGCCACCTAAGGGGAGAAAAATGTCTGCAATACCAAATGGAAAACCTGTATCTGCGTCAAGAATTCAACTAACACAGGTTATGCTTCCAGAGGACACAAACTCTGCTGGAAATGTCCACGGTGGCACCATTATGAAGCTTGCCGACAATGCCGCCTTTGTGGTGGCAAGCAGGCACTGTAGATCAAATGTCGTAACAGCCTCGGTTGATAGGATAGATTTCCTTTCCCCTGTTTACATAGGTGATCTTCTGATTTTAAATGCAAGGTTAAATTGGGTTGGAAAGGCCTCCATGGAGATAGGGCTAAAGATTGAGGCCGAGGACCTTTTTACAGGGAAGGTAAGACATGTGGCAACGGCCCTTTTGACCTTTGTAGCCCTTGACGAAAAAGGGAAACCCAAAAGTGTTCCACCTCTTATACTTGAAACCGAAGAAGACAAAAGGATATTTGAAGAGGCAAGAATAAGGGCCCAAAAAAGAAAGGAGACAAGGGCAAAAATCAAATGACAGCCCGAAAGAAAAAGAGCGCAAAAAAGAAGAAAAATGTTCTGATTCTCATAAACGCCAAGGCTCCTGAGGAATTTCGAGTAGCTCTTATTGAAAACGGACGCCTTGAGGCCTTTGAACTTGAGGTTATGGGGCATGAGAGCACCAAGGGAAACATCTATAAAGGCAAGATAGAAAATGTCGAGTCAAGTCTTCAGGCAGCCTTTGTTGACATTGGACTTACCAGAAATGGCTATCTGCCCTTTGAAGAAATCCATCCTGATTATTACGGATACGCCAAGGGAAAAGACAAGGTCGCTAAGATATTAAAAAAAGGACAGGACATACTGGTACAGGTTGTAAAGGAAGAAACCCCGCTTAAGGGGGCTTACGTTACCACATACCTTTCTATCCCTGGAAGATTTCTTGTGCTCATGCCAGGGAATCCACACATCGGGGTCTCAAGAAAGATAGAGGATGAAAAGGAAAGACAAAGGCTAAAAACGATACTTAAGCAGGCAAAACTTCCAGAAGAAGTGGGTATTATTGCGAGGACCGCAGCCTACAAGGCAACCAAGACTGAGATCATAAAGGACCTTAGATATCTTGTAAGACTATGGGAAAGCATCAAAAAGGAGGCGGCCCAGGCAAAAAGCCCTGCCCTTCTTTACAAGGACAGGGAATTAGTCACACGCTTTTTAAGAGATCATCTTACAACTGAAGTCAGGGAAATTATTGTTGATGAAAGGGAGGCCTATGAAAAAATACGTTCTTTTTTAAAGGTCATTGCACCTCGCCATCTCTCACTGGTAACCCTTTATCAAGAAGAACGCCCCCTGTTTGAAAAGTATGGAATTGAGAGCCAGATAGAGCAAATCCTTCAACCCAGAGTAGAACTTCCATCTGGCGGCTACATTATCATAGAACCAACTGAAGCCTTGGTGTCCATTGATGTAAATTCCGGTAGAAACATCAAAGAAAAGGACCTTGAAGATACAGCCCTTGCTACAAATCTTGAGGCAGCAGAAGAAATTGCAAGGCAGCTAAGATTAAGGGACCTTGGAGGTATCATTGTCATAGATTTCATTGACATGAAAAACAAGGCCAATAGAACCCTAGTTGAAAAAAGACTCAGGGAGTGCCTCAAAAAAGACAAGGCAAAGACAGAAGTTGGTAGGATTTCAAGATTTGGCCTTCTTCAACTTGTTAGACAAAAGCTTAAAAGCCCGGTTAAGAGCTTCAGCCATATTAGGTGCCCCTACTGCAAGGGCGAAGGGCTTGTAAAATCCGTTGAATCCCTTGCAATTTTATATCTAAGGCGAATCGGAAGCAGACTTTCCCAGATTCAAAAGGAAAGGTCTGAAGCACAAAGACTAATCCTTGAAGTTCCTCCAACTGTAGCTTCCTATCTTTTAAACAAAAAGAGAGAAGAGCTTTTAAGGCTTGAACAAAGCTATGGAATTTCCATACAAGTCGAGCCAAAGGAAAGGCTTTTTCCAGAAGATTACTTTTTATATATGGCAAAGGAACCGTAAAAAATGGAAGAATTGCTTAAGGATGTGCCTGATTATATAAAGGATCTTGTCCCTTATCCGCCAGGAAAACCTATAGATGAACTTGAAAGGGAATATGGCATAAAAAATTCAATAAAGCTTGCCTCAAATGAAAACGATCTTGGCCCCTCCCCCATGGCCATCAAAAGGCTTGAGGGTTGCCTCGAAAATCTTTTCAGGTATCCGGATGGAAGCGGATATTATCTTAAAGAAGCCCTTTCCCAGAAATTTTCGTGCAAGCCTGAAAATATTGTCCTAGGTAATGGTTCAAATGAATTAATAGACTTTCTCTGTAGGGTTTTTATCCGGCCTGGTCGAAATGCAATAAGCAGCAAACCAAGCTTTCTTGTGTATTCAAAGATGGTCCAGATAACAGGAGGAGAAAACAGGATTGTCCCCCTAAAAAATGGCACCCATGACCTTGAATCGATTAAAAGTCAAATTGATAAGAATACAAGGATTATCTTTTTGGACAATCCCAATAACCCCATGGGTACAGTGATAACAAAAGGGGACCTCGAAAGATTTTTAAATGAAATTCCAGGTCACCTTTTGGTGGTTCTGGATGAGGCCTATGGAGAATTTGTCCGCCCTGATGTGCCCTGGGCAAGTGGCATTGACTTTTTAAAAAGGGATAAAAGAATTGTGGTGCTTAGAACCTTTTCAAAGGCCTATGGCCTTGCAGGGCTAAGGGTGGGTTATGGAATCATGTCAGAGGAAGTGGCAGCCCTTCTTAACAGAGTCAGGCAGCCCTTTAATGTAAATCTCATGGCCCAGGAGGCTGCAACTGCTGCCCTTTCAGATGAATCACACCTTCAAAAAACCCTTGAAAACACCTGGAGCGAGATGGCTAGGTTAAAGATAAAGTTGGCTACCCTTGGTTGTAATGCCCTTGATAGTAATACCAATTTTATGCTAATTGATACCAAAAGGGATGCAAAGGCCGTATATGAGGCCATGCTTAGAAAGGGAATAATAATCCGCTCAATGGATTCCTATGGCTTTTCCACCTTTATAAGATTGACCATTGGAACACCTCAAGAAAACAATGCCTTTTTGGATGCCTTTTCTAGGACACTAGATGAAATACCAGAAAAATAGGGGGAGAGAAGGAGATGGCCAGGCCACCAAAATGCAGACTTGTTTGCAAGGAGCCAGATGTTACCTATTTTAAACCAAGGGGCGTTCCTTTAAGAAGCCTTGAAGAAGTCACACTCACAGTAGAAGGGCTTGAAGCCCTTAGACTTAGCGAAATCGAGGGGCTCGACCAGGATGAAGCGGCTGCACGAATGGGCATCTCACGCCAAACCTTTGGAAGGATCCTTGCAGAGGCAAGAAAGACAGTGGCCAGAGCAGTAGTTAATGGAATGGGGCTCAGGATCGAGGGAGGAAACTATAAGGTAGTAAAGAGGGCTGAATAACAAGCCATGGAACTTGAAAAAAGCATTGGCTCAACAAATATAATTCTTAAAAAGGGGGGTATTACAAAAGAAGAAGTTGATGCCATCGTCAATGCAGCCAACAGTCGCCTCCTTGGAGGAAGTGGAGTGGATGGAGCTATTCACAGGGCTGCAGGGCCGACACTTTTGGAAGAATGTAAAAGAATAGGATGGTGCGAACCAGGAGATGCAGTTGTAACAGGTGCAGGAAACCTTTCTGCAAAATATGTAATTCATACTGTAGGTCCTATCTGGGGAGGAGGCACAAGAGGTGAGGAAATACCCTAAAAAATGCCTATATCTCAAGTTTAAAAAGGGCAATGGAGAAAAAGGCAAGGACTATCTCCTTTCCGGCTATTAGCACTGGCGCATACGGTTTCCCAATAGACTTTGCAGCGAAGATCAGCCTTCTAGCAATCAAGGAATTTCTTGAAAAAAATCCCCATGTCTTTGATGAAGTAAGGCTCGTACTCTTTAATGATAAAGTCTTTAACTCCTTTAAAGAGGCACTGGAAAGATATCTAAAATAAAAAAGGCCGACTTTGTCGGCCGGCCTCTTTAGAAGTCATTAATAAGAAATATCTTTAGCCACAGCCACCACAGGTTCCACAACCACCCTGGGGTTCGGTATCACATGAGCAGGCGCCACCAAGGCTTGCCATCTCTGCAAAGGATGGCTCCCTTACTTCAAGAATGGTAATATCAAAATGAAGGGTCTCACCTGCCAGCGGGTGATTGAAATCTGCCATAACCACATCGTCGTTGACCTCTTTAACTGTAAAGCGGACTGGGCCATGGGGTGATTGAGCCTCAAAGGGCATACCTGGTTGAATATCCATCCCTTCTGGGAAATTGGACCTTGGAATCTCCCTTATAAGATCTTGTCTTGCCTCACCATAGGCATCCTGCGGTGAAATGGTTAAAGAGAGCTTGTCTCCTGCCTTTTTTCCGCGAATTCCATCTTCAAGGCCCTTTATTACCTGGCCAGCACCAAAGATGAAACCAAATGGATTTTCTGGAGTGGTCTGGTCAATTGTTTCGCCAGAATCCAGTTTAAGGGTGTAGTCAATGCTTACATAGGTACGATCATTAATTTCCATTTCTTTCTCCTAACTTTTATTGCCTTTGATTATTTTTAAGACCCAAAGGAAGGCCTGATTTGCGGGTTTATTTCATCACCTTGAACCAAATTTTATTCAAAATATTACCTAAAATTTGGCAGGTCAAGGAATTTTCTAAAATTTTATTGAGACCTCTGAAAAAGGCGCTTTAATTCAAAAATTGTTGGGCTTATAACCATAAATATATTGCGAATCAAGTAATGTTATCAAATACAGTTAAAACTT
>JALXCD010000075.1 GCA_026991135.1 Deltaproteobacteria bacterium | reverse complement strand
TTTTAATAATGGTCAAAGGAATTTGAAAAGAACCATATTAGAATATTTACATAATTCCATTATCCGATTAAATATCTCAAAAAATTTTGACTAAAGAGGAGGACTAGATGGCAAAACATAAGAAAAGAGAAAGAGAAAGGGAGATTGAAAGGAGAAGAAGACGCAGGAAAAAACGCATGAAACTTCGTGCAAAGGGGCTTCTACCTCCACCAGAAGAATCTTCAAAATCCTAGCTAATCTTTTTTGCCCTTTTAATTATTGAGGCAGCAAAAAGGGCAGCCCCTATTCCGCTATCTATATTGACAACAGCCATGCCAGGGGCGCAGGAATTAAGCATTGTAAAAAGTGGAACTAGTCCATTTAGATGGGAGCCATAACCTATACTTGTTGGCACTGCAATTACAGGGGCGCTTACGCAGCCTGCTACAATGCCTGGAAGTGCCCCTTCCATCCCAGCAATGACTATTATTACGCCAGCCTTCTGGACAAAATCAAACCTTTCAAAAAATCTGTGAATACCCGAAATACCAACATCAACTAGGCTTTCATTGTATATATCACAAAGACTTAGAAGTTCTTGGGCCTCCTGACAGACTGGAAGGTCAGATGTCCCTGCAGTGATGATTAAAACCCCTTTTGAAATATCGCGACCAGAAGGTTTTTTGTCTGGAAAGGAGATGGTTCTTGCTATGGGATTAAACTTTAGTTCGGGAACCCTTTCTACGAGATAGGATGCCGAATCCCTTTCAACTCTGGTGATCAAAAGGGGGAGATTTTTTTTGACAAGAGTGCATGAAAGCTCTAAAAGCTGTTCCTTTTCTTTGTTTGGACCGTAAATTATTTCAGGAATGCCCTTTCTTAAATATCTATGGTGATCAAATAAGACATCTTCAATCCTTTCAAAGGGCAGTTTTTTAAGACTCTCTACTGCATCTGAAATGGAAAGTTTGTCATCTTTTACTGCCTTTAAAAGACCCTTTAGTTGTTCTTCGTTCATTTATTATTGACAAAGATAGGACTTAAGGGGTTCAAGCTGTTCTTCAAATTTTTTTCTTATTTCAGATGAAATTTTCCCCCATTCTTCTTGCATGGAGGCAAGGGCACCAAGTGCCTCTTGAGTCAATGCTCCCTGATGACCACCTAGAGATGCTTGAACCTGTTGCTGAAACTGGCTTTTATAACTAGAGATAGTCTGTTCATAGTTCTTTAAAAGATACTCAATTTGAGGTATGACCTGGTCTGCAATTGAACCCTTTATCTCAGAAAGCCCTTTAAATGCCCTCTTTATAGTTTCCCATTGTTCCTTTTCTCTCGGAAGAACAATGTTTCTTATAAGTATCTGACATGCCCCTTTAAGGGCGATCTGAATATATTGACCGGGGATATCCTTCATCGCCTCCTCCATACTTTCAACCTTTTTCATCAAAAAGGAGGCTGCCCTTTTCTTTCCTTCATCTTCCCATTTTTGTTCCTCTAGTTCTTCTTTAGAGACCTTTCCAAGCCTATCCGCCTTTTCTAGGGCAATTTCAAGGGCACTTTTTATCTCTCCCATATTATAATATCCCCCTTATTTGGATTGCTGTTTAGGAAGGTTTTATAATCATTGCAATGACTTTAATCAAGCTCGTGACGAAAAACTTAATTATTAAATTCAGTTGACTGTTTATTAAAAGACTTTTTATTTTTGAATTCATAAATACATGACAAGGAGAGCATAATGGCAACAAAAAACCCGGAATGGTTACCATCTCTTTTGGATCCAAAGACATATCCTCATGAAACCAATGAAATCAAACTCATTCAAACCCATCTTTCTTGGGTATTTCTGGCTGGAGAGTTTGTTTACAAAATAAAAAAACCGGTGGATTTCGGCTTTTTAGACTTTACCACCCTAGATAAAAGACACTTCTTTTGTAAAGAAGAGATCAGGTTAAATCAAAGGCTTTGCCCTGATATCTATTTAGGTGTTGTGCCAATAACCAAAAGATCCAAAAATGAGTTTTCCATAGGTGAAAATGGTGAAGTGGTTGAATGGGCAGTAAAAATGAAAAGGATGCCAGAAGAAGGCATCATGTCCTGTCTTATAAATCGAGATGAAATAACCAAAAAGGACATTGATGCCATATCGGATATCCTTGTTCCCTTTTACCAGAAGGCAAAGGCCAGGGAGGACAAGGTATTCCTGGGGGGCATTGATGTGGTAAGGGAAAACTGTGAAGAAAACTTTGCCCAGACAAAGGATTTTATTGGAAATCTGGTCAACGAAAGGGATTATGAATTCATTGTAAAATATACCAGGGACTTTTTAGAAAAAAACAGTGATCTTTTTAAAAAGAGACAGGAAGAAGGGTACATAGTTGAAGGACACGGCGATCTTTATTCAGCAAATATATGCATAGATAGAAAAAAAGATAAGATATACATCTTTGACTGCATAGAATTTAATGAAAGATTCAGATATGGAGATGTAGCAGTGGATATTGGCTTTCTGGCCATGGATCTTGACTTTCTTGGACTTTGTGACCTTTCAAGCATTTTTATAAATGATTTTCAGGAAAAGACCGGTGATAATGATCTCTTAAGGCTCATGGATTTTTATAAGTGCTACAGGGCCTATGTGCGGGCAAAGATAGGCTGCTTTACCTGGGCATCTTCTGAGGTGGATGAAAAGACAAAGAATGAATCCTTCAAAAATGCAAAAAGATATTTCAGGCTTGCCCTTAGATATGCTGGTGGGATTTCAAAAAGGCCGAGGCTTATATGTTTTATGGGCCTTTCAGGCACTGGAAAATCAACTCTTTCAAGGGAATTTTCAAAGATTAGAGGCATATCTTATTATAACTCTGATTATGTAAGAAAGGAGTATGTTTGTGGCATCGGAGCTGAAACCAAAAGGCTTGAACCCTTTGAAAAGGGAATATATTCAAAAGAATATACTGAAAGGACATATAGGGCACTTTTCCGCCTTGCAGGGAGGCATCTTATTGTTGGTGAAGACGTAGTCCTTGATGCAACATTTCTCACAAGGGAAAAAAGGGCCAGATTAAAAGAGGTTGCTAGGGCCTCTGGGGCAAGGCTTGTCCTGGTCAATTGCAGCTGTCCAGATGAAACTGCCATCTCCCGGATGGAAAAAAGGCTTGAGTCCAGAAAAGATGTTTCAGATGGAAGAAAAGAGATATATCTTTCACAAAAAAGGCTCCTTGAACCCCCTATTGATGAAGAGGCAGATATTCTGATAAATCTTGATACCTCCTCTAGCCCTTCTAAATCTATTCAGGCTCTTAAAGAGGCCATTAATGTCTGAAAATCCAAAAGTCTTTTTTGAAAAAGAGCTCTTAAAGCTAAAGACGAAAGGGCTTTATCGTTCCTTAAAACAGATTGACGATTTAAAAGGTCTTGCCATTTCAATTGGTGGCAAAAGGCTTATAGACCTTTCATCAAATGACTATCTAGGGTTAAGCCAGGACTTAAGGCTCATTGATGCAAGTATTAAAGGCATTAAGGCCTTTGGTTGTGGAAGCAGGGCTTCAAGGCTAATGAGTGGAAATATCAGGACCTTTTATGATCTTGAAAAAAAAATATGTGAATTTAAGGGACATGAGACATCACTTGTCTTTGGTTCAGGATATATTTGTAATCTTTCGATTATAAGCGCACTCCTTGGCCCCGAGGATGCCATTTTTATGGACCGTCTATCCCATGCAAGCATTGTAGATGGTGCCCTTTTATCAAGAGCAAGGATATTTAGGTTCAATCATAATGATATTTCACATCTTGAAAAAAAACTTAAAGAATATCGAAACAAATATAAAAAGGCACTAATTACAACAGAAAGTGTATTTAGTATGGATGGGGATATCGCTCCAATTGAGGAGCTTATTTCCCTTTCAAAAAGGTATGATTGTCTTTTTCTGCTTGATGAAGCCCATGCAATAGGAGTTTTTGGAAGAGAGGGAGAAGGACTTGTCCCAAGAAGCACCCCTGAAAAACCTCATATTATGATAGGGACCTTTGGAAAGGCCCTCGGAAGCTATGGTGCGTTTTGCACAACCACTAAAACAATACGTAACTTTCTTATTAATAAGGCTAGAGGTCTTATCTATTCAACGGCACTTCCTCCTTCCATCTTGTTTGCAAATATAGAAGCTTTAAGGATTGTTAAGGATTTGAAGGAGGATAGAAAAAGGCTTCTTGGAATTTCAAGGGATTTTAGAAGGTTCATTCAAGATGAACTTGGACAAAAGACAACAGGGGCGTCTCAAATATGTCCACTGATTCTCAATAATAACAAAATAAGCCTTGAGCTTGAAAAATATCTATTTGAAAAGGGCTTTTTTGCAAAGGCCATAAGGTATCCAACAGTCCCGAAAGATAGCCCCAGAATAAGATTTTCTTTTACATCCAAAATTGGCCGAGAGACCCTAGAAATGTTAAAAGAGGTCTTAAAGGAATTCTTTGAGGGAAATTAATTAATAAGTGTTTAAAAGGATTGAAAAAGGACACTCAAGGGATCTTTTGATAATACCAGGATGGGGCTTTGACCCATATTGTTTCAAATTCGATCTGATAAATTTTAACCTGATACTTCCCCAAAGGCCCTTTGTATATCCAGAAATAAAAAAAATATCAGAAGTTAAAAGAATATCAGGAGAAAATGAGCTTTTTTGTCTAGGCTGGTCCCTTGGTGCCCATATTGCCGCAGATATTAAAAATATCCTAAAGGATGATTTAAGTGGATTGATTCTTGTAAGTGTCATCGAAAGCTTCAAAAAGGATGAAATCAATCAAAAGATAAGAGAGATAAGGGAACTCGGAAAAGAAAAGGCACTTAAGACGTTTTATCTATTTTGTTTCAAAGGTCAAGAAAGGGATATCAAGGATTTTAAAAGGACCCATGAAAAGAGATGTATGGAATTTTGGGGGGAAAGAGATCTTATTGATGGATTGAAATACTTAAAAACTCATAATCTTTCTTTAAAAAGAAATGATTATAAAGGTGACCTAATAATCCTTGGGAAATATGATCCATTTCTAAATGTTTCAACTCACAAAGGAGTAAATATTTATTTTTTGGATACAGGTCACCTTCCTTTTTTAAGAAATGAATTTTACGACATTCTAAATGATTTCAAAAAAAGAAATTAAAAGGTCCTTTTCCAGGGCCTCTTTTTCCTATGATGAATACAGCCCGGTTCAAAAAAGGGCAAACAATATCCTTTTGGACAGAATTCCCAAAAGATTCTATGAAGACGTTCTTGAAATAGGAATTGGAACAGGAAGACTTTCAAGACTTTTAAAAAATTCTTTTTCTATAAAACATCTTACAGGTGTCGATCTCTCCTTTGAGATGTTAAAGGCTTCAAAAACACATTTTTCTGATTTAAATGGCATTAATCTTTTGTGCTGTGATGTGGAAAGGCTTGCCATTAGCCCTCATAAAAAATTCAATTTGGTAGTTTCGGCAAATTGCCTCCATTGGCTCAAAAGGCCTCAAGATACAGTTGAGACACTGAAAGAAAAACATCTCAAAAAGGGTGGTGTCATGGCCCTTTCCTTTTTTGGAAAAAACTCCCTGTGGGAATTAAAAAAGGTTTTAAAAACAGTACTAAAAGATGAAAACTTGATGCTTCCAACAGACTTTTTCCCTGAACAGGAAAAATTATTAAGACCATTTAAAAAAAATACCTATAAATTAAGACATGAAGCAATAATTATAAAAAAGGAATACAATAGGCTTTTTGATTTATTGACTACCCTAAAAAAGACGGGAGTGACGCCAAGAGTTACTTTTAAAAGACCAATTTTAAATAGTAGACAAAAGATTAGATATGTAGATGAGAAATACAGAGAACTTTTCGGTAAGATAATTGCAAGCTATGAGATTTTTTTCATAATTTTTGAGAAATAATACTCTTTTTTATTTAACCTATTGAAATGAAATCATTTTATGTCCATTTAAAATTTTTACTTTATTTTAGGGTGATTTTCTATTTGATCAAGATAAAACATGATCTTATCTTTTATATACAA
>JALXCD010000074.1 GCA_026991135.1 Deltaproteobacteria bacterium | reverse complement strand
GGCCAAATATGGTATATATATAGTTTTTCATCTCCCAGGGTCTTAAATCCATTTCCATAAACTCGATGTCCTGTTCTATCTCGTCACGGGATTTGTCAAGGAGCCTGTTTAAAAAGGGGTAGGGTTCATCCATGAGAGGTTCAATATTCATGTGCAAAAACTTAAGAAAAAGAAGCCTTCTCCTGTCAAAATAGTGTATCCCCCTTTGCATCCTTTTAAGTTCGTCCTTGCCTGGCCTCCTTGTCCTTTTGTGGCCTCGCCCCCTTATTCCTCCAAAATCCTCTATGGTCTGCCTTATCTCAGGGTCAACAAAGGGCCAAAAGATCTCTTCCAATTCTTCATATTCATACTCGATTCCCTTCTCCCAGACGGCATCCAGGACGTCCTGGGAGATTAGAAAGACCCTGTCATCAATATAATTAATAAATTCTTCCGGATCCTTTCCTAGATCAATTACATCTCTGGATTCCCATCCTCCTTCCCTATTCTGAAAGGAATGCCTTAAAACAAATCTTGTTCCTTCTTTATCCCTTACTACTGCAAGATACATGCGGGAAAATTTCTCCTAAATCTTTACATTTTTACATCAATAAATGAAAAAGGTACCCTTGAGCAAAAATTGAAACCTTTTTATCATTAATCTTCTAAGATATTACCACACCTTTCTTTTTCGTGGAAAGACTCTTTGGAGGTCAAGATGAAGGTTGTTGCATTTAATGGAAGTGCTAGGGAAAATGGGAATACCCATGAGCTCTTGAGGATAGTTTTAAAAAGGCTTGAAAAAGAAGGCATAGAGACCAGTTTGCACTGGCTTGGAAATTCACCCATTCCAGGTTGCATCGCATGTTATAAGTGTCTTAAAAACAAGGATAAAAAGTGCGCACAAGATGACATCATAAATGAATTTCTACAAGAAATGCTTGAATCTGATGGGATAATCCTGGCCTCTCCCACCTATTTCGCCAATGTTTCCGCAAACATGAAGGCCCTTATAGAAAGGTGTGGCATGGTAGCACGAGTAAATGGAGATATTTTAAAGAGAAAGGTAGGGGCAGCAGTTGTGGCTGTTAGACGTGGCGGGGCCTTTCATGTGTTTAATAGCCTTAACAGCTTTTTTTTAATAGGACAGATGATTGTGGTTGGGTCATCTTACTGGAACCTAGGGAGAGGCAAGGATCCTGGGGAAGTCTTAAATGATCCTGAAGGCATAAAAACAATGGAGGACTTGGGAGAAAATATGGCCTGGCTCTTAAAAAAATTAAACGGAAATGAACTATAATTATGACTTCTAATAAAGTTATTGAACGATCCATCACAATCCTTAACAGGCTTGGTCTTCATGCCAGACCTGCATCCAGGTTTGCACAAACTGCAAGTCTTTTTAAGTCCGACATTTGGCTCGTAAAGAACGGAAAAAGCGTTGATGGTAAAAGCATCCTTGAGGTCTTGACCATTTCGTGTCCATCAGGGACCCAGTTAACAATCAGGGCAAAAGGGCCTGATGCAAAAGAGGCCGTAGAAGCCCTAGAAGAATTGGTGGCAAAACGATTTGGAGAAATTGATTAGGAGATAGGTTAAAAGTGGAAATATTAAAGGGCATTGCTGCATCTCCTGGTATTGCTATTGGAGAGATATTTCTCTTAAATGCCAAAAAGATCAAAACAGTCAAAAGAAAGATCGATAAAAATTCCATAAAAGGCGAACAGGAAAGGTTTAAAAGTGCAGTCTCTAGAATAGAAAAACAGCTTAAAAGCCTTATAGATGAACTTCCCAAGGAAATTAAGGAACATAGCAGCATTCTCCAATCTCACATACTGATGTTAAGGGACAAGATGGTCTATGACCGCACCCTTGAACTCATTGAAGATGAGTCCATAAATGCCGAATGGGCCTTAGATAAGGCCATGGCACAGATTAAGGCCCTTTTTGCAACTGTAAAAGATGCATATATAAGAGAAAGACTTGAGGACATTGGCTTTGTCGTTAATAAGGTGAAGGCAGCCCTTACAGGTGCAGAGACACGTCTAGACCTTTCATCTCTAAAGAGGCCTGCAATTGTTGTTGCTAATAACCTTTCTCCAGCAGACACTCTCCACATGAGAAAGGAAAACTGTCTGGGCTTTGTAACAGAACTTGGAAGCAGGACATCTCATACGGCCATTTTGGCAAAGTCACTTGGAATTCCAGCAGTAGTTGGAGTGGAAAATATTACGTCATCCTGTCTTTCAGGAGAAACCCTAATACTCGACGCCTTAAAAGGAAAGGTAATTGTTGAGCCTGACGAAGAGACCCTTAAGACCTACCAGACCAAGCAGAAAAACTACATAAGATACAGACTAGAGGTAATAAGTAATAGTAACCTTCCTGCAGAAACAAAGGATGGCTATCGCATAAAGGTTAAAGCCAATATGGAGTTAGTGGAAGAGATACCCATCATTATCCAACATGGAGCAGAAGGGGTTGGCCTTTTTCGGACCGAATTTCTCTACATAACCTCAAAAGCCCTTCCAACAGAAGAAGAACTTTTTAGAACATATAAAGAAGTGGTCGAAAGGCTTAGGCCTTATCCAGTAACCATAAGGACCCTAGATATTGGAGGAGATAAGTTAGCCTCTGGCATTTGTCATGAAAATGAAATGAATCCTGCCTTGGGGCTTCGAGCTATAAGATTATGCCTCCGAGAACAAGGGCTTTTCAGGGCACAATTACGGGCCATTTTGAGGGCAAGCGCCTATGGAGACCTAAGACTTCTATTTCCAATGGTTTCTGGTAAGACAGAACTTGTGGAAGTAAAAGCGCTTTTGCTCGATATAATGGATGAGCTTGAAAAGGAAGGCCATGAATATAATAAGAATATAAAAATAGGGATAATGATTGAAGTTCCAAGTGCAGTTCTTGTGGCAGATATCCTGGCCAGAGAAGTAGATTTTTTTAGCATCGGAACCAATGACCTTATCCAGTACTCCCTTGCCATTGATAGGGTAAATGAGGCAGTTTCTCATCTCTATGAGCCGCTTCACCCTGGGGTCCTAAAGATGATAAAGCTTGCTGTTGATGCTGGACACAAGGCTGGAATAGAGGTTGGCATGTGTGGAGAAATGGCTGGTGAACCCATCTATATACCAATTCTTCTTGGAATTGGACTTGATGAGTTGAGCATGAACGCCATGGCCATTCCAAAAATCAAAAAGGTCATAAGACTCAGCCAGCAAGAAGATTGTTTTCAATTTGTATCAGAACTTTTAAGTCTTGATTCTGCCAAATTAGTAAGGAAAAAGGCCTTGACTTTTTTCAGGGATAATTACCCACAAGATATGGAGACAATTGACTTTCTGGAAGTTGGACTAAGTATTTAAATAGATACAAAAAAGGTGACGGAAAATTTCCGCCACCTTTTCTTCTCTCCTTAATTTTCCAAGACTAGAAGGAAAAACTTATTGTTGCACCTCCATATATGAAGTTATTGTCATTGCTTCCTCCTAGCGCCCTTTGGGCCATGTCCTTTGAACCATCTCCACTTATGGGGAAAACCCAAGTTACCTGAGGACTTATTGAAAAATACTTTGCAGACTCAACCCTTAAAAAGGCAGTAAAGGGAATAGTCATAGAAATAGTGGCCTCTCCATGGTGAAGACCTGAAAACTTGTCAGTGGGATCATCCGGATCAGGATATGCTCCCGCATCATTTGAAAAAAGGGCACTTGCCAGAAGACTCAGATCTAAGGACATATCCCTTGGCAAAGAAAAACTGTGAGATACATCCAGGGTCAAATACGTGCTTGGATAGTGGGCAAACTCCCTGTAAACGGTAACTGTAGGAGATAAAAAGGTATTTAGACCCAATGAGACATAAAACTCTTGACTGTCATCTGCCTGATTAAGGGCATAATAGATATAGCCAAAAGAAGCACTTAAAAGGCCAAAGTCATAATCATAGGAAAGAGTATAATCTGTTTCAGTCAGATTATCTAAAGCCTCAATGTCCTTGTAAAGGTTGGTGTCATAGTTGGCCCATATATTTGCAGAAAAACCCTTATAAGAAAAGGTAGCAGAAGGCTGAATTACAAGGCTATTTTTGCTAAGCTGCTGCCCCCTCCAGATATAGGCACTTAAGAAGCTGACAGACAAATCTGCGCTAGGCCTTTCCTCCTCTCCAAAACAAGGAACTAGTTGTCCTAGCATAAAAAGCAACACCATCAAACAAATAATCCTTTTTTTCATGTTCTTTCCCTCCTTTACTTGTTGTTATTTTTTTAAATGGCGTCCTCGCCCCTTTCTCCTGTTCTAACCCTTATCACATCTTCAACAGGAAGCACAAAAAGCTTCCCATCTCCAATCTTTCCTGTCTTTGCCCTTTCACAAATAACAAACACTGCCTTTTCAACCTGGCTTTCTGGAAGGACTATCTCAAGCTTTATTTTTGGCAAAAAATCAACAACATATTCTGCACCTCTGTAGATCTCTTTATGACCCTTCTGCCTTCCATGCCCCTTTACCTCTGAAACTGTAAGCCCGCTTATTCCTATCTCATAAAGTCCTTCTTTTACCTCATCCAGCCTAAAGGGTTTAATGATTGCCTCTATCTTTCTCATATGTTTCCTCCCCTAGTTGATTACCTGAAAGTCGTTATATGCATGCCCTCCATGTTCTAGCAGATCCAGGCCTTCAAGCTCTTCCTCTTTGCTAACCCTGAGCCCAATTATCATGTCTATTAGTTTGAATAAGATAAGTGCTGTCCCAAAGGACCAAAAAAAGCATGCCCCTATCCCGATAAGCTGGGTTGTTACAAGCTTTAAAGAAGTGCCCCCCATATTAAAAAGACCTGCTGCAAGGGTCCCCCAGGCACCACAAACTCCATGGACAGATACCGCACCTACTGGATCATCTATCTTGAGTTTGTGATCAATGAAAAGGACAGAGAGAACCACCAGCACTCCTGCGACAAGCCCTATGATTATCGAGCTTCCAGGAGACACATTGGCACATCCGGCAGTTATGGCCACAAGACCAGCAAGGGCTCCGTTAAGAGTCATACCTATTTCAGGCTTTTTAAAAAGTATCCATGAGGTAATCATGGCGCTAATTGCCCCGGCCGCGGCTGCCTGATTGGTATTCACAAAGATCATTGCAATGGATGCGTCCGCTGTCGTAGTAGAACCTGGATTAAATCCAAACCATCCCAGCCAGAGGATGAAGACTCCCAGGGCTGCAAGGGGGATATTGTGACCTGGAATAGCCCTTACCTCACCATTTGGGCCGTATTTTCCTGTTCTTGGACCAAGGATCATAGCCCCTGCCAAGGCACACCATGCACCAACTGAATGGACAACCGTTGACCCCGCAAAGTCTATAAATCCCAAGCCTTCAAGCCATCCGTTGCCATGTAAAAGGCTTCCCCAGGCCCATGAACCAAAGACTGGGTATATAAAGCCACAGATAAAGAAGCTATAACAAAGATAGGCAACAAATTTTGTTCGTTCTGCCATTGCACCTGAAACAATTGTGGCAGCAGTCCCTGCAAAGACCACCTGAAACATCCAGAAGGCAAGGATCCACTGATCTCCCTTTGGGCCTTCCCAGCCGCTCAAAAAAAAGTCCGTTGTCCCAAAAAGACCATTTTTCGTCGCCCCGAACATGAGACCAAACCCAATTGCCCAAAAGACAATGGAGCCAATGGAAAAGTCCATGATGTTTTTCATCATTATGTTTATTGAATTTTTGGCTCTAGTAAAACCTGTCTCAACAAGGGCAAAGCCAGCCTGCATGAAAAAAACCAAGGCTGCGGCCACCAAGGTCCATACATAGTTTGCATTGGTCTGTATCAAATCTATTGCTGCCTTGTTGGTCAAAGCTGTTGGAATTGAATTTTGCTCTCCTGCCCAAGAAGATGATGCAAACAATAAAAAATAAACGAACACCATCCAAAAACTGCCCTTTCTCCCAAAAATCCCTGGAATTCGCCCAATCATCTTTTCCTCCTTGCCTTTTATTTTTACTTAATAAAGGCAAGGGTTATGCCAGGGCATTAAAATTATAACCATCTGAAATAAAAAGCTTTTTATTTCAGATG
>JALXCD010000073.1 GCA_026991135.1 Deltaproteobacteria bacterium | reverse complement strand
ACGCCGGAGTTCTCAGTAGTCTGGTATCCAACATACCGGAGGCAGTGTTAGTAGCGTTATCCTTCTACGTTGGAACCGTAACAAACAACATTGAACTCATAGAGATTTCTCTAATAATGATCCTAGCGACGATAGGCGTAAATTTAATTTTACTCGGTGTAGTGATAATACTTGCCGCAAAGCAAGGGCCAATAGAGGTACCAGTTGAGGCCATCCAATATGACACGGAACTCTACCGCTTCATAACCGTAGCACTACTATCAATAATATTTTACTTCTTGGTCCACGCGGTGTACACCAAACCCGAGGGCACACTGTACCTACCAAGCTACTTCTCAGTCTTCCTCTTCGCATCATACCCATTATACATACTGTTAGTCCCAAGAAAAGGTTCAGCCGTCGTGGAATCCCACCTTAGTGGTAAACAAGGTGCAATTTACTTCACTCTGGGAAACATTGGTATATTCATAGGAGGTCATCTAATAGTCTCAAGTGTTGAATCCATCCTAGCACACAACAAAGAAGCAATAGCGTCGATAGGGGACCCAATAATAGTTATCGCTTTGATCTTAGCTCTTTTAGGGGCTCTCCCTGAACACTTCGTCGCCGTAAAATCAGCAATGCGGGGTGATGTCGGCATAGGTTTAGGAAACCTTTTGGGTGGAATAGCTCAAATTCTATTAATAATACTAGCTGGCGTTGGACTATTCATACCCATACCGTTAGATAAGTACAGTTTATTCCAGTTAACCCTTGTCGCTCTACAATTCTGGTTCATCAAGAGAAGCATACTAGACGACAACAAGCTCGACAAATTCGAAGGGATAATGATAATATTGTTCCAACTACTAGCATTCTCGTTGCTACTAACAACATAAAATAACATCAATAACTCACAAATTTTTTCACTCTTTTTTAAAAGAACTCTCTAGAACGATTATGAAATGCAGTTAAACCTACTTCTTAACAGCAAAACAGTTGTGAAAAATCCCCGTTAGAAGTCGCTATACGAAAACAAAAATTTTTAGGCGTCATCGCACTTTATCTCCTATAGGGAAGCTAAATGCCAAGTATAACCCAACATAATAATATATGAGGGAGCAAATTGGAAATACATGTACGCTTAGCCAAACCAAGTGACAAACAACCCGTTTTAGATTTTACCAGAAATACGTGGGAGAACGGTGACTATATTCACCTCGTTTGGGATATCTGGTTGAACGATAAGCGTGGTGCTCTCTACGTTGCAGATTTAAACGGAGTACCCGTAGGGATCCTAAGAGCTAGGTATCTACCGGATAACAGTGTTTGGCTAGAGGGGCTAAGAGTAAAAATTTTAGGAAAAAAGGGGATTATCTCATCCCAATTTATCAAAATGAAAACACTCTCAAATGAGCAGAAAAAAGGTTTTGCTAAAGAGTTGAATGAGTATAAAGAGAGCTTTATAAATGCTATTAATTCAAAGAGAAAGGCTTTAGAAGCAATACTCTCAGATAGAATACTCAAAGCTGATAAAATTGATGTTTCACTTTTTAATCCAAAAGGGAACAGAGGTGCGCTTCATCCTGTAATGGATACAATGGATAGAATAATTGATTACTTTGTAGGTATGAATTTTGCAATTAAAACAGGGCCGATTATAGAGGATGATTTTCACAACTTTGAAGCTCTAAATTTACCTAAACACCATCCAGCAAGGGATATGCA
>JALXCD010000072.1:2319-19888 GCA_026991135.1 Deltaproteobacteria bacterium | reverse complement strand
CCTTTTAATACTTTGCAATGCTCAAAAGACTAAATGTTAAAATAGGGCCGTTAACAATAGCACCTCCTTTGTTTCTTGCACCAATGGCTGGGCTGACACATAGTGCACTTAGACAACTCATTCTCGATTTTGGTGGAGTCGGCCTTTTAAGCACGGAAATGCTTTCAGCTGCAAGACTTCCATCAGAAAATCCAGCTACTTCCCCTTATCTAATAACCACTGAAAGAGAACATCCATTGAGTTATCAACTTCTTATCTATAGCTCAAAACATGTGGTAGGAGCAGTGGCAAAAATAAAAAAACTGGGAGCAGATATCATAGACATTAACCTTGGCTGCGGCGCTCCAAAGGTAATAAAAAAGGGCGGAGGTAGAGCACTTTTAAAAAGAAAAGATGAACTAGAGAAAATTATCAAAGAAATTAAAGAAAAAACCGAGCTTCCTATCACAGCAAAAATTAGATTAGGAGAAAGATTTGACATCAACGCCCTTTCAAAGGAATGCGATTTTTTACAAAGTGTTGGACTTGATGCCATTTACCTACATTGTCGTCTTGAAAAAGAGCCCTTTTGCCGCCCTCCTAGATGGAATAAGTTACCCGATATCAAAGAACTTCTAGATATAGACATTCCAATAATCATAAATGGAGGGATATTTGGTCTGAAAGAAGCTAAAGAAGCACTAGAAATTACCAAAGCCGATGGTTTAATGATTGGAAGGGGCGCTGCTATCAAGCCCTGGATATTTAAAACTATTAGTGATGCCCTCTTTAGCAAACAGGCAACTTCGAAAGGGGTTAGTGACATTTACCTTCCAGATGTCTTTTTCAGATTTTATGGATACCTTGAGAAACTTTTCCCTCCGGAACGGCAAATCGGAAGGCTAAAAGAATTTACGCACTATTTTAGCCAAAATTATGCGTTTGGTAATAGGCTTGCAATGTCAGTGCAGCGGTGCAAGGATATGAATGAAGCCAAGACTGTAGCAATGGAGTTTTTCAGGAAAAATGAAAAAATTTTGCAGGTATCTCCTGCTTAGGGAATAGATTTTAATTCAAGTAAAATATCCTAGACCTGAACGTTAGATTTGTTTTATATCTGTAATATACCACCCTCCCCCCATTAACAAAAGAAAAAGGCGGGTAAGGACCCGCCTTTTATAACACTTTCATATTTTGGATACTATCACTACTTCTTCATCCAAGCCTGCCACTGTTCGCCATTCGGTGCTGTCAGGAGATCCATATCGACTGCAGCAAATTCTCCTGGATGATTGACCTTAACTGTCACATAGCCACTGGTCATACTGAGAATCTGGGCAGAGCTATCTGGCCTAAAGCTCACATCTCCGGGTACCATAGTCACTATAGTTGGATTTGCTCCTGAGTAGGGCAGTTTAATTATTATTGGTTCGCCTACACCTTTTCCTTTTGCAAAACCAACTTTTGCAACAAAGCCTTCGGCCATACCTTTGTTATCCAGATATATCTTTTCTGCACTTGGCTGGAATCCGCATTCTTCAACTTCACCTGTCTCTTTAAGCTCAGCTGGAATATAGAAATAGAGCTTCTGGTTCCATGGGCTTGTCACAACCTGGCGAGCAAATTCCATATTTTTCTCTTCCTCGGTGAGCTTGGATGTATCTATCTCTTCTATCTCGCTTCCCTTTACAGTGCCTTCAGCAACCATGTAGAAGAGTTCCTCAGCATGATGTTTGCTAAGTTCAAGTACCTCAGATGCAGACGCACCTAAAACAGCCATGCCGTTGGCCTGGATGGGTTTAATATAATCAACTTCTCCATCTACCACAAAATAACCATTAGGATTATTGAGAACCATTCCTGCCCTCTTCATCCAAATGGGCGCATCAGCAGGCACATTCTCTGGATCGTATTTCAAAAGACGGGCCTCATCAGTAAACCATGGGGGTGCCCACGGCAGATATGTAATTATCCTATCAGTAATTCTGTGTGCACCAGGATTCTTGGTATAATCGCCATGGCAATCATAACAGCTTGTAGCACCCAAGGCCTTTTCTGCCGGCTGAATACCATGGGAGTCTGAGAAATAATGAGCAGCCATAAAGAGAACTGGCATAGGATTCTCTTCACCTTCTGCCTTTAAGACCTTTATAAGGGCCTCTTGCATTGCCTTAACATCTTCTGGCCACCAAAGGTCGGGATACATGTCACCTGTATGGTCAAAGATTACATAGCCACTATCCTTAAGAATTATCTTTCCAACATAGGGATTTTGAGCCCATGTAGGATCGTTTGGCGGAATCATGGCCATTTCCATTGGTGATACCATTCCGAGCCTTGTTGGCATGAAGAAGGCCTTTATAGCAGCATTTATCTCACGCAGATAAAGAACTTTAGCCCCACCATAGGCGATGTCACTCATATCATGGTCTGGCTGAGGATTGACATCGACCCATGTCAGAATGGTTATTGGGTTACCAATTGTGACCTGAGGATATCCATTTCTGATATTTGCATAATAAAGTGGTGGATAGACCTCATTATCATATTTTGGATCATAATTAATTGGCACGCCCATGGCCTTATAAGTATCAAGGGTCAAATCATAGAAATAGCGCCAGAAGTCAAATTTCATGTTAGTGGGCATACCATTAACAATCTTTCCAGGGTCAGCTGATCCGTCTGGCCAGAAATAGTCAACCATCTGAACTACAAAGTCCATTGGAACGACCTTTCCAGAGCCATCTGCGTCAATGTGCTGAGATAACATCTGGAAATGTGGTATTCCATAGCCAGGTGAGGTTCCGTAAACTGGGGAAAGTGCATATTCAGCAGGAAATGCCATCATGGAACCATCACCACCGGGAAGCATGTTTAATCCAAAACGGTTATCGAAGTTGCCGTAGTATCCAAGTGTGTCATCAAAGGCCCTGAATCTCCAAGTTCTTCTGTAAGGAGCATGACATGCCTCACATTCGATTAAGGCCATGTGACGCCCAGTATTTTCACCAAATTTTTCTTCATGGGCCTTGTTTGGATTTGGCGCCTCAGGATCACCTCCATTTATATGGCAGTACTCACAAGTCCTTGGCCTCGGATTGTTATCAAGGTCATTTCTGACCATATGGGCTGTATCTGTCCCTTTAAGGAAGTTATGGAGATATTCTACATCTCCTACCTTCCTCAAATGACAAGTCCCGCAACCCATTTTCTTGGATGACATGTGCACGTCATAACCAGGTGCTTCCTCATCATCAGTCCAGTTCACAAAATGGCCGTTTTTCACCCAGTCTGCAGGAAGTCCAAGGTTATATAATCTTGCCTTGGCCCATTCTGAGTTTCCGTGATCCTTGGTCATGACATGGCACTGACCACAGATCTTCACCCATTTGTAGGAATTTAGATCCTCACGGCTACCAAAGATATTGAGATGGACTGATCCATTACCAAGATCAGCAACATTATAGTAGGCCTTTGCCTGCCAGCCTGATCCAGTCCTAATTATCTGTATGTAGGTTAATGGGTAGTTGTCACCATTGATATCAGTACCCATTAAGGTAGCAGTTGGCATCATATAAAAGAAGCTTGGTAAGTAATCGTGTTTAATACCTTCTGCAATAGTGGCCGGAAGCTTTCCAGCCATAATATCTTCAAATACCTTTGAAACATTTGGATTTCCATCGGGTTTCATATAGGTCATGTCACCCTGCATAGCTTTTCCTATGGCAAACATGGCTGCCTGCCAGCCAGAACCAACACGGCCAGAATATGGAATTCCTTCTCCTTCGATCAGAGGTGCCCTCATAAAATCTCTTACTGAGGCATAAGAGCTGTCCCAATCTGTATAAAATTTCCCTGTTTCATACGCCCTTAAAGGCACAGGAATTGGCATAAAATTGCCAGTTACCATCTTTATCCTGTAACCATAAATAAAATCATTGAAGAACACCCTCATCATATCTTCCATAGTGGCCTCTGGGGGAAGAATCCCTTTGCCCTTTAAATATGATAGAAAACCACTGAATAACTGACCAACCTCTTGCTGGGTGTTCATTATTCTTTGCATTTCATCGGCAGGCCCATTTGGATTGGCACAATATTCTGCCTTTATACCATTTGGCCCCCAAATCTTTGAGACGATTTCCGGCGGTGCATAGAATGCATAGGGCAGGGATTTTCCGGTTTGTTCTATCTGCTGAAGCCCCTTAGTCCACATGTCCATCATCTCACCGGTAATATCAGGAGGTAACTGGCCCATTGCAAACATATTAGTGGGTCTTGAAAACCTCTGGGCTGGATCTGAATAATTCCATGCGGTTTCATTTTTAAGGCCATTATATAGGGGCATACCAAGGGACAATTTAGTAATCCTGCCATTCTGATCTCTATCTGCGAAAATCATAAGCCTTGGTCTCCAAGGTTTAATGAGAAGACCATCAGCGGCACGCCACCTACCATCTCCTTCGGGATCGATATGGCAAATCATACAATCCGCTTCCATAACGCCAGTTTTATTCCAATCTTGACGTTCTGGAGCACCAACTTCAGCCATAGTCTCGCTAATAGACTTTTGGCTTAAAAGGGTCTGAGTTGTGATATTAGGGCTATAATCATAGAAGTCCCTGTCATAGGTATGAACTGGACTAAGGGATGGATCGTCATATGGGGTAACAGTGCCATCTGGCTGAACTATACCCTCTGCTGGACCTCCACCTGGATGGCAGGAGTAACAGACCCCCATTTCACCTGCAATACCGAAATCAAAAAAGTATGGCTTCCCTTCAGTGGTAAAAGGATCCTTCAGGCTTCCTCTTTCCCTCTTAGCCGCCAACTGGCGGTAAGAGGGAGGTCACCATGCACCAAACTGCCCAGGACTCAAAAGGTGTCCATAAGCATTTGCTAGATATTTATAAAGGGTGCCATCATTTTCTTTATCAGACCAGTGATCACTATAATTTTCACCATTTGGACCTACACCTTCACGAAAATGATAGGCCCTGGTAATTGCCTGATAATCATGACATTTTCCACAGGTTTTCTTTGGACTGTAGGCAGGACCAGCCTTATAAACTGTTCCGTTGGCAACCGTAATAGTATCAGCAGAACTTAGCTGATTGATAATTGGATTGCCATTTTTGTCCAATAGTTGAACTGCTGGATGCGAAAAGGCAACCGCAGGTAACAACAGCAACCCGAGCAATAAAAAGGGTTGCAACAACCTGGTGCTTCTCACCGTTTTTCTGGTCATTCCTAAACCTCCTAAGATTTTTACCAAAATTCCCTATTTCTTCCCTCCCAAAAAAGAGGGGGGTTCTTCATGAACAAATCACTATTTTCTTAAAATTACACTCTGATGACATTCTCTACACTCAGCTGTGGTATGACATACTGCGCAGCTTCTAAAGTTATGCTTTGCTGCCTCAGCATGACCATTTTCCCTTGTATATGCCATCCAATCTGCCCTTGAATGTGATACTGGCTTTTGGCTCTTATGACAGTCAGAACAATAGGAAGCTGGGTGACACACGGCACAAAGTCTCCTGTCATGGGTAGCGTCCTGGCCATGCTGGGTTGTCTTCCAGTTGAAGATATGATCCTTTGGCTTCTGTGTCTGATGGCAGTCGTTACAGAACCGTTTTGGATTATCGTGACAAAATACACAAGATCTATCAAAACGACTTGCTGGACCATGCTGCATTGCCCAATCGCCATGATGAGTTTCAGGTGGGATTTCCTTTCTTACCTTGGTGTGACAAACCTCACAATCAATAGGTGCCTCTTCTCCATTATGACATTTTTTACAGGTAAACATATCTGGCCATTCTATTTCTGAAAGGCTTTCCATCTTATCAATGCCTTTATGGCAGGTATTACATTCCACATCCTCATGGGCTTCATGAGTAAACACCAAGTCAGCGTATCCCTTAGGTTTTTCTGGAACTGCATCTTCCACAGTGTAATCATTTAAAGAGCTTTTTAGACTATGACACATGAGACAATCATCAGAAGGATGATCCAGATCAATGTCATGACACTCCGAACATTTATCCATATCTGGATTTTCCATGCCGCCCTTTTCAGTGGCCTTATGACATTCATCACATTTCATTTCATTTTCAACCACGTGCAAATTGTGATTGAACTTAAGGGTGCCTTCCTCCTTTTTGCAGCCGGAGACTGAAAATCCCAGAATAACAACTAAAGCAAATATTAAGGTTATTATTTTTGTCCTCTTCATATCCATTCCCCTAAATCTCCTCTATTATTTAAAAGCGAACGTAAACTGTCGCCATAAGGCTATTTATATCACTAATACCAAACTCTTTATAATAATCATCACGCTCGTATTCGTATTTGATCTCTGCCCATTTTTCAGGATCAAATTTGTATCTCACTGCCCCATAGTAGTGATTTGCTGCCTCATTTTCTATCAGGCTGTTTACGTCCTCGGTCTTGAAATAATAGCCTCCTGAAACCTCCCATCTATCAAAGATTTCCTGACGAAGATCGGCAAAAAAGGAAATGGAATTGGCTTCATAAATTACATTTCTATTTTCCCACCACTTGGTAATTCCCAAAGACAGATGAAAACCTTCAAGGTGCAACCATTCATTTATATTAATTCCTGCAGTCCAGCTAATGAAATCGGTATTATAGAGGTCTTCATCGCTGCTGTCGGAGAGCTTTCTGATGCTCAACCTTGAAAATACAGCAAGGCCTTCCTGGGTTGGAATCTGCTGACTTATTGAGATATCAAATTGATTATAGGCCATCTCCCTTGCAAGATAAAATCTTTTGATGTCTTTACCCAGGTCCTTTTCCGGGGATTGCCAATCAAAGATGAAGTCCGATTCGTATTCGTTTTCAAAATTTCTGTAGTATTTGAAATTTAATGTGGTTCCGGTCTTTACGATATCACCCACCACATTGAAATAGGCATACCTGGCATGATTATTTATGAATGCCCCTTGTGCATCCATGCGAAGGTTTTCATAAGGGCGCCAGTTTGCAGCTACATCCCAAGAATTTTCCTTGTAAAAGGTAGTATCAGCACGAAGGACAAGATTCTTTATTGGATAAAATTCAAGATTGACCCCCCCGATGCCGTCCTTTCGTAAATTGATAAATGGTTGAGAAGGCATTCCCCCAAAGGCCTCAAAGCTCAACCACTCGATTCCAAAGGGCCTGTCACCCCTAATCCATGCGCCATCAAGTTGAATATTTTGGTCAACATTAAAGACATATTGCCTTCCAATTCGGATGTCATAGTTTGGAATGAGATCATGAAACTCAAGGTATCCGTAATAGAGGTCTAGCCGCTGCCTCTGAGAACCGCATGCATCAATATAATCTTGGAAAATGGAACCTTGAGGGGTCCCATCTAAGTCCTTTCTGTAACGACCCAGCATGTTGAAGGTAACACCCTTTTCGGCCCAATCCCACGTAACACCAAGTTGCTCTTCAAAATCCTGGTCACTTGAATCATTTGGCACCATAAACTTATCTGGTGACCTTGACCACTGAACCCAATAGCGAGTTCTACTGGTTATTTCCAGCTTGCCATAGGGCAGTTCTATTTCTGCCATTATTGGATCAGCAGAAAGACCTATGACAAAAAGAAATAAGAAACTAAAAAACCATGGCCTGAAACCTCTAGAGATTCCGTTAAATTTTTCCATAGTCCCTAACCATCCACTGCCTTTTTTGGTTTACCACTTATATGTGGTGTAAAGATGCATTTTAAGATTGGGGGACTGTGCCCCTCTCCCCGCAAATAATGAATCATAATTCAATAATCTTTCTTAACTCTATTGTAACAAGATGTCAAAATTTTTTTTACGAAAAAAGACACAAAATCGTATAAAAAATTGACAACTGGAATTAAAAACTTATTGTTTTTATTGAAAATTTTAAATATTTTTTAAGAGAATCTTAAAAATTAGGATTTAAATTAAAAGAAGCAAAAAATCTTAAACTCCATCACCTTAAAAGAATATATTCCTCCATTGAGTCTCTAGGAAAATCTCTAAGGTCCTTAGAAAAGGCAGCGTTCAAAAAGGTATTTACCCACCAAAAGATATCCTTCTTTTTTATTATGTGTCTAAGGCGCTTCATTCTCTTTTTTCTTTCAGGTATCGGCATGGAGTATGCCGTGAATATGGCCCTTGAAACCCCTTCTATGTCATAAGGATTAACCATTAGGGCACCTGAATGAAGCTGGGTGGCAGCGCCTGCAAATTCGCTTAAAATCAGAACTCCCCTATGCTCAAGATTGCAGGCACAATACTCCTTGCAAACTAAATTCATACCATCTTTTAGGGGAGTAATAAGGGCTATCTCTGCAAGTCTATAATAGGCCAGGAGTTGAACCCTGTCGAGACTCCTAAAAAGATAATGAATAGGGACCCATCCTGACTGGGTAAATCTTCCATTAATTTCACCTACAAGCCTTTCAATTTCCCTTTTTAACTCTTGATATTCCGGTACTTCTGTTCTGCTTGGAACCACTACCTGAACAAGACTCACCCTTCCTCTAAGTTCTGGAAATCGAGATAGGGCATCGGAAAATGCAAAAAACCTCTCTGGAATACCCTTGGTGTAATCAAGTCTATCTATGCCTATTATTACCTGTCTGTCTGGAAGGGCCTCGTGTAAATACCAAGCAGCATCAGCCACCTCCTTTGAATCACAGTCCCTGACAAAGCCCTTGTAGTCAATACTTATTGGAAAGGCTCCAACTCTTATCTTTCTGCCTAGATATTCTACTGTGGAGACCGCCCCCCTTCTCTTTAACTTTACTCCTGAAACCAAGGCGGAGAGACTATTTAGAAAATTTCTCTTATCCCTCATGGTTTGAAAACCAAGAAGGTCGTAGTGCAAAAGGGCCTCAAGGACCTTTTTCCTCCATGGAAGTTTTAAAAAGATATCAACTGGTGGGAACGGAATATGAAGAAAAAAACCGACCTTTAATGAAAGGCCAATTTTTTTCATAAAAAAACCGCAATGCATAAGATGATAATCATGAACCCAGACGTAGTCCCCAACCTTTGCATTTTCCTTAACCTTTAGGGCAAATTTCTTGTTTACACTGAGATACCTGTACCAGTATCTAGGGTTAAATTTGCATCGGGTCTGAAGATCATGAAAAAGTGGCCATATTATCTCATTTGAAAAGCCATAATAGTAGTCCCTTTCATCTTCGTTATCCAAGGGAACAGGGACAAGGCCATAACCTGTTTCTTTTGAAGCACTTTCCAGAAGTAATTCATGCCCTTTTTCATAGGGAGAGCCTGTCCAGCCAATCCAAAGCCCCCCTCTGTCTCTAAGCACTGGCGCAAGGGCTGTAACCAGGCCACCTGCGCCTGGAAGACACCTGTAACCCCTACCTTCCCGAATAATCCTGATTGGAAGTCGATTGGATACAGCTATTAATCTTTTTGCTCCCGCTCCTCCATCCATTTTTATTTAATTATAAATTTTCCCAAACATTCCTTTAATTCCTCAGGTGGAATTAGCCAAACATCTGCATTTGTATCCCTCAATTCCTTGCGAACCAAAAAGGACACTCCCCTGTCGTTAAGGGCCAAAAAAGCGTCTTCGTCGGTAAAGTCGTCTCCAAAATATGATATAAGTCCCTCTTCGCCATGCTCTGAAAGAATAATATTAACCACTTTTCCTTTATTAACACCAATAGTCCTAAGCTCTACACCGCCATCAAAATCATCTATTTCAAGGCCGCTTTCTGGAATTACATCTTGAAAAAAATCCCTTGCCTCATCCATGAGCCTTGAGGCCTCTTTTTTCTCAAGACCCCTTACATGAAAGGCAAGGCTTCCATGCTTTGCCTCAATCCTTTTGGAAAACCCCTCTCGTCTTGCCCAGTCTTTAACTAAACTAAATACTTGCTCCGAACCTTCGCTTATAGGGGCCTTTATTAGCTTCCCATTTTCTAATAGCCTTTCCATCCCATGACCACCCCAAATCTCAACTGGATGCCGAAGGGCAATAAGTTCCTTTACTTCCTTAGCATTTCTGCCTGAAATGAGAACTATTTTGTTCTTGGAATTTTCAAGGATTGAATCGAGTAAATCCCTTATGCCTTTGTATGGAATTGCACTTAACCTTTCCTTTTTAAAAGGAGCCAAAGTTCCGTCATAATCTAGAAGAATGAGTCTTTTCTGGGAAGGATCATCAAGGGCCTTACAAAAGGCTTCAACCTTTCTTTTATTTTTTAAAATTTGCACTAGGATTTAAAAATAACAAAATGGATTTTTTCAAGATAAACTATCTTTTAATCTTAAACCTCTTCTCAAATTCTCTTTCAAGGGTCTTTCTTTTTAGTGCTTCCCTCTTATCATATATCTTTTTCCCCTTGGCAAGGGCGATTTCCACCTTTACCTTACCTCTGCTCAAATACACCCTTAATGGTATTAAAGTGAATCCCCGTTCCTTAACCTTACCTGCAAGCCTTTTTATCTGTCTTTTGTGTAAAAGAAGCTTCCTTGGACGCAAGGGATCAGGCCTTGCAGTATTGGTGGCATATGGATAGGGAGAAATGTGTACATTTTGGAGCCATGCCTCTCCGTCCTTAATTTCCACATAGCCATCTTTTATGTTTATGCGGCCCTCACGAATTGATTTAACTTCTGGCCCAAGCAATACTATTCCTGCCTCTAAAGTATCTTGGATGTGATATTCATGACGGGCCTTTTTATTCTGACAGATTATCTTAATTGACTCCTTGGACATATCTGCTCCAATTTAAAAATAAAAACTCCAAATATTATCTACCAATCAAAGGGCTTCACCAATATCTCTCTCACCTTTAAATCAAAAAGGGCATTTGACGAGGCAGGCTTTATTATTGCACAGGTATCAGCACCTCTCCCAGTCCCTGCAACTGCTATAATATCGTCAGTTCCTATAAACCCTGCATCAGATGCCATTAGTGCAAGCTCAACACATACCTTTACACCTTGACAAAAAAGCCTCAAGGTATTGGCTATTAAGTCCTGTTGGGAATATCCAAGGGTACTCCTTATGGCAGTTCCAATGTTTCTGAAGGGCATGGTTCCTGTGTAAACAATGGCCCCTTTTTCAATGAGCCGTGACCTTGTATCTTCATCCATTTCAAGACTGGCTGGCTCCTTGAAACCAAAATTATGCGTAATTACAATAAGTTTTACTTTTGAGGTATCTACAAGCTCTACTGCCTTAAGGGCTGTTGTTCCATAGGTTGAGGCCACAACAAGCTCAGAAATACCCCGTGTCTTAAGGGCATTTACTGCAATTTCAAGGGTCCTTTCTGTATTAACCCTTCCTGCCCTTTCAAAAACCGTCATTTTTCCCTCCAGGGTCTTGTAAGTAATAAATTCGTCGTTAACTTAATCATATTAGGAATCCATCTCAAGGTATAAAGAAATGTTAGACTTGAAAGTTAACGAGATGATAACTTTCTCTTTTTAAACCACAAAAAATTTTGTACTCTAACATTGAATTTATAAAAAAATTATCTAAGCGAAAGGACATCCTGAATGGAGGCAAAAAAGATTCTAGTTTTAGATGATGAAGAGCTTATTTTAGAATTGGTTACTGAATTCTTAAAACTTCTAGATTTTGAAGTTGAAACAGCCACAACAGGCAAAGAGGCCATTTCAAAATTTAAAAAGGCCCTTGAAATAAAAGAACCCTTTGATCTTGTCCTTTTTGATATGACCCTTCCAGATGGCATGGATGGCGCACAAGTTTTAAAGGAAATCAAAAAGTTAGATCCTGAAATAAAGGCAATAGTTTCTACAGGCTATAACACCAATGATATTATGGATGACCCTAAAGCCTTTGGTTTTGATGCGGCCATTCCAAAACCCTACTCTCTTGACAAACTAAAGGAGGTGCTTAGTGGACTTTTAAAATAGGTGCAAAAGCTGGCCTATAACAAAGTCTTCTCTTACCTCTTTTACCCTAATAAGCCCTCTTCTGTTTGAAATATCTTTATCAACTTTCACTAGAACTTTTATATAATTTGTACTGTGCCCTTCAAAAAGTCCGTTTTTTCTATCTCTTCTTTCAAAAAGACAATTTAGCTCTTTTCCCAAAAATTTTTCCATAAAGTCTCTTCTTTTTTCTCTACCAAGGGTGATTAAAGACCTTGCTCGCTCTTTGGCCTCCCTCTGAGTGCAAACTCGCTTCATTCCGTAGGCCAATGTCCCTGGCCTTGGTGAATATGGAAAGGCATGAAGATATGAAACTGGAAGCCTTTTTAAAAGGGTTACAGTTTTTTCAAAATCTTCCTGAGTCTCTTTGGGAAAACCTGTCAGAACATCTGTTCCAATGGAAGAATGGGGCAAAATGTCTTTTAGTTGAAAGATGAGCTCTTCAAAAAATTTGACTGAATATTTTCTATTCATTGCCTTTAAAACATTGTCAGAGCCGCTTTGAAGAGGTATATGAAAATGAGGGCAAAAATTTTCAAAATGACTTAGGTCAGTTACAAATTCAATTGAAATTTCCGTTGGTTCTATTGAGCTAATCCTAAAATAGACATCTTTAAACCTTTTACATAGCTCTTTTAAAAGGGCAAAAAGATCAATATCTTCAGATAAATCTTTTCCATAGGCTCCAAGATGGATACCAGTTAGGACAACCTCTTTTATACCCTTTTGAGAAAGGGCCTTTACCTCCTCAAAAATTAGATGTGGAGAAAGGCTTCTGCTTTTTCCCCTTGCATAAGGGACAATACAATAGGAACAAAAGGCATTACAGCCATCCTGGATCTTTAAAAAGGCCCTTGTTCGTCCCTTTGGAGGCCTTTTTACAGTTAAAGGAAGGATTTCCTCCTCCTCCATAATATCTGAGACGAAAACCCCAGTGCATCCCTTATGTTTCAAGGACATTGGAGCAATAAGATGTTTTTTCTCATTTCCAGCAAGGCAAATCCCAGAACCTACTGACCGCAAAATAGCTCCAGGGTCAGTTTGTACATGGCAGCCTGTTGCTATTATCTTGGCATGTGGGCGTTTTCTTTTGATTCGATTAAGGGCTTGGCGGGATTGATAGGCAGCCTTAGAAGTAACAGCACATGTGTTCACCACGTAGATGTCCGCATCCTCCTTCCAGTCAACTATCTGACAGCCCAAATCCTCAAACATCTCTGAAATAGCCCAGGACTCGAACTGATTTACCTTACAGCCCAGTGTATAAATGGCTACCCGCAAATCTCGCCCCCACCTACTAAACAATTTTTCTTATAAAAAACTGCAAATTGCCCAGGTGTCACTGCCATTTGCGGCTCAAAAAAGGTAACCCTGGCCTTATTTCCAGGCAAAATTTCTAACTTTGAAAGGGCATCTTTATGTCTTGACCTTATTTTTACCTGAAAAATGTTATTTTTAAGCACACTTGGTTCTATTAACCAGTTTATATCTTTGACAAGCAAGTCCTTTGCCAAAAGCTCCTCTTTTTTTCCAACAATAAGTTGATTTTTTTTGATATCAATTGAAAGAACGTAATACGGGGTCTTATCTGGAATACCAAGGCCCCTTCTTTGGCCAATAGTGTAATTATAAAGACCCTTATGTTCTCCCAGAATCTTTCCGCTTCTTGTTACAATTGGTCCAGGAGACATTTTTGGGCTAAGCCTTTTTTTCAAAAATTCCCTGTAATCCCCCTTAAAAAAACAAATATCCTGGCTTTCCTCCTGGATGAATCTCTCAATCCCGATCTTTTTTGATATCCTTTTAATCTCATCCTTTAAATAATTACCAAGTGGGAAAATGAGTCTTTTAATATGTTCTCTTTTTATTCTGTGTAAAAAATAGCTCTGGTCCTTGCGCCTGTCCTTTGCCCTTAAAAGCACAGGAAATTTTCCATTTATAAGCCGCACATAATGTCCGGTGGCTATAAAATTCATATCAAGGGAGTCCGCAACCTTAAAGGCAGTTCTAATCTTGATATATGGATTACAAAGGACACAACAATTAGGTGTTTTTCCTGAAAAGTAACTTCTCTCAAAATAAGATATAATTTTTTCTTTAAATTCATTTCTCTTATCTTTGATTATCAAATCAATATCAAGAAAGGAGCATATTTTTTTGGAGGCAATCAGGGCAGATTCCTCTCCTTTTGTCCCTGTTAAACGTAAAAAAAGGGCCTTTACTGAAAGGCCCATATTTTTCAGAAGATAAGCGGAAACAGAGCTATCGACTCCGCCGCTGATACAAACCAGACAAGAGGACATTTAGCTTAGGACCTTTTCTGTGGAAAAGCGTATCTCCATGGCCCTCACCGGACAAATCGCAACACATAGACCGCAAGCCTTACAATTTTCAGGCTCGAAAATAACCTCTCTTGTATCTTCATCTATGTAAAGGGCCTGGGTTGGGCAAATACCGGTGCAGGCCCCGCACATAAAACAAAGGTTGTCGTTTCGTCTTATCTCCTGGCCAACCGATTTGACCTTTACGCCTTGGGCCCTTAAAAACTTTAATCCTTCTTGGACATTTTTCTTATATCCACTAAGTTCAAGGACCATTATACCTTCCTGACCAGGTAAAATTGTGGCCTTGAGTATATTGAAACAAAGGTTATATTCTTGGCTCAGGCTGCAAACTATGGGTTTATCCGTAATTTCAGGAGGAAATCGCAAGACGAGCATTCGTTTATACATGGTAAGACCTCTAATTTTTAAAATTTTAATGAGAAAATACACCAAAAGGACGTTATGTTAAAGATTAAACCCCATGAAATCGCCTTTGATATTGATGGTGTTGTGGCAGATACCATGTCTTCATTTATTTATGTGGCCAAGAGGGAATTTGGAATAAATGGCATCAGAAAGGAACAGATCACTTCCTACTGGCTGGAAGATTGCCTTCCTATACCTGATGAAATAATAACTGCAATTATAAATAGGATCCTGGAGGACCCTTTTGGTACAAATCTGTCACCCATGGAAGGTGCAGTGGAGGTCTTAAAGAAAATATCTAAATATTCAAGACTTGTCTTTATAACAGCAAGGCCCATAAGAGAACCAATTGAAGAATGGCTTAATTTTAATCTTAAAGGAATTCCTAGGGAGCAGATTGAAATAATAGCAACTGGAAGACATGAGATAAAGGCAGAAATATTGAAGGAGCTAAAAATCTCTTATTTTCTAGAAGATCACCTTGAGACATGTAAACGTATCTGTGAGCGTGGCCTTAAGGCAATTGTCTTTGACCATCCTTGGAATCGGGAAGATACTCCCTTTTTGAGGGTTAAAAACTGGCGCGAACTAAAAGGACTTATCCAATTTTCAAATGAATCTTAGTGAGATATTGAGCCTTGTTAAAAGGCCTGGAAGATATATTGGAGGAGAAATAAACGCCTATAAAAAGCCTTGGGAAGAGGTAGAATTAAGGGTTTGCCTTATTTTTCCAGACCTTTATGAAATAGGCATGTCCCATCAGGGCCTTCTTATCCTCTATGACCTTTTAAATAGATCAGAAAAGATCCTAGCCGATAGATGTTATTGCCCTGACCTTGACATGGAAAGATATTTAAGAGAATCGGGCAAATGTCTTTTTGGACTTGAAACCAAAAGGCCCCTTAAAGACTTTGACATTCTTGCAATAACTCTGCCCTACGAGCTTTGCTATTCAAATATATTAACTGTTCTAAACCTTTCAGATATTCCTTTTTTGAGCTCTCAAAGAAAAGACAAACACTTTCCATTGATTCTAGGAGGTGGAAGCTGCTCCCTTAATCCAGAGCCTGTAGCTGAAATCTTTGATGCCATTGTAATTGGGGATGGAGAGGACATTATATTTGAAATATGCCAGAAGGTTCTCACAGCAAAAAAACATGCCAGTTCAAAGGTCGAACTTCTTGTTGAGTTATCAAGAATAAAGGGCCTTTACATCCCATCCTTTTTCAAACCCTTATACAATAAGGATGGCTCTTTTTTGGGGATTTCTCCTCTAATGCCTGGATATGAAAAGGTCAAAAAGAGAATATGCTCTGATTTTTCTGATAAAAGATATGATATAAAAAATCCCCTGGTTCCAAATATAAGGATTGTCCACGACCGATTAGGTGTTGAAATAGCGAGAGGATGTACCAGGGGATGCAGATACTGCCAGGCATCAACTATTTACAGACCCGTTAGAGAAAGGTCTATAGATCACATATTAGAACTTGCACTTAATGGCATAAAAAAAACAGGCTGGGAAGAGGTCTCTCTCCTTTCTCTTAGCACAGGGGATTATTCTGGAATATTTGAGCTAATTCCAAGGATCATGGATACCCTAGTCCCACTAAGATGCTCGGTATCCCTTCCATCCCTGAGGGTTGGAACATTAACCCCTGAAATAATGGATGAAATTAAAAGGGTGAGGAAAACAGGACTAACCTTTGCACCTGAGGCAGGAAGTAAAAGACTCAGGGCCGTAATAAATAAAGACATACAAGAAGAAGACCTTCTTGAAACTGCCTTCACAGCCTTTCAAAAGGGATGGAATCAAATAAAGCTCTATTTTATGATTGGACTTCCCACAGAAGATGAGGAAGATATTGAAGCGCTTATTGATCTAGTGAGAAAGGTCCGAGCCCAGGCAAAAAAGGTAAAGGAAATAAGGGGTGGAGTAAAGGTTACAGCAAGCATTGGAACCTTTGTCCCAAAGCCTCAAACACCATTTCAGTGGGATGGGCAGATATCCATAGATGAATCAAAAAGGCGCATAGAGCAGATTAAAAAGGGGCTTGAGGGACGTAATTTTCAGGTCAAATGGCATGACCCGAGACAAAGTTTCCTTGAAGGGGTCTTTTCAAGGGGCGACAGGCGCCTTTTTTATTTAATCAAAAGGGCCTGGAAGCTCGGGACTAGACTTGAGGCATGGACCGATAATCTAAGGCCTGGTCTTTATGAAAGGGCTTCTAAGGAACTTGGTATTGATTTAAATGGCTATCTTAAACCCATAAAAGAAGATGCCCCTCTTTACTGGGATCACATTGATTCGGGTGTAAAAAAGAAATTTTTACAATTGGAAAGAAAAAGGGCCTTTGAAGGTAAAATTACTAGGGATTGCAGATACTTTGAATGCCAAGGTTGTGGTGTATGCGACTTTAAATCCATAAAACCAGTTATTAAAGAAAAAAGAAAAAGGGCCATTGAAAGTGCACAAAAGAAATATGAAAAAAAGGCAGCCCTTCCAGAAAACAAGACGTCTTTTTACTATAAGTTAAAATATAATAAGGTCTTTGATGCCAGATTTCTTGGCCATCTCGACCTTGTAAGGATCTTTCACCGTGCAATCTCAAGGGCCAATTTGCCTATTGTCTTTTCAAAGGGCTTTCACCCTATGCCAAGGCTTTCTTTTCCAGACCCTATTCCCCTTGGCATCGAAAGCTTGAATGAAGAGGCAATAATGGAACTGGATAAAGGGCTCTCCGAAAGGGAAATAGAGGAAAGACTGAATCGGCAATTGCCACTTGGAATAAGGATAAAAGATGTCAGCCCCTTTAAGGAAAAACCTTTATTTAAAACTGTTGAAGCTGAAAGATATCTTTTACTAATAGGCACAGATGAACCTGAAAAATTATTGGAAAGGCTAAG
>JALXCD010000072.1:0-2309 GCA_026991135.1 Deltaproteobacteria bacterium | reverse complement strand
CGTGAATCAAGCCATCAAGGCAATGATACAATAGGTAATCAGGGATTGGCCCACTAAAATACAAGAAAGAATCCTACACTTGTCCGAAATAAAAAATTTTTACTATTTTTGAACATAAAATAAAAATTTGGCTCATAAAGGCAAAAAAAGACCTTTCAGCCCAGCAAAAGTTGATATTTGAAGTAGAAATAAATAAAAAAAATGGCCCAAATATGGGGATTAAAGATATTATTGAAACTGTATTTTGCTTGTCCAAAAAAGAAATGGCTAGAGTTAGAATACTAAAATGGTAATTTCCCCTTTTCGTATGCCATTGGGAAATAAAGAAAAACTGTAGTACCTTTTTGAGGCTTACTTTGAATACACACTGCCCCGTCATGAATTGCCATTATCCCCTGGACTATACTAAGCCCCAGCCCTCTTCCAATCATCTTAGATGTATAAAAGGGGTCGAAAATCCTGTAGATTTCATCTGGGTCTATCCCTTCTCCATCATCAGAAACTGCAATGCAGCAGTATCTCGCAGGATCTTTAGGACGTCCAATAGGGCAAAATTTTCCTTGCTGCATCATGTCTCTACCACATGAAAGTTCAATGGAAATCTCGCCACCATTTTTCGACAGGGCCTCGATACTGTTATGGATAAGACATGATAGAGTCTCTTTTAATAGGGCCTGATTTGATTTTATCTTAAATGGCCCCTGGATACTCAAGTTGATATGAATATTTGAAGGTAAATTTCTATAAAAGTCCTTAATAATTCGTTCCAATTCAATAGCACAGTCGATTTCTTTTAACTCTGTAGGGTCATTTCCAAGGTAAAGCAAAAGTCTTCTCGCGATATTTGCCGCTTCCAAGGCAGCTGACTGACTCCTTTTTAAAAAGTGGGTAACGTCGTCCTTTGCCTTAAGAGCAAGTTCAGTATTTCCAAGAATTACTGTCAAAAGATTATTAAAGTTGTGAGCTATTGCAGCGGACATAGTCCTAAGGCTTTCGAGTTTTTCCAAATGGCGGGCCTGATTTTCAAGTTCCAATCTCTTTTTCTCTGCAACCTTCCTTGGCGTTATATCCCTAAAAAACCATACCCTTCCTCTAAAAGTTCCCTTTTTGTTAATGAGAGGAGATGTATATTGTTCATAGGTTTTTCCATCAATAAGAGTGATTTCATCCCTTGAAGAAATATTCAGGTTTTCCATTAGATATTCAACTTTTTCCATAAAGCTTTGGGGGTCCTCAATTTTATTTAAGATATGTTGAAAACATCTCCTTTCGTCTTTTTGACCTTTTTCATCACTTGGGATTCCCCAAAGCTTTAAAAAATTTTGATTGAAATAGACCACTTCCCGATTTTCATCAACTACCAATACACCATCAGGAACAGCTTCCAACTCTGCTTTTAAAAGCTCGCGTTCTTCTAAAAGCTTGTCAACCTTTTCTTCCATTATAAATATAAAAAGAAAAAATTTTTAATTTTGAATAACTATTCATTAAAACCCACCAGCCTTAGATAACAAAAAAATTCCTATCAAAAGGGGGATACTGTGTCAAGAAAATTTATTAAAAATCAAATGATTAAAAAAGAGGATAAACCTAGGCCAATGTCTTTGCAACCACCTCCCCATTTCTAAATGAAAACTCTACTCTTTCCACCGGCCTTTTTAGGATCAAAGAGGCCTCAAAAATTCGTAAAGTGGTATTTGCATAGGCAGTTCCATATACACAAATTGTGGCATTTTCCAAAAGCCCAAGTTTTTCTTCCATATCCTTTATCCTGTCCCGATTTTTTTCCATTTCTTTAGTAATGGCCACCAAGGCCTCATTTAATTGTTCTTTTAAAGCAGCGAAGTTTGAACTTTTCCGTCCTCTACTTTTTTCTACTTTGGCGATTTTAATTAATCCATCCTTTATCTTTGAAAGCCTTAGGGCCAAACTTTCTTGTTCAGTAATCATTGATTCATAATGAAGCCTTAAAAGGGGATCAATACCAGCCCCAACCACAGTTGGAACATTTGCCATTGTTCCCAGGTCTTTAGCCTTTAGACCTCCTCCCATGAATATCCTTCCTCCAGCAATAAGGCCTTTTCCACCCATAACTTCAACATTTCCGTGTACCTGACATCTTCCATTTAACAAATAATCTTTTACTATTAGATGGCCCCCAACAAAGGCTCTGGCATATTCAAATATGCCACAGACTAAATTACCTCCTGTTTTAATCATTGTATTTTCAGAGCGAATAATACCCTTAACTTCCAAATCTCCACCTGCAAGAACTATGACTTCAACCTCAATATTTTTTTCAATAATCA
>JALXCD010000071.1 GCA_026991135.1 Deltaproteobacteria bacterium | reverse complement strand
CATTTTGGTTATACATTTTTACAAAAAAATGTAAAATAGATTCCAAAACAAATGACTTTTTCTGAAAAGTTTCAAATGGGGCCAAGGAGTATCTCATGGCAAATATAAGTGCGAATGAATTAAAAAGAGAAATTGAAAGGGTCCTTCCACAAAAGCTTGGAAGCATATTTGAAAATTACTCCTGTAATCTGGAAAAGCTATTAACTCCCTTAAAATGGAAACCAATTGTCCTTTTGATAGGAAATTATTCCTCTGGGAAATCCACCTTCATAAATGAATTCCTTGGGCGTGAAATCCAAAGGACGGGTCAGGCACCTACAGATGACAGTTTCACCATTATTACTGCCCCTGAGCCAGGGGAGACAGAAGGAGATCTTACAGGAAATTCCATTGTTAGTGACGACCGCCTTCCCTTTGGGGTTTTAAGGCGTTTTGGAGAAAAACTCCTTGCACATCTCTTAATGAAAAAGGTAGATATTGAGCATCTGACAGAAATTGCAATAATTGATACCCCTGGAATGTTGGACTCTGTTACCGAAAAGGACAGAGGCTATGATTACCTGGGTGTTATTGGTGAGTTTGCCAAAATTTCTGACCTTATAGTCCTGATGTTTGACCCACATAAGGCAGGAACCATCAAAGAGACCTACCAGGTACTCAGGATGACCCTTCCGGCAACTACCGGAGAGGACAGGGTTGCCTTTGTGATGAACAGGGTGGATGAATGTGAAAGCCTTGAAGATCTTGTTAGGGCTTACGGGACCCTTTGCTGGAACCTTTCTCAGATGACTGGCAGGAAGGATATTCCTAGAATCTTTCTTACCTATGCAAAAACACCGGATAGAAAGATACCTCCGGGCTTTGAAGTTTGGGAAAAGGAACGGGAAGAACTTAAAAAGACCTTTTTAGAGGCCCCGAGGATGCGTCTATTTCACATGCTTCAAGAAGTAGATAAGGCAGTAAGAGAACTTTCCCTTACCATCAGGGCAATGGATGGATTTAAATCGGTATTTATAAAAAGACTTAAGGGCTTTGGAAAGGCCATTGGGATATCGGGCCTTTTGGGCTTTTTGTTGGGAGACTTAGTAATGAATCTTGTCATTGACTATCCCCATGATCCCTTTCTCACATCCCTTGTGACAGGTAATTTTTCTTCGGACAAACTCCTTTGGCCTGTTATCTGGCTTCTTTTGATCCTTGGTGTTGGTTCATTTTATTTTCAAAAGGTTGGTTTTCCCAAACTCATTGATAGCTACAGCAAGGACCCTGATAGCCTTGTCAAACTTGAATCTGCCTATGAGAAGGACCTATGGGACAGGATAAGGTCTAAGGTATCTGATCTAATAAGGAAAAAGGCCAGACACCAAATATGGCTAAGACATAAGAAAAACTTGGAAAAGACAGAGGACTTTTTAAAGGTTGACCTACAACAATTTTATGAAAAGGTAAGTCGTTTTTAATAGGCTTTTTAGGAATCTGGAGGAGACTATGTCAGGACATTCTAAGTGGAGCACTATCAAACATAAAAAAGCAGCTCAAGATGCAAAGAGAGGAAAAATATTTACCAAACTAATAAAGGAGATAACAGTTGCCGCAAGACTGGGAGGTGGAGACCCAGCGGCTAATCCAAGGCTTAGAGCGGCCATTGAAGCTGCCAAAGCCCAAAATATGCCTAAAAGTAACATTGAAAGGGCAATAAAACGAGGAACAGGTGAGCTTGAGGGCGTGGCCTATGAAGAGATCACCTATGAAGGTTATGGACCTGGAGGTGTTGCTGTTCTTGTTGAAGCTATTACTGATAATAGGCAAAGAACCGTATCTGAGGTCAGGTATATATTTTCGAAAAGGGGCGGAAACCTTGGAGAGCCGGGAAGTGTTTCTTGGATATTTGAGAAAAAGGGCCTTATAATAGTTGAAAAAAACAGGGTTGACGAAGAAACCCTAATGGATGCCTGCCTGGAAGCAGGTGCAGATGACATTGAAGACTCAGGAAGCGAATGGGAAATAGTCACTTCACCCGAAGAGTTGCCAAAGGTTAAAAAGGCACTGGAAGAAAATGGTATAGAAATACTTTCCGCTAAGGTGACCATGGTTCCATCAAATGTGGTCAAGATTGATGATGAAAAAAAGGCCCAACAGCTAATTGCCCTTATGAATGCCCTTGAAGAAAATGATGATGTCCAAAATGTCTATGCCAATTTTGATATTCCTGATGAAATACTTCAAAAGGTGGCCTAGATGGGAAAAGGGGAATTGATCCTGGGAGTTGACCCAGGTTCACTTACAACCGGCTATGGCCTGATAACTTCTACCCAAGATGATATCCAGGTTGTAGGTGCTGGAGTCATTAGGACAAACCCTAGGGACCCTTTTCCTTTAAGGTTAAAGGCCCTTTATGATGAACTTTACAATATAATAGCAGAATATTCTCCGACTGCCTTTGCAATAGAAGATGTCTTTATTGCCAAAAATGTGCGTTCTGCATTAAAACTTGGCCATGCAAGGGCAGCGCTTATCATGGCAGCAGTTAATTCAGGACTTGAGATTCATGAATACTCTGCCCTTCAGGTAAAAAGGGCAGTTGTTGGTTACGGAAAGGCAGAAAAATCTCAGGTCCAAAGTATGGTCTCTGTAATCTTAGAAATAGACACCCCCATTCCCAAAGATGCCTCAGATGCACTGGCTGTTGCCCTTTGCCATCTTCAGATAGCAGGCTTTAACGAGCTTTTGAGTGCTCAACTATAAAGGATCATAACGAGGTGATTGGCTACCTTAATGGAACCATATTGTGGTTTGAAGAACAAAGTATTGTCATAGAAGTTGGTGGCATTGGCTACAGGGTTCAAATACCTGCTTCAACCATGAAAAGGTTGCCTCCACCTGGTAATGAAATTGAGGTCTTTACACATCTTATCTCAAAGGATGACGAAATCAGTCTCTTTGGATTCCTGGAAAGAGAAAGCCTTCTTATCTTTAAGGTTCTTCTGGAGGTTTCAGGCGTTGGGCCAAGACTTGCACTAAATATACTTTCTGTCATTCCGCCCATGGACCTTTTGGAGGACATATCTAAGGGAGAATCACTAAGGCTTCAATCTGTTCATGGCGTAGGTAAAAAGACTGCTGCAAGAATTTGTGTTGATCTAAAAGAAAAGGCAAAAAGGCTTTTAATGGTAAAAAAGGGCAAGATGGAAACCGAATCCTCAAAAAAAGAGGTTTCTATGGATGAAAATATCCTTGAAGATGCCCTTTCTGCCCTTTTAAACCTTGGCTATAAACCCCAGGAAGCTAGAAATGCCATTTCAAAGATAGCTTTAAAAAAGGGCAATATTAGTTTAGATAAGATGATAAAAGAGGCCCTAAAGGTCCTTTCAAAGGTAAAATAAATGGCTTCAACAGCAACAGGAAGACATGAATTTTTAGGAGATAAAACAATCAGGGAGGAATTTACTCCTGAAATAAGGCCTGACGACATTTCCTTTGAAAAGGGCCTAAGGCCCCAACGATTAAAAGACTATATCGGTCAAAATGAACTCAAGGCAGGACTTTCCCTTTTCATAGAGGCAGCCAAAAAACGAAAAGAGCCCCTTGACCACTGCCTTTTACACGGACATCCAGGCCTTGGAAAAACAACCCTTGCCCACATAATTGCAAAGGAGCTTGGCGTAGGGATAAGATGCACCTCAGGCCCTGTAATTGAAAGGCCAGGGGATCTTGCTGCCATATTGACAAACCTTCAACATGGAGAATGCCTTTTTATAGATGAAATTCACCGCTTAAGCCCTACAGTCGAGGAAATTCTCTATCCTGCCATGGAGGACTTTCAACTCGATCTCATAATTGGCCAAGGTCCCAGCGCAAGAACCATAAAGATAGATCTCCCTCATTTTACAATGATCGGGGCCACCACAAGGGCCGGGCTGCTTTCGCCTCCACTCAGAGACAGATTTGGCGTGATATTGAGGGTGGATTTTTATTCTGAAATGGAGCTTAAAGAAATAGTAATAAGGGCATCAAAGGTCCTTGGTATTAAAATTGATGAAGACGGCGCCTTTGAGATTGCAAAACGTTCAAGGGGCACGCCCAGGATTGCCAACAGGCTTTTAAAAAGGGTCAGGGATTTTGCAGAGATCAGGGCAGACGGGATAATTACAAAGGATGTGGCCCATGAGGCCCTAATCCTCCTTGAAGTTGACAAAAACGGCCTTGATAGGATGGATCGCCAAATACTTCTTACAATAATAGAGCGTTTTAATGGAGGGCCTGTAGGAATCGACACCATTGCCGTTTCCATTGGTGAAGAAAGCCACACCATCGAAGAGGTCTATGAACCCTTCCTTGTTCAAGCAGGTTATCTTCAAAGGACACCAAGGGGTAGAATAGCTACAGAAAAGGCCTATAGACATCTGGGAATTGCCATAAGGGGATAGAGGAGTTTCAAGTATGGAACAGTTAACACCTGAAAAATTGAGATTCAGAATCGATCCTGAAAGCCTGGATTTTGAATATATCAGTGAGATAGAGCCGGGCACTTCCAGTGTCTTTGCACAGGAACGTGCAGAACGTGCCCTTGATGTGGGCCTTGATATCAAGGCCCAGGGGTTTAACTGCTTTGTCGCAGGGCTTCAAGAGGCAGGTGCTCTGGAACTTGCCATTTCCAAACTCAAAAGGCTTGTTGTCTCGGACAGACATAAACCCAAAGACCTTTGTTATGTATATAACTTTAAAGACCCTGATATACCTATTGCAATACAGCTTGAACAGGGCCTTGGAAAAGAACTTAAAAGGGACATGATGGAGCTTGTAGATAATCTAAAACTCCACATGCCCAAAAGCTTTGAAGGCGAAACCTATCTTGTAAGAAAGGAAGAAGTAATAAGAGAATTTAATAAAAAAAGGACAGAAATATTTGACGAGCTGGATAGAAAGGTCCGGGAAAGACAGTTTCTTTTACAGGCAGACCCAACTGGAATGATGGTCATTCCTGCCAAGGAAGACGGGAGCCCCCTAAGCCCTGAAGAAATAAATCAGATGAGCAAAGAGGAACAAGATGAGCTAAAGAAAAAGAGCGAAGAGCTTCACCGGGAAATGGGGGCTGCCATGAGGCAGATTCATCAACTGGAACAGGAGGTAAGGCAAAAGTTAAAGGACCTTGACAGACAGGTTGCCCGTCAGACTGCTCAATATTTGATTGATGCTTTAAAAAGAAAATATGAAAGATACCCCAAGCTAAGGGACTATTTTGACGATGTTCTTGAAGATATCGTCCTTCATTTTCAAGACTTTTTACCGCAAAAGGGAGTGCCACCAGGAGGTATTCCCCTGCCCTTTCCTGGCACAACCCCAAGTTTTACTCGCTATGATGTAAACGTCCTTGTTGACAACTCTGGCGCCAAAGGACGACCATTTGTATTCGAGGCAAATCCAAACTATACAAATCTTTTTGGAGTTATTGAGCGCCAGGCCCAATTTGGTGCCCTTTTTACAGATTTTACAATGATAAAGCCAGGATCTCTCCATAAGGCAAACGGGGGGTTTTTACTTATAAAGGCTATTGATCTTTTGAAAAAGCCCTTTGCCTACGAGGCCCTTAAAAGGGCCCTTAAAACTAAAAGGCTTGAAATCGAGGACCTGGGAGAACAACTTGGTCTTTTTACCACAAAGACTCTTAAACCAGAGCCAATTGAACTCAATATAAAAATCATTCTCATGGGAGATCCTTTTCTCTACCAACTACTGTATAACTTTGATGAGGATTTTAGGGAACTTTTTAAAATTAAATCACATCTTGATACCAGAACTGACAATACTGACGAACGAAGAATAGAATTTTTAAGGGCAATAGCAAACCTTAGAGAAAAAAATGGACTAAAGGATATCCATAAAACCGGTGTGGCAAGACTTATTGAGTATGCCACAGAGCTATCCAAGACAAAGGAAAAACTAAGCCTTAAGGTAACAGACCTTGAAGACCTTTTGGTAGAGGCGGACTTTTGGGCACAAAGGGAGGGAGAAAAATTCATAAAGGATTCCCATGTTCAGAAGGCCATAGATGAAAGGCGTTACAGGGCAAGCCTATATCAGGAACACCTTCAAGAAATGCTCGTTAAAGAAATCATCAAGGTCCAAACCGAAGGTAAGCGTGTTGGGCAGATAAATGGCCTTGCAGTCTATGACTTTGGAGATCTAAGCTTCGGAAAACCATCGCGAATAACAGTTAATATAAGCCTTGGTAAAGAGGGAGTAGTAAACATCGAACGGGAGGCAGAACTTAGCGGGAAAATACATACTAAGGGAGTTATGATACTTTCAGGTTATTTGAGGGATAGGTTTGCCCAGGATAAACCCCTCAGCCTTACTGCAACAATATGCTTTGAACAAAGTTACGGTATGGTGGATGGGGATTCTGCTTCAGGTGCTGAACTCTTTGCCCTTCTTTCTGCCCTTTCAAATTGCCCCCTCAGACAAGACATTGCAGTAACAGGAGCGGTAAGCCAAAAAGGGGAGATACTTCCCATTGGAGGTGTTACAGAAAAGATAGAAGGCTTTTTTGACCTTTGCAAGGCCAAGGGCCTTACTGGGACCCAGGGAGTCATCATACCGGATGCCAATATAAGAGATCTTACGCTAAAAAATGAAGTGATCGAGGCAGTAAAGGAAGGGAAATTTCACATCTGGGCCATCGGAAGAGTGGAGGAGGGAATAGAACTTCTCACTGGTAAAAAGGCAGGAGAAAGAGATGAAGAAGGGAAATATCCAGAAGATTCCCTTTATTTCCTTGTTGATCAAAGACTAAAGGAGCTTTCAGAGCTATCCAGAAAGGAAGAGGAACACAAAAAAGAAGACAACTTAAACGATAAAAAAGAACAACAAGGAAACAATTAATCGAAAATCCTTACACTATAGCTTAAAACCTTTGTTCCTTTAGCTGGCACTGTTACTTTCCAGGTTGCAAGATGTGCCCTCTCCTTTACATGCGGAATGTTTTCCTTGGTTATTGTCCAGTCCCCTGGAATATTTTCCTTTACTAAAACTGTAACCTCTTTCTTCTTGGCGTTATGTACCTTTATCTCGTAACTGCTGATATATTTATTATAATAATCTTTTGAGGAAATCTTACTTTTTATTCGCTTAAATTCAGTTTGTTTACGCACTGCTGTTATATCAAAGGCCTTTCCAAGCCTTAAATCAAACTTTTCACCAGGAGGGACCCTAGGGATTCTGTCTTCTCCAACAAAAACGGGAACTCCAGTAGAATCTCTCTTATAGACCCTAAAAACACCTTTAGGAAAGGGCTCATTAAGGCCCTTTTCCTTTGTATCGACTTCTAAAACAATCAATGGATGAAGCCTCTTGGGTTCATCATTTGATCTTTCAGCATAATAATAGGAACCTTTTGTCTGCAAAATAAAGAACTTTTTTGCTGATAGCTCTACTGCTTTCAAAAGACTAAGATACTTCCCTTCATGAGGTCCAAGGTTTAGTTTTTCAGAAAATCTGTAAATATGATATTCAAAGACATCTTCACGCCTTGGTATTGGTGATGCTGGAGCTGGTGCTGCTACCATGGCCTTTTCCATAACCATTTTTCTTGGTGCATAATCTCTAAAAACAGGACCTTTATTGAAGTTTATATCTCCAGCAACAAGCCTTAAAGATGCGGCCTCTATATTCAATTTCGAACCATTTTTTATATAGGCCTTGGAAAAGACCTTGATCTTTTTCTCACTATCACTAAGGAGGCCGGTGTAACAGGCCTTCCAACTAAGATTTTTGGTCAAATACATGAGCTCAAAGGGGAATTGACCCTCCCTATCGGCCAACAATGAAATCTTAAGGGCAGGCTCATCCGAAAGACCCTCAGGAAGGGAAGGGAAAATTATCTTTGATGATTCAATTTCAAAAAGTCCATCATCTGTGAGAACAAAGGCATTGTTTGCCCTAAAAGAAACCAACTTTGCCTTTCTTTTGCCCTTTCTTACACAGCAGTCCTTTCCCTTTCCTTGCATTAAATAGACTTCTTTATCAACAAAACTTTTTAATAGATTAGAAATAGTTATTGGCCTATAAAAATAACTATAATCCCTGATTGTAACTCCCTCTGAAAAAATATATATACTTTCTGAAATAAGACCCGGACAAATAGATGTAAGGACAATCTGATTTTCACCCCTTTTAAGGTTAAAATATCCTTTGTGGTCAAAGAGGGCACCATTTTTATAAAGAGTAAGGATTAAAGAGGTTTTTCCACTAGTTTTATCTAAATTCGTGGAATGAGCTATTCCCCAAAAAATAAAGTTTAATAACAGAAACTGAGCTATTAGAAGATTGATTTTTAATTTCATAATTATTTCTCCTGTTAAATAAAAAAACCCCTGCTGGTAAAGAAGGATGGAGGTGGGTATGTTGGTCGTCTTTGTTGGAGATGGTACAGAGGGACCAGCAGGGGTAACTTTTCAAAAATGTTACAAGCTTTATAAACTGGGGGAGCTTTTTTGTCAATTGCCAAAAATGATGAAGGAATTTCTTCTTTGGCAGAAAATGGGCAAATAATACATTTATTTTTCTAATGATCTAAAAATTACCCTGTTCTTTACTTTTTCTATATCACCGGCTCAATAATTAGTTCAACTCTTCTATTAAACCTTCTCTTTTTTATGATTTTGTTAGATTCTGCAGGATAAAGCTCGCCAAACCCCTGAACAAGTATCTTTCTGGGATCAATACCGTCGAGAATTAACTGTGATGCTACTTGCGATGCCCTTACAAGGGATAGTTCATAATTTGAATTAAATCTTTTTCCCTTAACAATTGGGACGTTATCACAATGGCCAATGATCCTCAGTCTAAAATTATCTCCATTTTTCAGGATAGAAGCAATTTTGTGAAGGACCATCTTTCCGTCTTCAGAAATTTTAAAAGAACCTGATGAAAAAAGTATTTCATCTTGAAGGACCACCATAATGTTCCCTGAATCAAGGCTTAAGGGAGAAAACTCCATCATCATTCCCTTGATTCTTTGGCTAACTTTGATCATATCACCGCTGGAGGAATCATTTATGGTCTGTTCATTGAATTTCAGTGTTGTCCATACAAGGAAAAATATTAAAAGAAGAGACATTAGATCACTTAAACTTAAAACCCAGGTTGCACTCTCTTGGTGACTGGTCTTCCAGTTTTCCTTCCAACTGACTTGTCTCTTTTTGATGGCAACTGTTTCCATATTCATAAAAATAACCCTTTAACTAGCCGCTTCTTTTAGTTTTGGATTATCAAGCTTGACAAGCTGAATCTTTTTTCTCTCTTCTTCCCTTACCTTGCAATAAAGCTCATAAGAATTAAGTTTTTCAGCGATTCTCAGTGGATGTTCTGCCTGCTGAACTCCAATTAAAGCATCTGCCAGCATCATTCTAACAGATGACTCTCTTTCAAAATATTGTTGTAGTTTTAAACTTATTGGTAAAAAGAACAGGTTTGCCAAAAGAATGCCATAAAGGGTGGAGCTTAGGGCAAGACCAAGAGAGGCCCCCATATTATCATTATGGCCAAGGGTCTGCATGACCTGCATAAGACTAACAACAGTTCCGGCCATACCTAAGGCGGGGGAAAGATGGGCAAGAGTTTTTAGAAGCTTTACCTGGGCCATTGCCCTTTTATCCAATATATTATGTTCTCTTTCAAGGGCAGAAAGAAGAGATATTGTATCGTATCCTTCTGCCACCAGGATGGCTCCATACCTTAAAAAATCATGACTTATCCTGGCCGTTGCCTTTTCCAGGGCAAGTGGTCCGTGAGTTCGATAAACCCTTGCAAGAAAAAGGACCTCTTTTAAGAGGCTTGCTTCATAGCCATCATCAAATCTGTTTTTTAAAGACCTTGCCACATTTCTATAACAGGCCCTGACTTGTTCCAGAGGGAATCCAAACCAGATGACCAGAAAAAGGCCTCCAAAAACTATAATTATAGATTGAAAATTTATAAGCTGGCTGAAGCTTATGCCTTTAAAAAATCCAAATAACAGAAAACCAAGGATAAAAAGTGCTGTAAGTATTGATTTATACATAAGTCCCCCTTTTAAATGCAATTCTCTTAGGGGTACGCAAAATGGAGACCTTTTTAAGAAGACGACAACAGCCTGAAATAAAAGAAAATTTATTTTTAAGACAAAAATTGATTATGGCTTTTGGTTAACTGGTAGGAAAATTTTTCTCGTTATCAAAATTGAGCACTTTGCCGCCGTGCGAAAATCATTCGCTCAACCCCGTTTAAATCTCTCCTTACTCCGATATCCCTATATTTCCTCGTCCTTTTGATTATCTCTAAGACCCTTTTTGACTGATTTATACCTATTTCACAAAATATCCATCCACTTTTTGTCAAAAAATTGTGAGCACTTAAAAACAGGGTCTCTATTTCTAAAAAGCCTTCCTCATCCCTTGAAAAAAGAGCTGTATGAGGTTCAAAGTTAAGGGTTTCTTTTGAAAGGATATCTGTCTGAGATTTTGAACAATATGGTGGATTGACAGCTATGATATCGAATTTTACATTTGATTTTATTGCAGAAAACCAGTCACAACAAACAAGAAAACAATTTTTAAGGCTATCTTTTAAAAGATTCCTGCAATTTTTCTGACAAAGTCTAAGGGCCTTAAAACTTATATCCGTCATAAAGATCTTTGCCTCTGGCCAAAGACTTGAAAGAGTAATGCCAATGGCCCCTGTCCCTGTTCCTAGATCAAGGATACGATGAGGAGTGTTTTTATTAAATCTTTTAATGGCCTCTTCTATTATAAGCTCTGTTTCAGGCCTAGGAATTAAGGCATCTTTAGAACAAAGAAATTTTTTGTCCCAAAATTCCTTATAACCAAGTATATAGGCAACAGGCTCTCCTTTGAGCCGCCTTTTTATTAACGAGTTAAATTTCTCTACCTCACTTTTTGATAGCGGCCTTTCTGGATGGGTAATTAAATATTCTTTGGATTTTTTAAGGATGTGAGCCAGAAGAAGACTGGCCTCCAGATGGGGGAATTCTAGGCCCTTTTCACTTAGCCTTTTGGTAGCCTCTTTAAGTACTTCCCCCAGGCTTTTATTTTTGTTCACCTGATGTTGATTTGTGGGCCTCTGCACTTTCGGCAAGGGCCTTTGCCTGATAATAGGTCCCGAGAGATTCTATAATTTCATCAATATCGCCTTGCATAATATCTTCAAGGCGGTAGAGAGTAAGGCCAATTCTATGATCTGTAACCCGTCCTTGAGGAAAATTGTATGTCCTTATGCGTTCACTTCTGTCCCCTGTTCCAACCTGGGAACGCCTTTCCCGAGTCAGCTTTTCCTGCTGTTCCTTCTGTTTTAACTCATAAAGCCTTGCCGCAAGGACCTTCATGGCCTTGGCCTTATTCTTATGCTGGCTTCTTTCGTCCTGACACTGGACTACCAACCCAGTTGGGATATGAGTAATTCTTACGGCGGATTCGGTCTTATTGACGTGCTGACCACCAGCACCTGAAGCCCTGTAAACATCAATTCTAAGATCCTGAGGATTAATATCAACATCCACTTCATCTGCTTCGGGAAGGACAGCAACTGTAACTGCAGAGGTGTGAATGCGGCCCTGGGTCTCTGTCTCTGGAACCCTTTGGACCCTGTGGGTCCCACTTTCATACTTCAGCCTACTATAGACCTTATCCCCTGATATGAGGGCTATTATCTCCTTATATCCGCCAATCCCGGTTTCATGGCTTGAAAGAATTTCCACCTTCCAGCCTTGTTTTTCAGCATACCTGCTATACATCCTGAAAAGGTCTGCAGCAAAAAGGGCTGCCTCTTCCCCGCCAGTTCCTGCCCTTATCTCAAGAAGAATATTCTTTTCATCATTAGGGTCCTTTGGAAGGAGAAGAAATTTCAACTTCTTTTCTAGCTCCCTGGACTCCTTTTCGAGGGACTCCAGTTCATCTTTAGCTAGCTTTCTTATTTCAAGATCAGAGTCTTCAAGAAGCTCCTTGTTTTCTTTGATCTCTTTCTGGACCTCTTTAAAACGATCATATATCCTGACTATCTCACCAAGTTCAGCATGTTCCTTGGCAAGTTTCTGGTATTTCTTCTGATCTTTTAAAACAGTAGGATCGCTGAGCTCTTTTTCAAGCTCTCTGTATCGATCCTTAATATCATCAAGCTTTGCAAACATCTAAAGTAAAAACTAATTCTCTTTTGAATCTTGATTTTGGCCGTATTTTTTCAGGAATTTTTCTACCCTTCCTGCTGTGTCAACAAGCTTTTGCTTTCCAGTGAAAAAAGGATGGCATTGGGAGCATATTTCGACCTTTATCTCCTTAAGTGTTGAACCAACCTGAAACTCATTTCCACATGCACATCTAACGGTTGCTAAATGATATTCGGGATGAATTCCTTCTTTCATGACAAACTCCTTATATATTTTTTAAAAAATGGATACTTTTATAAGAAAAAAGGCTCGTTAGTCAAGAGCCATATTTGGCTACTTATTCATTGAGGCCAAGAATTCTGCATTATTTTCAGTATCCCTCATTTTATCAAGCAAAAATTCCATACTATCTATCGGATTTAAAGGAGAAAGGAGCTTTCTCAAAATCCAGACCCTGTTTAACACCTCTGGAGGAAGGAGAAGCTCTTCCTTTCTTGTGCCTGATTTATTGATATCCACGGATGGGAATATCCTTTTTTCCGTAAGCTTTCTGTCAAGGTGGATCTCCATATTGCCTGTCCCCTTAAACTCTTCAAAAATGACCTCATCCATCCTGCTACCGGTATCAATCAAGGCTGTGGCAATGATGGTAAGACTTCCACCTTCTTCAATGTTTCTTGCTGCCCCAAAAAACCTCTTTGGCCTGTGAAGGGCATTTGAATCAACCCCACCAGAAAGTATCTTTCCACTTGGTGGAACCACTGTGTTATAGGCACGTGCAAGTCTTGTGATACTATCTAAGAGAATTACAACATCCTTTTTGTGTTCAACCAATCTCTTTGCCTTTTCAATCACCATCTCTGACACCTGAACATGCCGTTGGGCAGGCTCATCAAAGGTAGAACTTATAACCTCTGCCTTAACAGAACGCTGCATGTCTGTAACTTCCTCTGGCCTTTCATCTATGAGAAGTACAATCAAATAGACCTCGGGATGATTAAAGGAAATGGAATTGGCTATACTTTGAAGGAGCATGGTTTTACCAGTCCTTGGAGGTGCAACTATAAGACCCCTTTGCCCCTTTCCAATGGGGGTCATAAGGTCCATAATCCTTCCACCTAAATTATCTGGCGTTGTCTCAAGTTTAAGCTGCTCCTGGGGATAAAGGGGAGTAAGATTGTCAAAATGCACCCTTTCAAAGGCCTTTTCAGGAGGATCAAAGTTTAATGTCTCAACCTTAAGGAGGGCAAAATATCTTTCTCCTTCCTTTGGAGGCCTTATTTGTCCAGAAATGGTATCTCCAGTTGCAAGATTGAATCTTCTGATTTGAGAAGGCGAGACATAAATATCATCGGGCCCTGGAAGATAATTGTAATCAGGGCTCCTTAAAAAACCAAAACCATCCTGAAGTATTTCAAGAACTCCATTTCCATAGATGGTGCCACTTTTCGCAGCAACTGCCTTGAGGATATTAAAGATAATATCTTGTTTCTTTCTTGTGTGTGATACATCCACACCAAGATCGTTAGCGATTTTGAAAAGATCACTCACGCTCTTTTTCTTTAGATCATCAAGATGAATAGTTAGCCCTTCGCCTAAAGAAACACCTTCGTCGTTATCGGGCTCTTCCTTGTCCTCTTGTTCAACTGCCTCTTCCTTTGAATTAAGATTTTTTTCTTCAGGGTCTTCTTTAGCCTTGATACGCCTAGCCATATGGTTACACCTCAAAAATTGATCAATATTCTTTTATATTTTTTGGGGATCTATTTGATATTAGAAATTAAACCAATATTTATTTCTTAATAATATTCCCTTCGTTATCTAACTGCTTCACCTTGAATGTCTGGACAGGATTCTGTCTTTTATTTCCACTCTTTATGATAAAAAAATTTGTGTGGAGTAAATTACGTCTGGTTGGTAAGCCTTTCAGACATCAACTGACTGATGATATTCATATAGCCATTAAAGGCAGAAACGTCAATAGTTTTTATCAAACCAACTAATGTGTGCGAGAACTTTCTTGTGTATTTTTTTCTAAGGCAAGCTCTATTAATCTGTCTAGGAGCTCCGGAAAAGATATTCCTATGGCCTCGGCTGCTTGAGGAAAAAGGCTGGTAGGGGTCATTCCTGGAATGGTATTAGTCTCAATGACATATATCTTTTTATCATTTGTGAATATCATATCTGTCCTGCTATAGACCTCAAGTTTTAAGGCCCTGTGGGCCTTTTGAGCAATCTTTTGTGCACTTAAAAAGATATCTTCTGGTATCTGGGCAGGACAAATCTCTTTTGTTGCTCCAGGTTTGTATTTGGCCTCATAATCAAAAAATTCATAACCCTCGCCCGGAATTATTTCAACGATTGGAAGACAGAGAAGAGAGTCTAGCCCTAAAACCCCTCCTGTTATCTCTCTTCCTTTTAAAAATTCTTCCACAATCACATAATCATCCCAATCAAAGGCGGTTAATATAGCCTTCTTTAAAAAATCTATATCCTTTACTATTGAAATTCCAACACTAGACCCTTGATTACAAGGCTTTACTATGGCTGGAAGCCCTACCTCTTGGACTATCTTTTCAACATTAAAACCCTCACCCTTTTTCAAATGGACCCAGGCAGGGGTAAGTAACCCTGCCCTTTGGTAAACAATCTTAGAAATATGTTTATCCATGGACATAGCACTTCCCAATACCCCTGAAGATTGATAGGGAATATCAAGAAGATCCAAAAGGCCTTGAACTGTGCCATCTTCACCATATTTTCCATGAAGAAGAATAAACGCACAATCAATTTCAGTGGCATCCTTTATAAGCCTTGAAAGATCTGTGGCAGGATCATACTTTCTAACAAGATATTTTCCCTTATCCAAGGCCTTTTCTATTTCTTTAGCTCCAGAAATAGAGACATCCCTTTCGGCAGACCTTCCTCCGTAGATCAGGGCAAGTTTTATCATTGAATTCACCCTTTCAAAAAGTAAACTTGCTTACAAAAACTTTTGGAATATCCTATCTATCATGGACAAAGGCTCTAGAAAAGACAAAAATGAATATCCAGATATCCCAATACCTGCTGTCGGGATCGCGGTAACCAATAAATCCAATAAATTTTTGATGATAAAACGGGGAAAACCACCTGCCGAGGATTACTGGTCTGTACCTGGAGGAAGTATAGAACTGGGAGAAACGGTTTTTGATGCAGCAAAACGAGAGGTACAGGAAGAAACAGGAATAATATGTGAACCTTCTAAAGTAATTGATGCCATTGATGCCATCTACAAAGACGAAAAGGGGCAGATCAAATATCACTATGTGATAGTGTATGTCCATGCCATTTATCTTTCTGGAAAGGTAAAGGCAATGGATGATGCCACAGAAGCAGGCTGGTTTACAATTGATGAAATAAAGAACCTTAAAACTCCAGGTCGGACATATAGGATTCTAAAGGGGCTGTTAGATAAGATATCTCAGGAATTTTGAATTCTTTTAAACTTTGAATTTGCCTTTGACGGATTAGTGCCTGCGGCCTTTTCTATGTCAATGATAGTTGTTTCTCCAACATATCTTTTAACCTTATAGGAACTTATGGAAGAAATCTTTTGTGCTATGTTTGTCATACGTTCTACTTCATCACAGATCTTTTTTATCTTTTTATAACTTGGATCATCCTCTGGAAGTCTTTGTAACATCATCCAGGCAGTTCCTGAAATTACCTGAAGAGGCTGATTTAATTCATGGGCAGTTGCACCTGCCATCTCAAGCACTCCTGCAAGCCTTTCCTTTTCGAGTCTTTCTTCTTCTGCCTTTTTCTTATCAGTTACATCTAGTACAACACAAATGGCCTCTGGCTCGGCATCAGGATTTTTAAGACTTGTAATATGAAAGGAGACATATTTTTCAATGCCAAGATCATCTTCGACTCTAACGGTCACCTGGGCATTTATCTCTCCAGATCTCAATCCATCAAGAACTTCCTGAAGTTTTTGTCTTTCTTTTTCAGGGACTAGTTTAAAGATGGACTTTCCCACCATATCAGCCCTGGTTTTTGCAAAAAGGTTAATGGCTGCCCTATTTACATCCTGGACCTTCCCCTCTATAAGATCAAATCTCAATATTCCTATTGTAGGAGGTGCCTCTGTAAAAAACCTGTATCTATTTTGGCTCTTTCTAATTATTGAAGCAGCTCTTATAAGTTTATTTTGCTTTGTCAAGAAATAATAAAAGGAAAAGGCAAGGGATATCGCCAGCAAAAATATGAGGATTGATGACACCAACATCAAATCCTTGATTGAACCAAGTAGATTCAAAAATTCCCTTGGCTGGATATTCTGAATATTTAAGGCAGAAATTTCAGTATGGATCTCATAGCTCCTTAAAAGCACTATTACCATCCCAAGAGCTGATAGAACAACTAAAACGACCAAAAAAGATACTTGACCCTTTTTTAGGCCCTTTTTTACTGCCATTTATAAATTTTCCAATATCCCAAAGGCCAATTCCACTGCCTCTTGGGGTGTCTCCACATACCTTACTTCATTTAAATTTTCCCATGTCCTCAAGCCAATAACAGGCTTCCACATCTTAAGGGCGAGGGCTATCTCTGAAAGAGTGCCATGAGAGCCTGAAATAGCTATTAACACCTGACATGAACGCACCAATACTACATTTCTAGCATGACTCATGCCAGTTACAATGGGAATCTTGACAAATGGATTGGCATCCGATGCCTTCTGGCCTGGCAGAACCCCTACTGTTATTCCTCCTGCCTCAATTGCACCCTTACAGGCTGCCTCCATTACTCCTCCCAGGCCACCACAATAAAGAAGGCCTCCCTTTTCTGCCACAAGCCTTCCTGTTTCCATGGCCAGCTCATAGATCTCATCATTACATACACCAGCCCCTATAATCCCGACCCTTTTTCCTAAAAAAGCCATTTTATAATAAAATAACCTCCAATTAGGAGAATACTAAAGATTATAGTAAAGAGATTGAAATAGTTATCAAGAAAATATTTTACCCTTGGACCAAAAAGATAAATGATTCCAGAAACAAGGTAAAATCTGAGACCTCTTGAAAGAAAAGAGGCAATGACAAAGGTAAAAAAATCTATGCGAAAGGCACCTGCTGTAATGGTAAAAAGCTTGTAGGGAAGAGGGGTAAATCCACCTGCCGCTACTGCCCAGGCATCATATTTTTGATAAAGCGCCTGCACCTGTGCATATTTTTCAGTAAGGTGATAGAAGGCCAGGATTTTATCTCCAATTAGGGCCATAAAGTAATAGCCTAACCCATAGCCAAGGATGCCCCCAATCACCGAACCTATAAGACATACACTTGCCCATCTAAAACTTTTTTGGGGAATAGCAATTCCAAGGGCAATAAGCAAAACATCAGGAGGAATTGGAAAAAAAGAGGCCTCAGCAAGGGCTAAAAAAAAGAGAAAAAAAACGGCATTTTTATGAGATGCCCATGAAATTACCCGGTCGTAAAAACGCCTTAAGATGGATGGGAAATAACTTGCTACCGCAGTTATACGCGCCATCCATGGTCTCCAATAAGTTTGACAAATCTTACACCCTCAAGGGTCTCAGTAAAAAGCTTACCATCCCTTTTTATTATTTTTGTGAGAACCTGGGAATATTCATCACCAACTGGAACAACCATTATGCCTGGGTCACTAAGCTGTTCCAATAATGGCTCTGGGACTACTGGTGCCCCAGCCGTTACCATGATGGCGTCAAAAGGTGCATAGTCCTTCCAACCCCAAGTTCCATCATCAAGTTTTATCATGACATTTCTGTACCCTAATTTGTCAAGGACAGTTCTTGCCCTTTGAAGGAGGCTAGGTATCCTTTCTACACTGAAGACTTGCTTTGAGAGCTCTGCCAAAATTGCTGTCTGGTACCCTGAACCGGTTCCAATTTCCAGTACCCTTTCATCCCCCTTAAGTCCAAGTTCCTCTGTCATCCTTGCCACAATATAGGGCTGGGAAATGGTCTGGCCCTCACCTATTGGCAGTGGAAAGTCTCCATAGGCCTGGTCCCATAGGGCCTCATCCACAAAAAGATGCCTAGGGACTTTTCTCATGGCCTCTAAGACCCTTTTATCACGAATGCCCCTGGCAGCGATCTGGCTATCAACCATCCGCTGCCTTGCTATTTTAAAATGGTCATTTGTTTGCGACATAGTAAAGTACCTTTGAGACATGATCGAGATAAAAGGTTATCTGAATTACCTCAATGTCCTTAGGACCGAAGAGCCTGCCAATTAGCGGAATCTTCTTGTAAAATGGGCTGATATCGTGACTGTAATACCATTGTTCCTTGTCTTGGCCCAACTGAACAATGTAATCCGGAGGCCCAATAAGTTCCTTTACCTTGTCCTTGGTTTGCCCCTTAGTCACAACCGAGGCATCAATTGCAAGATGGTATTGTTTTTGCGCACATGAAGTAAGTCCAATACAAAAAATGCCGATAGCTATTAATAAAATAAGATTTTTAAACCCTATGTCCATTTGAAAATCCAAAAAAGTTTTTTTGACAATAAACTATTTTTTTATACCTTTCAAATGGATAAGTAGATAAAAAGATGCAATAAGGAGAAGAGAGATGAGATGTAAAAAATGCCATTTTATAAGTTTTGACTGGCTAGATACGTGTGCCAATTGCGGGAAATCAATGGAGACAGAAAAGGCCCAAATTGGAGATTTTTTTCCTGATGACAAGCCCATTGATTGGTTTTCAATTTTTGATAATCTCTCTGATATTCCTTTAGAAAAAGCAGGTGCTTCAAAGGTTGACATCTCAAAGATAGATGTTTCTGACCTTGTTGAAGAAAAGATTGACCTTGAGGAAGAAGAACTTAAAAAACTTGCCCAAGATGAAGAATTTCAAGAAGTCTTAGAGGAAATATCCAAATAGAGATTCTAAATCTTAAAATTGAAGAACTTGTTTATAAAGGAAGAGGACTTGGCCACAGACAAGATGGAAAGGTCATCTTTGTTGACATGGCACTTCCAGGAGAAATCGTCTCCTGCCAAATCGTAGAAGAAAAAAGGGATTGGGCAAGGGCCGAAATACTTGAGATCAAAAAGCCGTCTCCCATTAGAATAAGGCCATTTTGTAAATACTTTGGAAAATGCGGTGGCTGCCAGTTTCAACATTTGCCCTATGAAAAGGAGCTTTCCTTTAAATATTCTATTTTCAAAAAAATCATTGAAAAATTAAAGTACCCTCCAGAAATTGAACAGATCATAGGCTCTTTCCCTCATGAAGGATACAGGGCAAGGGCACGGCTTTTTGTAAACAACAACGGATTTGGATTTAGAAAAAGGGGAAGTAAGGAGTTAGTCCTAATTAAAAGATGTCCTCTTTTTAATAAGGCCTTGAATAATGGGCTTAATGAACTATGGACCCACTCAGACTCCCTTTTAAAATTTCATGCCTCAATTAAATCTGTTACTATTTCTTCTGGTATAGGTCCAAAGGCAAAGGTATTTCTCGAAATAAAGAGAGATATCACACAGTCAAAAAAAGAACGCATTAAGGATGTATTTCTTAAAACCGGATTTGATATCTTTTTTAAAACTGAAAACACATCTAATCCCGAAAGATTAGTATCCTTTTATAAAGGTGAATTTGCTCCAAAAGGACTTTTTTGTGATGGGGCTGACTTTTTTCAAGCAAATACCTTTCAGAATGAAAATCTCATTACGTCTGTAATTTCTTTTTCAAAGAGGTTGGAAGGTAAAACCTTGATGGAGTTTTTCTGTGGTTCAGGGAACTTTTCAATACCTTTAGCCCTTTCTGGATTTAAAGTTATAGGGCTTGACATAAGTGAAAGAGGAATTGAAAATGCAAAAATAAATGCAAAAATAAATAATATTC
>JALXCD010000070.1 GCA_026991135.1 Deltaproteobacteria bacterium | reverse complement strand
AATCCAGGAAAGAAATTCAGAAAGGAAAAATATTAGCAACTTGATAAGGAAAAAAAGTTCCCAAAAATGGAAAAATTTTTCCTGCATCTCCTTATTAGAGAAATTTAATGCTGTTTTTAGCAACATTAAATAGTTTAAAAAGAAAATTTATTGGCACAAAAATAGCTTATTTATAAATAAAGTTTAATTCAGGAGGTATAAGTAATGAAAAAAATTTTAATATCATTTTTTGTTTGTCTCTCATTGACATTTTGGTGGTCGGTTGGTTTTGCAGCGCCAGTTATTATGAATGGAACTTATATTCAAACACAAGTGGGTGATGATGGGACGTTGGGGAATGGCTACAGTTCTCCAGGGCTGAAATATGGTGGTGGTGAATTCTTAATGCCAGGGGACCCTTGGGAAATTTTCAGTATAAAATCAAATGAAACTGGATTACTTACTAATAAGAACTCGGGGACAGACAAAATCACTGGGGGGACACTTACCGATTTAAGTGGCACAACCTATGACCATTTTGCGAGGTGGGAAGGCTCTTATGAATCATATTTCGACATAACAATTGATACATTTTTTAATGATGATGACCAATTCATAAAATTTTATACTACCATCACAGCAAAAGATGATCTTAATGATGTTAAATTCTTAAGGGCAATTGATCCTGATCAAGATCGGCAAGACCCAACAGGAACTTTTGAAACTAATAATTACCGTGGATTTGGTTCATTTTCTGAAAGTGATTGGGTGTATGCAGTTGGACCTAATTCTGATCTGACAATCGGCCTGTACTCTGACTCTTCAATAGCCCATAATACTGGTGTTGTAGACTGGAGTTATGATCCAGAAGACTATTGGGGAACGAATGTAGGAAATGGTGATTACACAATTGGTATTGCTTTTGACCTTGGTGACCTAACAGCCGGAAGTTCTGTAAGTTTTTCTTATGCCTATGTATTGGGAGAGAGTCCTTCAGATGCAGCAAGTCATATTCCTGTTTCAGGACCTACATCCGTGCCAGAGCCAATGACTTTACTTCTTTTAGGCACAGGGCTTATTTCAATGTCAATTCTAAGTAAAAAGACTATTAAAAAATAAAAAACGCGCTTATTAATCGCATTTAAGTCCAGGTGGGACGAAGCTCTCATCTGGACTTTTTTAATTTTTATTTTTGAGTAAGGATATTATTCAATTTTGTTTTTTATATTTGATGGCCAATACAGAAAAGAGAAAAGAAGAACGTTTAAGATTTAAGGCCAGTGCAAGTTGTGAACTGGAAGGGAAAATAATCTCTGCCCTTGCCTGGGACATTAACAAACACGGACTAAAAATCGAACTATTTAAAAAACCTGAGGTTGGCACTTTTTTAACAGTAATACTTGACATAAAACCACCATTAAAACTTCGTGGAGAGATTAGGTGGGTGGACAAAAAAGGCATTAAATTTATATGTGGAGTTAAATTTGTAAGATTAGGAAATAGCGAAGAAAAAAGACTAAGTGAACTTGTGCAATCCCTTTTCTGGAAAAACTTTGGCTGATTTATACCTATGAATTCAGGCTCGCCTGAGCCTGAACATATTTTTCAAAAACGGATATGTAATTGAAAGGGTGATTACCCCAAGGCCTGACATCAAAAAGACTGACCAATTAAGGCCTGGTTCAAGAAGGCTCCTTTTTGGATTTTTTGGATTGTAATAGACCTCTACTTCCTTACCGACTGGATATTTTTTTACAATTTCTTTTATGTGATCCTCTGATGCAAAGCATCTCCAGCCTGTATCCAATCTGTGGCCTTCAAGAATATCCTTTCCAACCATGTAAAGATAATCAAGATCAAGACAAAGCCTTGCTATTCGTATCTTGCTTTTGGAAGTGCGAAACTCTGAAACCTTGGATTTTATAATCCGCCCCTTGGCCTTGGGCCAGTTTCTGGCCTTTATTCCCTCAAGGCCCATTGAAAGTCCAACAAAGAGACACCAAAGTCCCAAAAAAGAAAATATGAGCGCAACAAACCTCACATTTCCTCCTCACCCTCAAAAAGAACCAGCCCCTCTGGAAGGTGCTCTCCAAAGGCGGCGTCCCTTTCTCGTTTTTGAAGCTCCTGATATTCCTTTATGGGCAAAATATCTTTATCCTTTGCCCCCAAAAGCTCAAGCCAGAGACAAATGCCCTCACGATCCTTAGAGGAAAGGTCCCTTGCCCTGTCTCCACTGACTCGTGCCATAGACACAACGCAGTTAATAAGGGGCCTCAAAAACTCTTTATGAACATCCATTTTCTTAAGCCCATCTATCCACTTTTTGACAACAGATTGTGAAACCACCTTGTTTGCCGGACCATAAAGGGGAATCCTTGCTCCTATTCGGGATAATGACCATAAAAGGTCCTTTTTAAATGAAGACTTTGGAAGTATAGAGATAATTTCATCTCCTAGTCTTACCTTGTTTTCAACATCAAGCCTTTCAAGGTTTCCTGCAAAAAGCCACATCTGTCTTGCCTCTTCTGTTTGAGGCTTAAAAACCTTCACCTTCTGCCTTGCTTTTTTGCGCCTTCCCTTTTTCTGGGAAAAAAGTACTGGAGAGACCATGGAAAAAAGCTGGGTCTGCTGGCCAGAACTTAACCCCCCTGAAACCCTTCTCCAGAATATCCACCACTGAAGCCTTGCCTCAAGTTTTTTGACGTGAAAAAGCCCTTTGAAATAAAGGGGCCAGACCTTTTTTATTCTCCAAGGGTCAAGCTCATCTCCAAATCCAGGGCGAAGACAAAAACCTGTAAGATTAAACCATCTGGCCTCATGCATAAAATCCCTTTTCCGCCCGTCCATAAGATCCAGTAGTATGTCTGAAAGACCCCTTAAAACAGGTATGGACCAAAGCTCCTTTCCCATGCCAAAAATGGCGGTTAGCCTTGAAGTTAGCTCCTTTGGAGAAACTTTTTGGCCTTCCCCTTCACCAAAACAGGCCCTTAAAATCCCTTCTGCCTCTTTTAAGGCTGCCTGGTCCTCTTTAGAAAGCCTTTTTTTTGTCTCATCCTCCTTTGGCTTTGCAATCCTTATACCTTCAACCTGATACTGTGGACCCCTGGCCTCCTTTTTATCTTCTGATCTTAGATCAAACTGAAGTCTCCACTTGTGTGGAGATATAAGGGAACGGCAATATAGCTCCAAGGTCCCAATGGCGGTAATCTCAGAACCAACCCTTACAGGTATGGCCTTATCCTCTGAGCGTTTACCGTATTTCAATACAGTCCTTAAGGGAGGAAGCCTTACAAAGTCCTTTTCATTTATTTCAACCACATCCCCTAGCCTGTCCCCACGCCTTGTGGTTGAGCTAAAGAGGGTAAACTTGACAGGCCTATTAGTAAGGACCTTAAACTCTCTTTCGACTTCTACCTCCTTTCCCTCTTCACTACCTCGCTCCAAAAGGCAAAGGGCCTTTTGGGTATCTTTATCTGAAGTTGTAAGACCTATAAAATAGGCCCTTGGTATCCCTCCTCCTACCTTTAGGCCAAGCCCTTTTCTTACTAGGCCGTAGTAGCAGGCACCTACGGAGATAGCCAAGTCCAGTGATTGGCTTTCGATATCTACGACTTCATCCCCCTTCCAGCTTGAAAGGACTTTTGAGATACGATTTCTAATAGACAGGGGCTTTAGGGTTCCACCATTAAAAAGTATCACATCTGGAAGCCTTCCTTCACCCTGCCTCAAGATAAATCGGGCAAGGTGCCTGGTGACAGCCGGGTCTTTTTCATAGGGAAGCCCCATCTCCCTAAGACCCTCTTTCAGGGGTGCTTCCTTTAGGCTTACATCAAGCTCTATCTCAGGAAAAAATCCATCTAGAATTGTCCTTTCTACCTCTTCTCTTTTCAGGGTGATAGTTAAAGTCCCACCTACAAGAGACCTTCCCATCCCAATTAGACGAACCGAGGTCTCCTTAACCCCATTTTCTGACAGAAGCCTTTCCTTTGCCTGACGAGCCTGGTGAAAAAGATTCTGCCACTGGGCAGTCGTAAGCTCCTTTCCTATCCTCTTTTCGCATATTGCACAGATGGCAAGGTCGATATTGTCACCACCCAAAAGAAAATGGTTTCCAACTGCAATCCGCTCAAGCCTTGGCCCCTTTTCCCCCTTTTCACAGGAAATAAGGGTAAAATCGGTAGTCCCACCCCCGACATCACATACGAGCAAGATCTCCCCTGGCCTTAAAAATTCGGTCCAGTCCCCTTCATGCTGGGAAAGCCATGCATAAAAGGATGCAAGGGGCTCTTCTAAAAGGATTACATCCCTAAACCCCGCATTTTTTGCGGCCTTAAGGGTAAGCTCCCTTGCAACCTGGTCAAAGGAGGCAGGAACAGTGATGATTACATCCTGCTCCTCAAGGGGGACCTTCATTTCATATTCCCATGCCTCTTTTATGTGTTGAAGGTATCTTGAAGATGCCTCTATTGGAGAGACCTTTTTTACATCATCTCCTCCGCCCCAAGGAAGGATTGGGGCGTCTCTATCTACCCCGCCATGACAAAGCCAACTCTTTGCCGAAGAGACAAGCCTTTTGGGAACAAGGGCACCTTGGTCCCTTGCATATACTCCAACTGCATAGTCTCTCTCTTCATCCCAGGGAAGGGCAAAGACAGTATTTTCACTTTCGAATTTCGTTGGCAAGTACAAAAAGGAAGGCAGAGTCTTTGACTTTCCAAGCCTTCCCATGCCCATAAGCTGAGGGATATCAAAGGATTTTATCTCGATGGAGCCTGGTGAGACCTCGTGAAGATCAATATAGCCCACAGCACAGTTTGTTGTGCCAAGGTCAATTCCAACGATATAGCGCTTTCCCATAAAGGCATATATACTCTAACCAGTTGTTCAAGAAAAGCCCCAGTTGCCAACAATGAAACTATTATGTAAAAATGAAATTCTGAAATAAAGATTCGGAGGAATTGATGAATACAAGAAATGAACTTAAGGACAGGGAAAAGGCCCTGTCAATAGCACTTAACCAGATTCAAAAACAATTTGGCAAGGGCTCTTTAATGAGGCTTGGTGAAAGGGGAAAGGTGGAAGACATCCCCGTAATCCCCACAGGCTGCCTTGCCGTTGACATAGCCACAGGAATTGGTGGAATCCCAAGGGGAAGGATAATTGAAATTTTTGGCCCAGAATCTTCGGGAAAGACCACCCTTGCCCTTCACATGATTGCAGAGGCACAAAAACAGGGAGGCATCGCCGCCTTTGTAGATGCAGAACACGCCCTGGATCCGGTATATGCCAAAAAGTTGGGAGTCAATACAGATGACCTTTTGATTTCTCAGCCCGATTATGGCGAGCAGGCCCTTGAGATTGTAGATGCCCTTGTAAGAAGCGGTGCGGTTGACCTTATTGTGGTAGATTCAGTTGCAGCCCTTGTCCCACGGGCCGAAATAGAAGGCGAGATGGGGGACAGCCACGTTGGCCTTCAGGCCAGACTCATGTCTCAGGCCCTTAGAAAGCTAACCGCAAACCTCAATAAAAGCAGCACTGCCCTTGTTTTCATTAACCAGATAAGGATGAAGATCGGGGTGATGTTTGGAAACCCAGAGACCACAACTGGCGGAAATGCCCTTAAATTTTACGCCACAATGAGGCTTGATATTAGAAAGGTTACTGCCCTTAAGGAAGGACAGGATGTAATTGGTAACAGGACCAAGGTCAAGGTTGTAAAAAACAAGATTGCGCCACCCTTTAAACAAGCAGAATTTGACATCTACTATGGCGAGGGAATCTCCAGGGAAAGCTCGCTGATAGACCTTGCAGTTGCCCTTGACATCATTGAAAAAAGCGGCTCCTGGTATTCATACAATGAAGAGAGGCTTGGACAGGGGCGTGAAAATGTCCGTCAGTTTCTCAAGGAAAACCCCCAGCTTACGGAAGAGATTGAAAAGAAGGTGAGAGAGGCCTACGGTCTTAAAACCCCGAACAGAGGGGAAGATGCTGAAGAAAACAAAGAGGAGGCCTCTTCATGAAGCCCCTTAAAAGTCATGAGATAAGAAGTGCCTTTCTGGATTTCTTTTCCTCAAAGGGCCATGAGATTGTCCCAAGCTCATCCCTTGTGCCGGCAGATGACCCAAGCCTTCTTTTTACAAATGCAGGCATGGTCCAGTTTAAAAAGGTATTTCTTGGTGAAGAAAAAAGGCCCTATAAAAGGGCTGCAACCTGCCAGAAATGTGTAAGGGCTGGTGGAAAACACAACGACCTTGAAAATGTCGGCTATACTGCTCGCCATCACAC
>JALXCD010000069.1 GCA_026991135.1 Deltaproteobacteria bacterium | reverse complement strand
TATACTTTCGTTTTTTGTGTGGATTTTAGTTTATAAATGCGTTTAGATGCTATTTACAGAAATTAAGTGCCGTAAAAATAGGCGGCATTATTTGAAAAAGGGAAATATTAAGGATGCTCAGCGGTTATTAGATGCCATAATATCTAAAGACATTAATGATGACGTCTCAAAAAAGGCAGTGTCGCTATTATGCCAAATAGTTATAAAAGAAGCCGATATTTTAGCATCTAAGGGAAATTTTAGAGGTGCCCAGGCCCACTTAGCAGATTTTTTAAAAAAATATGGAAGAAATCCTGGATCACAAAAGGCCTGGTTAAAACTTGACCAGTACAGATTTGAGGAGGCCAAAAGACTTGAAGCTAAAGGTGAGTATATCGAAGCAATGCGTAAATACTCTTTAATAGAAAAGGGAAGCCCATATTTTGAAGAAGCTAAACAAAAAATACACAATATATGGCTACAATATCAAACGACACAGCTAAAGAAACAGACTATAGAGCAACTTTTAGAAAAAGCAGATAGGGCCTTCAAGAAGGGGAATTATCTTAGACCAGTTAATAAAAATGCCTATGCCACGTATGAGGCTGTCCTATCCCTTGATCCAAATAATCAGATTGCAAAGGAAAGAATCAAAATCATAAGAAATATTTTAAGGAAAAAGGGCAAAGATGCCCTGGATAAGGGCAATTGTAAAAAGGCAATTATTTGGTTTGAAAAATACTTGCTTATAAGTCCTAAGGATAAAAAGGTTCAGATCTGGAAGAATATTTGTCAAAAAAGATTAGCTTCTGGAAAGGAGAACAAAACATATATTCAGAAAAAACGAGTTGAAAAACTCTTAGAGGAATCCGGCGCTAAATCTTCTTGGATTATGCAATATCTTTTCGATGAAAATGAGTCAGGGGTCAAATGAAGGCAATTTCCCCCTATTTGTTTTTTTGCCTAATTTTGCCCTTTTTCTTTTTTTCCTGTACCTCGCAAAAAAAGATATCTTCAACAACAGGAAATATCAATAAGCTTCCAAGAAAAGTAGCCATTCTTCCCTTTTCAAATAGTAGTGGTGCTGAAGAGGCCAATATTATTGTACGGCGCATGTTTTATAATTTTTTTAGTTCTTTGAATTACTTTGACGTAGAACCATTTCAGGTAGATAGTGTACTTAAAAATAATCAGCTTTATGAAACTATTGTTAAGGGAAAACCAGTTGATGTTAGAAGGGTTTGCACTGTATTGGGAGTGGATGGTCTGATTTTTGGAGATGTTACCACTTTTGGAAAATTCTATATGGTTCTTTATTCAGAAGTTCGCGCTGGGCTTCATGCTAGAATGGTGTCTTGTCGTTCAGGAAAGACTTTGTGGGAGAGGGAACAAACGTCAAGGATCAGGGCAGGGGGCTTTTCCATGAATCCTTTGGGGATTGCCTCTACCACTTTAAATGTCATTTTGAATCTTAGACAAAAGATTATCATGAGGGCAATTTCTGACTTGGCTCTATCCTTGACGGAAACTATTCCTAACCCACCTATCCAGAAGCTTCATGGCCCAAAAATCAAAGTGTTAGTGCATAACGGGGCCTACAGGCTCTTTACTCCTGGAGAAAAACTAAGGGTCGTATTAATTGGGCAGCCGGGTATGAAGGCATCTTGGGAAATCTTTCCATTTAAAAAGCAATTATTAATGTCTGAAAAGAGCCCTGGTATTTATACTGGAGAGTATCAGGTTGAATCTGGTGTAAAAGTTATCTCTGGTCAGATAATTGGTCATCTCAGGAATCAAAATGGTGGTGAAAGCAAGTGGCTTGATGTCCTTGGGCCAGTGACTTTGGCACGACCAACAAGGCTTTCGGGGCGTATCATAGGTAATCGTATATTGGAAAAGGGGATAGGACCTTTTATTATTGATGGGATGCTGGTAATTGGTCCGAGGGACAGTTTGACAATTGGTCCAGGGGTATCCATTTGGGTTAATGGACTTGGAATAGCAGTAAAGGGAGGACTTTTCATAAAAGGTACTTCCTTTGAAAGAGTAAACATAATGCCTGGTTACAAAAAAGATTGGAAGGGGATTTTTATTGATTCTCCAAGTGTTCCCATAAAACTAGAAGAGTTTTCGGTAAGTGGTGCAAAAAGAGCCATTGTCGCCAGAAACACTGAAATCACGATCAAGAGAGCAAGTTTTTTTCAAAATAATTGGGCTGTTACATTGGAAGACTGTAATCTTATCTTGGAAGACTCATCTATAAAGGAATCAGAAGTAATGGGTCTTTTGATAAAACGGGGAAAATTTTTCATCAAAAGATGTGAAATTTCTGGGAATGCAAAGGGAGGAGTTTTGGTAGAAAATTCTATGGGGTTAATCAAAAATAGCAATCTTTTTAACAATGGCGAATGGAATTTCAAGGTCCATGGGTTTTCGACCCAACTGGATATAAATGATAACTGGTGGGGAAAAAATATCCTGGATAACAAAAGCCTGGGAATACTTGGTAATGTTAAAGTGTCTCGCATTCTTCCTTATCCTGTAAAGGTTTATAAAGTAAACGGCTATTAAAAAGGAGGCACAATGAAACGGTTATGGCTTACTTCTATGTCGAGGGATGAGAAGGCAGTAAAGGATATCCTAGCAAACCTTAAAAAGTATGGCCTCGAGGCATCTGGCCATTTTTGGAAAGATAATCTTGAAAAAATGGAGTGGATAGCTCCTAGGGAAGAGATCATCTCAAATGATACTGCTATTTGGGCCATATTTTTAACAGGTGACTGTCTAAACAGGGATTCCACAAGATATGGCTTATCTCTTTTGACAATAACAGTTAGAGCAAAAAGGGGTCTTGATTTTCCGATAATTTTTTTAAAGGACAAGAATTTTTTAATGCCAGAAGAAATTCCTACTCCATTAAGGGGCATTGATGTCCTTGATATTACAAGTCCAACTGTTTTTGCAAAGCTCGTTGCCATGTTTCACAGGTCTCCAGCAAAAAACACATCAGAACTTGATTATAAGGTTGATGTTTATGGTAATCAGCAAATAGGTCAATGGTTTGAAGTCGGACCAGGAACTAATTTTCAGTGGGAAGGGGCCATATTTGGAGTTTCTAATGGTGAAATCACATTTCATGCAGTCGGGAAGAAGGGACGGCTTCCAGAGCGGGCCATTCTGAATTATCCAATTAAGGATATGAAGCTGGCACTTGGAGAGGAGGAATTCATTTCGTGGGCGGTCCAAAATCCCATTGGTCCAGACGATTCTTATTTTGTACAGGTAAAGGGATATCCTTCATCAATTGTTTTTGGTCCTTTTAGTCAGAACGATGAAACGGAGCTTTTTTACTTACAGTTAAAGTAAAAACAAAAAAGTCTTCCAATTATCTTAAGGGTAAAATGATTTTTATGGGGAGTTTCTTTTCTTCCTTTTGTGTAATTAGAAGCTTGCCATTGTGGTCCGCTATTATTTTGTAGGCCATATTGATATAAAGGCCAAATTTCCAAGGGGTCTTAATGGCTTCAGGCGAAAAGAGTTCGATAAAGGCCTCTTCACATTCTGAACCTTCAACTTCTATAACTATTTCCACAAAAGTGTCAGAAGCCCTTTTTATATTAATTTGAAAAGGTATTTTACTTCTCATATTTTGTGATATATCAAAAAAGATATAATAAATTGCCCTAGTTAGCATTTCTTTATCCACATAAATCAAAGTATCAGGGGAAGAAGCCAAGTAACAGGACAACTTTAGTTCCGTGTATTTACTACAAATCCAACCTTTTAAATATTCCAAAAAGGCCCCTATTGGGATGAAACTTGGTTTAGGGCTTGAAAGCGTTACAAAGGAATCTACGTCTTTTAAGATGCGGTCAATCCTTTGAAGGGCATCAAGGGCCTTGTTTAGATAATTTTGGCATTTTTTATCTGATGGTTTTATTTTTTGTAAAAAACCGCCACAAATGGTTATAGGGTTTCTTATTTCATGAGCGACTGCTTGGGCCAGTCTTGAAAATGCAGCAGTCCTCTCCATATCAAGGAGTCTCGCCTCTACCTTTCTTAAATGATTTATGGTGTCTTTATATTTTTTTTCAATTTCGAGTTTTAGCCTTGTATTTTCCATTACGGGTCCAAGAAGTGATACCAATGCACGTGCATACTCCAAGTCATTTTCAGAGAATGAGTTTGCAAGATGTCTATCCAGATAAATAATTCCTAAGATATTTTTACGGAATTTTAATGGAATACAAAGAGCAGATCGTATGTTCAAGGCTATGATACTTTCCTGAACTGCAAGTTCGCTATCAGAAAGTGTGTCTTGAATTAACAGGGATTCACCAGATGTGATGACCTGGTTTGCAACGGTTTTGCTAATAGGTAAGCCTTTTGTTTCAGGTGGATACTTGATTTTCAATTCACCGAAATCATCAATTGTGATCAAAAATCCATGGTCAAAATGTACCAAGCTTGAAAGAGCATCAAAAAATTCTTGAAATATTTTTTTTCGATCATCGAGTTCGGCAATTCTAATTGCCATCTTAGAAATGAGCTGCAGGCCATAAACATCAATATTCCATGATTTATCTGGACTAACAGCCTTTAAAATGACCGTTTCTTGTTCAATGTGGTCGTTTCTGTTTTTTAAGATGATTTGAAGCCTTGTAGAGCCAAGAGTAATAATATTTCCATTGTTGATTTTCTCTTCTGCTACAGGATTACCATTAACAAGTGTCCCGTTTGCACTGCCAAGGTCTCTTATAAAGATGCCATTTTTTGTTTCAAAGACTTCACAGTGTTTTCTCGAAATACTGGGATCACTTAGTCGCAAATTGACATCTTTACCTCGACCAATAATGCATGGCAGTTTTACGTCATAAATTTTGCCAGTTTTAATGTCTTTAAAGGAGATATAGTTATTCACTTGATATGGTAAAATTGAGAACGATAGGATCTTTTACATTGATAATCTCTGCTGGAGGCTTGATAATGACATCAACTTGAAAAAGGCCCTTTTCTATTTCTTTGGTGCCAATATCAATTAAAAATGGTTCAGTGGCGACTTCTATGTTCAGAAATCTATTGAATTCAATTGTCAACAATTCTTTAAGAGTATCCTTGTCTTCAATTTCGATTTTGTTTGCTCTAAATGAATCAGAAAGGTTTAAGATAAAATGAGATATGCTGGCCAAAAGCATCTGCCAAGATAGAGAGTTTCCAAATGTAGTTATATCTAAAGGTAAAAATATAGAATCCTGATTATATAGTGAACATATAGGTGCAATTCCACACCTGACAAGCCCTTCAATCCGTTCCTGATTCAGATATATCCTTGTTGCCAAGTACCTATTCGGGGAAATTTTTTTTATGTATACATCTTCAAGGAAGATGATTCCGTATCTACTGATGGCTGTTGGCCATCCAAGCTTATCAATGCTCTTGCCACAAAGAGCACCTAGTGCCCAAACAGGATTACCCCACAGGGGTTGCATCCCTGTAAGTTCAATGTGGGTATCATTGCCAATATCTATTTTTGAATAATTATCCCTTAAAAGGAAATCATTAAACAAAACCGTTAGCCATCTGGCAGACTCCAAAGTTTTTAGGTGCTTCCACTTTGCAAAGGAAGAACTGTCTAAATAATTAGGAAGATATGAGAGAGTATGGAATTTTTCCCAAGAGTCAAGATTGAAAAATTGAATGGAAATTGAAGAAATTATAGGTATTAGAAATTTTTCACCAAGCTCAGAGAGCTTTTTCAACACCTTTATAGAATGAGGACTCGAATTAAAATGTAAATCTACTAGGATCAAATTGGGCAGGTTGTTGAGATTTTTTGTCAGGTAATGTTCTAAACTCTCGAGTATGTTTTCCTTATCACAGGGGATTATATCTAATAATAGTCCAGTGGCCCATTTAGAATTTTTTATTAAGAACCACAGTCCTCGCCAGGCTTCTTCTATTTTTTGAAATTCATAGTCATTTAATATTGCACTAAGGATTTCAATTATTAAATTCAACAGTTGTTCTTCTAATTCCCAATTTTTTTTACTCTTTTTTGTTTGTGGTACATCATTTTCTGGGTTTGAAACCTTTTTTAGTATTTCATCTATTTGTGATTTAGAACGAATGTCTGTTTTACTGGCAGTTGTCCTGCATTCAAGACCTTCAATTGTGATTGGTAAAAAGGGCCATTTTTTTAGAAGTAACTTTCCTAATTCATAAGATCCTCCAACCTCTTCAGGGGGATTTTGACATAACTTGAGAGCGCCTATAAGCTCCTTTAACAA
>JALXCD010000068.1 GCA_026991135.1 Deltaproteobacteria bacterium | reverse complement strand
GGTTTATTGGAAACGAACTTTGCCTTAAGCAGGGTTTCTTGGTATTCGCACTGGGGGTCGGAACCAATGGTGATACCTGCACCTATTCCAAGCTCTGCCCTTCCTTCCTTGAGTGTAACCGTTCGGATGGCGACGTTGAATATGGTATCCCTTTGAGGGGTAATAAAACCAATGGCACCTGTGTAAACACCGCGGGGGCTTGATTCAAGCTCTGCGATGATCTCCATTGACCTGATTTTTGGGGCACCTGTTATTGATCCGCACGGAAAAAGGGATTTAAAGATGTGGTAGAGGCTGGCATTCTCTTCTATTCGCCCCTCCACTTTTGAGGTCATTTGGAAAAGGGTCTCATAGCGTTCCATCCTGAAAAGTTCAGGAACCTTGACAGAGCCAGTCTGACATATCCTTCCAAGGTCATTTCTTAAAAGGTCCACTATCATTACGTTTTCCGCCCTGTTTTTTTCATCGTTAAAAAGGGCCTTGGCCCTGGCATTGTCATCCTCCTGGTCTTTTCCCCTGGGGGCAGTTCCCTTCATGGGCCTGGACCAGATGAGGGTGCCCTTTTTGGCAAAGAAAAGTTCAGGCGAAAGGGACAATATTTCAAAGCCTGGAAAGGGGCGTATAAAGGCGGAGTAATCCACGGATTGTCTGTCTTTTAGCCTTCTGTAAAGGTCAAACCCAGGGCCATCCCAGTCAAAGCCTGCACGAATGGTGTAATTTATCTGGTAGGTGTCTCCTGTCCTTATGTAATTATGGATTTTGCTAATGGTGTTTATGAATTCTGTCTTTGAGGTATCAAATTCAAGTTCAATGGGAGTTTCCTTGATTACAGGAGCAAAAGAGATGCTGGTTTCTAATGGTTCCTCATAGAGGCCAAACCACCCAAGGGGCACGGAAAGGCTCTTTTTTTGAATAATATTCCTTAGTTTTGGAATGAGAAGATAGCCCGCCTCGTAAGAAAGCCAGCCCGCTGCATACAGCCCGCTATTTAAACCATCTTCAAGATTTTCGAGAAAATTTCTTAATTGCCTACCATCTGCCAGGGAGTCAAGGATCAAGGTTTTTTGGGGGTTCTTAAAAAGCAGGCTTTTTTTCTGGCCCGAGGGTGTTATTCCATTGTCCCAAAGGAAAAGGCCCTGGGCTGATTCCATATATGTACTCTCTGGGGAGATTTGTGTGTCTGGCATCTGCTTTTGTCTTTTACGCTTTTTCAAATGGCACTAAATTTTCGCCACTTTTACCTCAATTTTAAAGGTTGACAAGGCCTCTCCATATCTTTAATACTTTCTTCTAAGACTTGTACATGGGCGGTTAACTCAGCGGGAGAGTGCCACCTTCACACGGTGGAAGTCACTGGTTCGATCCCAGTACCGCCCACCACTTCTTCTTTCCTGCCAGTACAATCCTGACTCAACCTGCTACCATAGAAACTCTTAGAAAATCGTGGCGTCCGGGTTTTTTTATCAGCTCCAGAACATTTTTCTGTTGGTATCAGCCGCTTGATTTAGCCTGGTTTACGCGGCCGGAGCAGTAAGGGTATTGGGAGAATCTATTATCATTTTTGCTTGGATATGCCAGTGCCTTAGTAGTTTGATTTTTTGGTAGATTTATTGACGAAATTAAACTTTAAGTTTAGTCTTACTAGTATGCTGTATGTTAAGCGGACAATAACCCCTGTTTTTAAAAGGGCCCTTTCCCAGTTTCCGTCAGTTCTTCTTACTGGGCCTAGGCAATCAGGAAAGACGACCTTATTGCTCAAGGAAATTTCCGAACCCAGGACAT
>JALXCD010000067.1 GCA_026991135.1 Deltaproteobacteria bacterium | reverse complement strand
TCCATTATAGAAGATATTCTCGTAAGCAACTGGAGAATTCTTGTCTGGAATTGGTAACGATAACAAGCGACCATCGGGAAATATCGGGCTTGGAACACCTCCAGAAGAGGAGTCAAACCCCTTTCTACTTAGAATTAGCTTCATTCTAGCTTCTGATTCCAAGAATTATCATCACTTGGCCATTTAGTGGGAGGGCCGTTTATGCCGCGAGGATAAGATGAAATGAAATCCAAGAACTCTGAAACTGTTTCTTTTGAAAATTGACTTTTATGTCCCCGCCCAACCTTTAATTCCTCGAGGCTTGGTGGAAGTTGAGGTCCAGAGCCCCCAAAATAGTAAAAATTTTTCGATATCAGCACATTTTCACCGCTAAGGTCGCTGGCTTTTGTTTCTGGATTCTCGCTGTCTCCGTTTGAGTGCATAGATTGCAACTGCTGGAATTCTCCATTGGGTAACGGCTTATAAATATTATCTCCTGCCTTCCATACAACTTCGCCCTTGCTGTAATCCGGTATCTTATTGGAAAAACGCGGATCGTTAAAATAGCTGGCGAAATCTAAAATCTCGCTTACCTCCATGGCAAAGACAACTCGATTGCCATCGTTTTTTGGACTCAACCCCACTATCCAATCTCCAACCTTGGCTGTGCGCCTAATTTTTGGCTTGCAGCAGGCAAGAGTGCAGTATCCCCAAAACGGATTAGGAGAAAAGCCAGTATCGTGAGCTATGATGTAAGAAAATAACTTCATTGGTCTTTGTCCTCCATTCTTTTTTAATTTAAGTCTCTTTAGATATCGGTGTTTTGGAATATTTTCTTAAGAAAATATTAACTTAAGCCCCTTTTTTTAAAGACTTTTCTTAATTTTTCCTGAAAAATGTTGAACTCATATTCGGCTAAATTTCTAATGCCAGCATATTACTGGTATTTGCCAGCAATATACCAGCATATTGCCAGCTTTTACTGGCAATATGCTGGCTCAGTCTTTTTTCTAAATATTTGCCTCAAGGACTTTTTTAAGTCGCCGTGCCATATATGCTGGCCGTGCTTTTTCTCTAAGCCCATCTTTTATGGGCTCTTACAAACTTTCTCTTGTAAGCTTTTCGACCTTTTAAATATCCAAATCAAGCTTTCCAAAAAGAACGGGCGTCTGTCTTATTCCCAGAAATCTTTTAATGACAGGAAGGATATCCTTTACTTCCAAGTCCTGGCGGTTGTCTTTAAGCATGGCTGTTATCATTGCTTGATTGGCTATCTCCGCTATTTCTTTAAGGTGAAGCGGATACTGTTCCACAAGACTGACAATGGCGTCTTCTGTTTCCCTTGGGAGATGTTTTTGCCATGTCTCTATCTGAAGCTCTTCCGGAGGCGTCTGGATGGCAAGGTTACATGTAAACTCAAATGGAAGGGGCTCTTTTAGAGGTTCACCAATAATGAACAAAAGCCCGGGAAACTTGACAGCCCGTTTCAAGAAAATCTGCCAGCGATGGGCGTTTTCACTGTTGTTGCCACGCAGATAATTCTTTAGTACCAACTGCTCATCAATAATCGCAACTACAGAATTTCTTCCGGTCCTTGATGAAAACACATAGTCCAGCGGATCTATCTCTTTCTGGGTAATACGGTCAAGCACCATTTGCTCCCTGGAGGGTGGAGCAAGTATTTCCGAAAGCTTGAACATGCTTACGCCTGCATCACATTCTGCAGCAACAGCCTCCACACATGAAACCGCCGTTTCCTGATCCCTGCATCCAAGGTAGCAAAGAATGCCGCATTCCCTTTTTTCAAGGCTCCTTCTCTGTGCTTCCGGAAGGCGGGCGAGAAAGGCCTTTTCGGCGGCCCTTATGGGAAGGGACTGGATGGAAATGTCAGGCTTATAGGAATGCTCCGGACTGGACGTATCAAACATTGTCTGAGCCTGGTAAGAAGCGGCCTTAAATAGGGCCTTTCTAGAAAGGATGATGTTTGTTCCCTTTTTTTCAGCGCTATTTAACGCCATCACTATGGCATTTTTGATCAATCCTCCTGTGAAAACGAATCTCTCGGCAAGCTCCTCAAAGGTTACATCATCTGCCATTTTGACATTCGGCGGCAAAAGAGTCTGCCAGATTCTTGCCCTTTCATCCCTATCTGGCAAACGAAATCGGACCCTTAGGTTGATACGCCTCTCAAGGGCTGGATCCAAGTCAGAAACCTTGTTCGTGGCAAGAATCGTTATGCATCCAGCTTTCTCAATTTCTATAAGAAAGGCGCGGTTTGCAGCCGAATCAGCTCTTATGATGTCGTCGCACTCATCCAGAAACACTATGCCATCGCTAAGCCTTGCCTCCCTGAATAGGCGAGGCAAAATATCCGAAATATCAAAGAGCTCATCAATATCATCAGAAATGGGACTCAGAAGCTTTTTCCCCAGATGATCAGCAAGGGCATGAGCCATCATGGTCTTCCCTGTCCCGGAAGGTCCATGAAAAAGCATTGTTAACCCTGTACCATATCCAAAGAAATTGTCATTGCATGGGCTGCAGTTTTTTGAGCGCACAAAATTTTCCGCATATTCCACTATGTCTTTCTTTAGTTTCTCGTCTATTATCACTTGCTCAAGCCCGGCTGAAGGACGTGTAACTTCTATACATGAAAAATCGGACCTGTAGCGCCTTTCATCGCCCATGAGGAAACGCACAATCTGCCCGTCAAGACTCATGTTGACATCCATTACAGGCTTTTTCCTGATAAAGCCTTCCGCCTTGATAATGGATTCCCCAATGAGGGTGCCTTCCATGCTGAAATGTGGAAGATGGTTTAACTGGCTTTTGTAATCCGGACACAAAATAGAAAGTATGGCGCCTGTAGAGGGCATAGGAAAAACAGAGCCCCAGGTTTCATCATTGCAAGCCTCGACAAGTGCCTTAAATTCCACACTGGTTTGATATACAAGAAGAAGCTGAACAATAAGCTGGTCAAATTCGTTAAGCCCGTATGTCTCGGCAAGGCGCAAAAGTTTAAGCTCTATTCCCTCTTTAAGAGAGCTCTTTTCCATTAATTTTCTCTTGCCTTCAAGAAATTGTATTCCTTCTCTAACGCTTTTTAAGTCAGGATATTTGCGGGCAAGCCTGGCAAAGGGGGTCTTTTCTAATCTTTCAAGTCCCTTTATCCTCAAACAGGCTTCACAGAGCCTAAGCTTCATGATTGTCTCTATCATTTCCAGATGCTCAAGATTGGTTCTAAAATACTCCCTGTCCGTTTCTCCCTTTCCAACGTGCCATCTAGACCCAAGCGGAGATATTTTTAATGTTGGCGCTGCAAAGCCCGCTGCCATGCAATTTGTTTCTGTCATGTGCTTTCCTCCTTTTTTTGACTGTTTAAAGGGCCTGCCTTCTTCCAGGCTCTATGATATCTGCAATGCCGTATTTCAGCGCCTCTCCTGGAGACAGCCATGTATCCACGTCCCTAAGGAGCGTGCTTTCAAGCTCGCCACGATCCTTAATCCTGGTATAGCGCTGGTAGTGGGCAACTATCCTTTCGTGAGCAAGGTCCTCTTCCTTCCTTGCAGCCACAAGCTGGCTATGGTGACCTAGGTTGACCCAGGAAAACCTATGGGAAAGTATGGATGTTCTGGGGGTTATGACTCTTCTTCCCTTCTCGCCCGCCATAAAAATCATGAGCCCCATGGAAGCGATTATGCCTATGCCAATGGTATATACGGGAATGGATGACCACTCCATCATGTCTATGATTGCAAAGCCTGCGTTCATTGCTCCGCCTGACGAATTTATAATCATCTGGATGTGATCCACCTTCTCCTTGATGTTTATCTCCAGGATCTGCCTGCATACATCTTCTGATATGCCTTCGTTTATGGTCCCTGAAATAAAAATTATCCCCTGGTCTCCCAGGGTTTCCGATGACTGCCTCACATTTTCTTTTTCCATTTTCCCTCCGTAATGATAAAGTTTGGAGTTTGAGGTGAAGTTGCCTTCGGGAACTATCATGACAGCAATGTGTGACGAAACTGGTCACACTTTTAAAAAAAATTTCAGAAAATTTTAAGAAAGGGAAAATGAGGGGCGCAAACCTTATAAAACTTCTAAGGGCCATAGATCTTTTGAGTAGGCCCTCCGGGGCAACGGTCAACGAGCTTTCAGAACGCCTGGAGATAGACAAAAGGTCTGTCTATCGGCTTCTAAACACCATAGAGGAGCTGGGCTTTCCACTGACAAATGAAAAGGAGCCCCTTGGAAGAAAAAAGAGGTGGTTTTTTATTGATGAGTTTCAAAAAAGACTTCCAAATCTTACCATACCGGATGTGCGTTTTTCACTTTCCGAGATCATCTCTCTTTATCTCCTTAAAAAGGGAGAGGCGGCCTTTAGAGGAACAGACATAGAAAAGAGGATAGATTCCGCCTTCAAAAAGATAGAGATGTTTGTCCCTTCCGGGCTTTTTCCCCAGCTTGAAAAGGTGCGCTCTCTCTTTGTTGCGCCTTCTAAGTTCAACAAGGACTATTCTGACAAGCAGCAGGTGATAGAGGACCTTTGTAGCTCCATACTCAAGGGCAAGGTCTGTCTAGTAACCTACCATGCCTTTTCAGACGACAAGATCAAGAATTTCAGGATCGCTCCCCTTTATTTTTTTGAAAACAACGGTGGGCTATATTGCTTTGTTAATATCTGTCGATTTGATGAGATACGGATTCTGGCCGTTGAGCGAATAAAGGATCTAAAGATAACAGACGAGACCTTTGAGTATCCCGAGGACTTTGACCCAGAAAAGTTCCTTAATACCACCTTTGGCATCATCTACGACGAGGAGTTCACCGTAAAGATCTGGTTTTCAAGGGATCAGGCCCGCTACATAAGGGAGCGCAAATGGGCAAGAAAGCAGAAGATTACTGAAAAGCCCGACGGCTCCATCATACTCGAGATGGTCACCTCTGGCTGGTACGACATAAAAAGGTGGGTGATGACCTATGGGCCAGAGGCAAAGCTCCTAGAGCCAGAAGGCCTAAGAGAAGAAATTAGGCATGCCTTGGAAAAAATGCTGGAGGCATATGAAAAATGAATCTTTCTAAGTCCCTTTTTGTAAGGGGAGTCAAGTGCGCAAAATCCCTTTGGCTCTACAAAAATAGCGACATTCCAAGGGATGAGCCGGACCAGGGGCAAGAGGCCAGATTTGAATCTGGACGCATGGTGGGAGATCTGGCTAAAAGGCTTTTTCCTGGCGGAAAAGAGGTGGCCTTTGACCCTGAAAACTTTAAAGGCATGATCAGCCAGACCAGGAAGTGGCTTGATGCCGGAGTGGATACGATTTATGAAGCCACGGTAAGCGCAAGGGGAGACTTTGCAATGGCAGACATCCTCAAAAGAGACGGGGATGGCTGGGAAATATATGAGGTAAAGGCCTCTACGTCCGTAAAGGACTATCACATTCTTGATGTTGCCTTTCAATATAGGGCTTTTTCAAACTTTGGCCTTAGGATAAAAAGGGCCTTCATCATTCATATAGACAACAGCTACGTCCGCAAGGGAGAGCTAGACATCAAGGGGCTTTTTGCCATTAAGGACGTAACCCATGAGGTGGTGTCCAAGCAGGGAGAAATTGAGGATTACAGACAAAAATTTTCTACGATGCTTAAAGGCGATATGCCCCAAGTGGATATTGGTCCCCACTGTTTTAATTTTTATGATTGCGACTATATGTCATGGTGCTGGCGCAATGTGCCCGAGCGCTCTATTTTTAATCTTTACCGCCTAACTCAGGCTAAGAAATTTGAGCTTTACCAGGAAGGCATTCTTAAAATCTCAGACATCCCGGAAGACTTTAGGCCCAATGCCATACAGGCACTTCAGATAGAGACCGAAAAGACGGGTTCCGTCCATGTTGACAGGAAAAAGATAAGGCAGTTTCTTTCTCGCCTTTCCTATCCCATACACTTTTTTGACTTTGAAACCTTCAATGAGCCAATCCCAAGGTTTGACGGACAAAGGCCCTACATGCATATACCCTTTCAATACTCCCTCCACATACTTTACGAAGACGGAAACCTTGAACACAGGGAGTTTCTGGCAGATGAAAACGAGGACCCTAGAAATCATGTCATTTCACATATGCTAAAGGACATAAGGCCCCAAGGGAGCATTGTGGCCTTTAACAAGGGCTTTGAAGAAGGGATAATAAAAGGGCTTGCAGATTATGACCCTCTTCGCAAAAATGAGCTTCTCTCCCTTCTAGAAAGATTTGAGGACCTTATGGAGCCATTTAGGAACGGGGGCTACTACCACCCGGAATTTAACGGCAGCCTTTCGCTAAAGTCTGTCCTGCCTGCCATTTTCCCAGATGACAAAACCCTTGATTACAATGGACTTGAAATCAGAAATGGGGGAATGGCCATGGACACCTTTGCCACACTTCACCTGATAAAAGACAGGGAGGAGAGGGAAAAAATAAGGAATGCACTTCTAGAATACTGCCGCCTGGATACCCTGGCCCTTTTAAGGCTTTATGAATTTCTGTGTAAAGTCGCCGGCCTTTGATTCTTTATGTGCCAGCGAATGCCAGCATTTACTGTAATATTGCTGGTAATTGCCAGTATATTGCCAGTATTTACCAGCTTTTACTGGCAATATGCTGGCATCAGTCCTTTTCCATATCCCGTCTTATCAAGTACTCAATGTATCCCTGAAGGGTGCGGCCTTCCCTTGCTAGCTTATCCTTAATTTTTAGAAAGAAACCCTCTTCAAACCTTATTGTGGCCTTTCGCCATTTTATGTCTTTCTTTTTGGTCTTTGTCACAGTTTGAGCAGTTTTAACTGCCTCTTCAGATGATGTCTTTTTGTCCCTAGGGGCTATTCCGCCTAAAAGACCCTTTGCCCCCTTCATGGAAACCCTTTTAGCACTCATCTATTACCTCCCTTCCAAGCTCCAAGAATCTTTTTCCTGCCTCGGTCTCTGGGGCGTAATCAAATATAGCCTGCTTTGCCACAGGGGATTCCTGTATTCTTACTGTGTAGATAATGGGAGAAAAGACCTTAATGTCGCCTGCGCCCTCCCCTTCTTCTTTAAGTATGACGTCGAGAATGGATTTTTGGCCGTGAAGCACCTCATAGATGGTGTCATCCTGCTCTGAAGGAATAAAGCCCGCATAGTCAGTAAGCGACCCCTGGGGATCAAGGTCAACCATGAGGACCTTTTTCCCAGCCCTTGAAATGGCATGAGCAAGATTAAAGGTGGTTGCGGTCTTTCCGACTCCTCCCTTCTGATTGGCTATGGCAATTACTAGCATTTCGTGCCCCTTCTCGTGCTTTTCTGGTAAATGCTGGCAAAGAAAAAAATACATCCTCATCTAACCAACCTATAGTCACAAAAACATTTTGATGTTATACTGCTTTAATACCAGGAGGTGACAATATGGCACAGCTTAGCAAAAGGGCCACAGTATATCTGGATCCTGATATTCACAGGGCCTTAAAAATAAAGGCAGCTGCCACATCACGGTCCATGTCAGAGCTTATTAACGAGGCCATACGTCTAAGCCTTGCAGAAGATGCAGAAGACTTGGCTGCATTTGAAGAAAGGGCAGACGAACCCCTAATTGCCTTTGAGGATGTGTTAAAAGAGCTTAAACGGCATGGCCGCCTATAAAATATTTTTAAAGAAATCCGTTCTTAAGGACCTGGACAAGATCCCTGATAAGGATTTAAAGAAGATCATCAAGCGGATCAAATCCCTTGCAAATGATCCTCGGCCACCTGGATGTGAAAAGCTCTCAGGGCAAGAAAGATACAGAATCCGTCAAGGCAATTATCGAATAATATACTCAATAAAGGATAGGAAGCTTGTTGTCTGGATTGTAAAGGTTGGCCACAGGCGGGATATTTACAAAAAATTATCCAGATACTGAAAAACAGGAAAGATATGCCAGTTATCCCTTAAAAAATCTTGCTATGAAAAATGGCTTTTAAGAAAGACGCCAGACAGGGAACTTGTTGCACTTCTTGGCCCCATACCTTCAGACAAGATGACCGCCTGGCCGGTTAGCCTTTTGGTAAACAGCCCACCAATTACTCGCCAGAGTGTGTAAGGCCCATTGATGCCAGAGTCGATCCTTAAGCTTTTGGACTAATGCGAGCAAGTTCATGTTTTTTAAGGAACCAGGTCTGCAATCCGTAAGAGATGCTGGAGGCATATAAAAATGAACCCTTCAAAGTTCCTTCCCCAGAGGACGATAAAAGCCTAGACTCCCTTTTTCTCTAAAGAATAATTACTTTTTCAGAGACATCATAACGTGTTAAAATAAGTTATGCACGTCAAAGGCACCGTTAAACGAATCAGGCCGAAATTCACCCAGATAGTTTCTGTCCCGGCTGAATTAAAAAAATGGGCATGGGATGCCGTTGACAATAAGATCATGCTGGAAGTTTTAGTTCATAGAATTATGTGTGACTCAACAAACTACAAGGCTCTTCGACTTGCATTTGAACTCTGGCCTGATGTCTGCAGCCATGTGATTAATACCTATGACGATGTCTTTCGAGGTTGTAGGGCAGCAGTTAAGGAATGGAGAAAATCCCTTGTGTCCAAAAACCCGGCAGAAAAAACTGTTTCACCTGGCACATGAAATACAAAGAATTTTTCCTTCCTTTGTCCTTGGCAGCGGAACTGCCATCATGTTTCGCCACAACCATAGGGAAAGCCTAGATTTAGATTTCTTTTTTAACGAAGACAGGACATTTACCTCAATTCTTGGGAAGATACAAAAGAATTTTGATATCGAAGGTTTCATCCAACAACCTGGAGCCGACAATCTCGATGTATTCATCCAGGAAATAAAGGTGTCATTTATATCGTTTCCTTTCAAACCAATAAACGACACGGAAGATGTTTACGGTATTGTCACCTTCAGCGATTATGATCTTTTTTTAAACAAGATATATGCTTGCGGACGACGAGTTCTTTGGAAAGACCCGTATGATCTTGCCTTTCTCTGGGGAAAATTCCATTACGATTTTGATATGGCAAGAAGGGGTTTTAGAAAAAAATTTCTTGGTCAGGATTTTGATCTTTATCTCAAGGCAGCAACAACATTAGAAGACTATCCTGAATTGAAAGAAAAGCCGGAAGTAATCCAAGTTTTAAAACAAATGGCAAAAGAAGCTGAAACCCATCTTTAAAGGCCTGGCATTTTGGACATGGTAGAAGGTAGGTCCTTTTTTCTGAGATAAGGGTAACAAAATTCGATGATTTTTTAAAAACATGTTTTCACCTCTTTAAAGGTGGCAAAGTTTTTAAGGCCGTTTCTCATACATTTTTAAAGGGCCTTTAATGACAAAAAATTCTACAAAAATTGAGTGGGGCTTTGGTTTGTCTTTTTAGAAAAGATCCGAATATCTTTTATCAAGATTTGATAGAATAATTCTATAAACAATAACAAAGACTCCTCCCCAAATGGCCCCTACTAAAACTCCTCCAAGGCAATCAAGGGGATAGTGAACCCCTAGATATATCCTTGAATAGCTGACCAGAAGGGCAATAGGGGCGAAAAAGAGGCCAAGGAGCCTTTTTGTTCCCAAAAGATAGAATGTGACTGACCAGCAGTTGGTGGCATGGCACGAGGGCCATGAAAGGGTGCCGGCTATTGCCTTTCTGAAATGGGGATCTGTAATTATCCATTTTGAATGCTTAAAAAGATAAACCCCGTCAAGGGCCTCATAGGGCCTTATCCTTCCAAAAAGGGGCTTAAGGAGCCTTGCACAAAGGGCATCACTTGTAACTACAAGAAAAATACCCAAAAGCCACATGAGCCTTTCGCGATTAGTTCCCCTTACGAGTCTATAGACTATAAAAAGGGCTATAATGGGGACCCAGAAGGAAAAATCAGAGACCTTTATCATTACGGTGTTTAAAAATGGAAAATGGGCCCTGTTTATCATGAAAAAAAGGGCCTTATCCAGTTGAAAAATCCAGTCAACCAAGCCCTAGTCTCCCTTCCATCTGTAAAGTCCCTTTCCCCAAAACACCTTGAACTTCCTAAACCTTTGATTACCAAGGGGGATATTGATGGTCCCTAAGGGCCTAAGCTCCTTAAAGCACCTTTCTATCCCGTTTAGGCCCTTATCTGCATCAAATACAAGTAGCGCATTTAGCCCTTTTTTTGTCTCAGGCTGTGGCCAAAGCTCATACTGGCTTTTTACTTCACTCCGCAGGCCATTCCACCTATAGACGGTTGGATGCCATCTGATATAAAAAGTGAGCTCGCTTGCTGTCTGCCGCCTCCTCGTTATAAGTATAGTCCTTTGGCGGAAAGGTAACCTATTAAAAACTTCCTCAACCTTTATTGCTAGCTCCTTCCAGCCCCTTAATCGGACAGTTGGGTCAAAGGGCCTTCCCAAAAGACCGAGTTTGGCCAAAAAAAAGGGCGAAAAATAGACAAAAAGGACCAAAATGGCCCCAATGATAACACCTGCTGGCAGGACCTTTTCCTTTATTTTCCTTAAAAGGCCAAGGCTACAAATCTCATCTCTTTCCACCCAAAGGCCCAAAAGTATGCAAAGAGAGATATAAAAGGGGGCTGGCCAGTTTGCATTAACCCTCTGTTTGAGGCTTAAAAAAAGGCAGGCCAAAAGGGGCAAAAACCCGGTCAAAAGGAGAAACAAGATAAAATAATCTCTTTCATTACGATCCCCTTTGCCCTTAAAGGTTCTGATTGCCCAGAAAAAAAAGCAAAGGGAGCAGGCCAAAAGACAAAAAAATGTTACAGGGGTTATTAACCCTGCCTCACCTCCAAGAAACTCAAAAAGGGTTTTAAGGTTTAAGAGGGGACCCTTTTCTTCAAGGCCCTTAAAGTGATGGGCAGTATGAGCAAAGGTTATCCAGTTGTGCTGATAGTTCCAATATAAAAAGGGAAGTAAAAGTAAAAGCTGGACCAAGAGGAAAAGATAAATGCCCTTTTTTTTAAAAAGATTCCTTTGGGGGAAAAGGACCATGAGAAAAAGAAGCGTTGCCAGGGGAAGGAAAATGGCAGTCTGCTTGCTTAGAAGTGCTAGACCTACAAAGGCTCCGGAAAAAAGCCAAAGGGCATAATCTTCTCCGTGGCCTTTTACGGCCCTTTTTAGAGAAATCCAGATGGTCATAAGGGCAAGGGTCCAGAAAAAGAGAAGTGGGGCATCTATGGTCATAATATAGCCTGAAACTGCTGAACCTATGGTTGAAGAATAGATAAGGGCACCCCAAAGGCCTGCCCTTTCGCCAACCTCTTTTTTAAAAAATAGATATATTGCAAGGACGGTTCCAAGCCCAAGGATAACTGCAGGAAGCCTAACAGCCATTTCATTTGCCCCCAAAAGCTTTGTTGAAAGGCCGATCAGCCAGGCAACCATTGGGGGCTTGCTGTAATAGCCCCAGGAAAGCCTCCTTGACCAGTCCCAGTAATAGGCCTCATCTGGAGAAAGCTCCAAGGGGGCAAGGAAAAGAAAGGAAAACCTTATTGCCACAAGGGCTGCAAAAAGGACCCAGAACCACGCTTCATAGCTATTTTTTAAGGGCCTTTTCACCTTTTTCCACCTCTTTGTGAGCGCCGAGGATATAAAATATTCCACCCAAAAGTGCTGATAGCGCCTGAATTGCAAAGACTCCCAGGCTCAATGTTATTGCCTTTTCCATTGGAACATTCCTTATTCCAAAAAAAAAGGCAAAACCGCCCTCCCTTAGGCCAATGCCACTTACGCTTATGGGAATAATGGTCAGAACAGAAATAAGGGGGATTACAGCCAGGTAATAATCAAAATCAAGGGGAATCAAAAGCCCCTTTCCCAAAAGATAGGCCCCATACATGCCGCAAAGCTGAAGTGTTATGGAAAGAAAAAGGGCCTTAAAAAGTATGGCCGGATGTTTCCAGAAAATTAAAAGGGCCTCTATTTTTTCAAAAATGGCCTTAAAAAGTTCGCTCTTTTTGACAAGGCCCCGTGAAAGGACCTTAAGAATGCGCCTTAAGACAGGTGCAAAGATTGCCAAAAACGTACTTGAAAAAAATATGGCAACCAAGAGAAATTGCCACTTTCCAGGCAATAGGCCTGGGTGTATGAGACAGGTTATTCCGCCAAGAATAAACATGGCCCAGAAGCCAAAGACCCTGTCGGAAAAGATAGAATACCCTGCTCTGAGCTTACTTTCCCCACCTCTTGCAAGAAAAAATACCTTTAAAACATCGCCTCCAATGGCAGTTGGGAGAAAGAGGTTAAAATACATGCCTACAAAATAGTATTTTAAAATCGTAAGAAAAGACCTTTTAAACCCTAAAGTTTTTACGATTACATACCATCTGAGTGAGCTTATCACCTGGGATGAGATATAGAGAAAAAAGGCAAGGGCCCACGCCTCGAAAGGTATCAGGGAGAAGGAGTGAAGGACCCTTTTTGCATCTATCCTTGAAAAAAGCCATATTAGCAAAAGGGCGCTGACAACAGCCCTTATGGAAAACCTTGCTATGCCCCTTAACCCTTTCATTTTATTCAAGGGGGTCTATTCAACTATCTCCCTTATGGCATAGATCCTTTTGCCACTTGCCTCATAATAGGTCCTGATGATGAGCTCAGCCAAAAGCCCTATACCAAAGAGAATAAGACCTGAAAGAAAAAGTAGTAAGCCCAAAAGAAGGAGGGGGCGATTGCCAATATCCTTTCCCAGGAAAAGCTTTACATAGGTGAGATAAATTTCGATAAAAAACCCGAAAAAAAGCATGATTCCACCAGTCAGGCCAAAAAACTGTAGGGGACGCGTGGCAAACTTTTGAAAAAAGAGCATGAGAATGAGGTCTAGAAGTACCCTGTACGTCCTTCCAATCCCATATTTGCTCTTTCCCCTTGTCCTTGGATGGTGGGTAACCACCACCTCTTTGATCCGTGCCCCTTGAAGCTCAGCCAAAACAGGTATGAACCTGTGGAGGTCTCCATATAGAAGAAGATTCTTGGCTACCTCCTGCCTGTATGCCTTAAGGGAACAGCCATAGTCATGGAGTCTTACTCCGGTTGCCTTTCCTATTATCCAGTTGGCAACCCTTGAAGGCAAAAGGCGCGAAAGGAATGCATCCTTCCTGTCCTTTCTCCAACCTGTAACCACATCATAACCGTCTTCTATTGCCTTAACGAGCCTTGGTATGTCCTTTGGGTCATTTTGAAGGTCACCATCCATGGTAACAACTATCTTTCCCCTGGAAAGGTCAAAGCCTGCGGTCATGGCAGCGCTTTGCCCGAAATTTCTCCTAAAGATCACCACCCTTAATTCATTGAAATTTGCCTTTAGTCCCTTTAAAAGCTCTGTGCTTCCATCACTGCTTCCGTCATCAACTGCTATCACCTCAAAACTTACACCCATGCCCTTAAGGACCTCAAAGACCCTTTTTAAAAGCTCCTCTATGTTTTCAACCTCGTTATAAATGGGAATAATTACTGAAAGATATGGCTCCTTTGTCATAACATACCCTTAAAATCAATTAATGAAGACGTTCTTGTAGTATTTAAGGTCTGAAAGGGTCTTTCCTGCCCCTAGAACAATGGTTTCAAGGGGGTTGACCGTCAACTTAACAGGTACAGAAAGTCTTTTTTCCAAAAACTTCCTGGCTCCCTTTAATAGGCCGGTTCCGCCCGTCAAGGTTATTCCTTTCCTTTCGATCTCAGTCCTAGCACTTTCAGGGATATTTTTTATGGCTTCTAAAAATGAATCGCAGATTTCTTCAAAGATGGGAATTATTGCCTTGTAAATATCTCCTGGCCCGATCTTTCTTTTTACAGGAGAAAGTCCCTTCACGTCTATCCCCGCAACATCAACACTAGGAATTTCCTCAAAATCTTCTGGCCAAACCGAAGCGATCTCCCACTTGAGCCTTTCACAACTTACCGGCCCAACCTTAAGCCCCTCGTTTCTTAAAAGCCACCTTGAGATGGCTTCATCCACGTCATCGCCACCTAGCCTTTTTGAGTCAGAGTAAAGATACGCCATCTGGCTTATTACCGCTACCTCGGTGGTTCCACCCCCAATGTCCACCACCATAAAGGGCCTCTTCCTTGAGATATCAAGACCTGCGCCAATGGCAGCTGCCATTGCCTCTTCAATCAAGAAAACCTTTTTAAATCCGGCCTCCTTTGCAGCATCGAGAACCGCTTTTTTCTCAATCTGGGTAAGCCTTGATGGAATACAAATTACAACCCTTGAGGACAAAAAGGGACGATGTTCTCTGGATAACTCCACAATGCTTCTTAAAAAAGTGGAAACCGCATCAAGATCTTCAATTACTCCGCCTTTCATGGGCCTTTTTACTATTATATTTGGAGGTGTCTTTCCAAGAAAACCCTTAGCCTTTTCTCCAAGGGCAAAGGGCCTTCCAAATTCATCCAGGGCAAGCACAGTTGGCTCTGAAAGGACTATTCCCCTTCCCTCCAAGAAAACAAGGGTATTAGCTGTGCCAAGATCAATGGCTACATCCTGCTTTATTCGGTTCTTAAGACGGCCAAAAGAACTTGTCTCCCCTATTCCCATGGTGCCCCCCTTGAAAGCCCCCTTTTTATCTCAAGAATTACATCTCTGGGGAAGGAATAGGTAACTGTTGGGCCTGAAAATAAAAGGACATGTTCCACCGAAATGGCATTTTCTTTAGGAGGATAAAAAAACCCAAGAATGTTGTCTTTAAAGGGTATATCTTCATCCTTTTCAAATAGAAAACCCCGTGGCCCTTTTTTTCCATGAACCTTCAAAAAATCAGACTGTTCCTTAAAAATCCAGCCTGCCATCCCTGCTCCAACCTCAAATCTCCTGTCCCTCAAGAATCGAAGATATTCATTTTCGTCACTTGAAATCACACCTTTTACCATGAAAAATTGACGATCAGGTATATGCCTGCAGATAAAGCAGTGCTCAAAGGAAAAGATTGACATAAAGGAAAGAAGATTATCCTCATAGGCACTAAATTTCATGGATTGCCACTTAATTATTGCTTTAAAAACAGGCTGTATGGAAATAGCCTTTTCAAGGGCAAGGAGATGAGAGATAGTCCTTGAAAAATTTAAGAGTATCTTTTCTTGCTTTTTTGAAAAGGCAAGTCTTGTCTTGCTGTCCACCATGAGGACCCCTTGGCCTTCTGGCAAAGGCACTGCCAAAAGGGCCTTTATCCCAGGCCTTTTCTTGTAAATTCCAAGAAGCCTTTCTCCTTCTCTAAACCTTGAGATATTAAGGGGCCTTTTCTCCCTGAATACCCATCCAATGGGCCCCTGGCCCTTTGAAATATTTGTATCTTCTTCAATATCATCTGAGAATGACCAGAAATCAAAAAGCTCCAAAGTCTCTTCCCCCCTGGCCAAAAAGAGCGCTACTGTATGGGCATCAAAGGTCTCAGAGATATTTTTAATGAGAAGTTCCAAAGATTTTAGATGAAATGGCCTTTTCATAGGGTGGTTCTAGCACCCCTTTTTCAGTGATAATTGCCGTTATAAGCCTTGAGGGGGTGATATCAAAGACAGGATTGTATGCCTTAACCCCTTGGGGGGCCATGTTCTTTTCTGAAAAATATAGCACCTCCCTTTCATCCCTCTCCTCAATGGGTATTTCATCCCCGCTGGATGCGTCCTTGTCAAAGGTGGAAGAAGGGGCTGCCACATAAAAGGGTATCCCATTTTCCTTGCATAGAACCGCCACGTTGTAGGTCCCAATCTTATTGGCCACATCCCCGTTACTTGCAATCCTGTCTGCCCCGACTACTGCTGCCTGGATAAGCCCCCTTTTCATCAAAAGGCCTGAAGCGCTATCTACGTTTAATGTTACTGAAATCCCGTCCCTTAAAAGCTCCCAGCAGGTAAGCCTTGAGCCTTGAAGCCAGGGCCTTGTCTCATCTGAAAATACTTTTATTTTTTTCCCAAGACTTATTCCTCCCCTGATCACTCCAAGGGCTGTGCCATAGCCGCCTGTTGCAAGGGCCCCTGCATTACAATGGGTAAGGACCCCTCCCTCTTGGGGCAAAAGCTTCCCTCCATAACGCCCCATGAGGATATTGGCCCTACAATCCTCCTTCCAGATGGAAAGGGCCTCTTTAAGGGCCCTTTCATATAGCCCTTCCGCGAAAACACCTTTAAGGGCCCCAAGGACCCTGTCAACTGCCCACTTTAAATTTACAGCAGTGGGCCTTGCCTCCTTAAGGCTTTTAGCAATGGATAAAAGCTCGCTAAAAGCATCTTCCCCCTTCTTTTCCACTTCCCTTGCTCCAAGGACCATGCCAAAGGCTGCGGTTATGCCAATGGCAGGAGCCCCTCGGACGGCCATGTCCTTTATGCCAGAAAAGGTATCTTCCCAGGTTTTACATAAAAGCCAGGTCTCCTTCCAGGGAAGCTTTCTCTGGTCAAGGAGATAAAAGGCGTCATCCTCCCATCTAAAGGGAACGATCTCGCTTCCAGCCTCTTTCAATATTTCAAGTATCTCTTTCATCTTTAGGAACTTTCAAGAAGTTTTAGCAAAAGCTCGTTTACAAGCTTGGGGTTTGCCTTGCCCCTGGTCTCCCTCATGACCTGTCCTACAAAAAAGCCCATGACCTTCTTTTTGCCTGCCCTGTATTTTTGAACCTCCTTGGGGTTTTCCCTTACAACCTTTTCAACAATGGCCAAAAGCTCGGAAACATCACTAACCTGGGAAAGGCCCTCCCTTTCAACAATCTCTTTTGGGCTTCCGCCCTCATGAAATATCTCTTCGAGTATCTTTTTCCCTATCTTATTGCTGATCACGCCATCATCTATTAGGGTCAAAAGCTCGGCCAGGGACCTGGGAGTTACCTTGCAGGAAAGGATGTCCTGGTTTTCCTGCTTAAGGAGCCTTAGTAACTCAACCATGATCCAGTTGCTGACCTTTTTGGCCTTTGGATAAAGTTCAACACAGCTTTCAAAATAGGATGCAAGGTCAATGCCTTCTGTAAGGACCCCTGCGTCGTATTCAGGGATTCCATAATCTTTTACGAATCTCTCCCTTTTTTCATCAGGAAGCTCTGGCAAAGAGGCCTTAACATCCTTCAACCAGTCGTCATCAACCCTTATTGGCACAAGATCCGGATCAGGGAAATATCTGTAGTCGTGGGCCTCTTCCTTTCCCCTCATGGAATGGGTAACGCCCTTTGCCACATCAAAGAGCCTTGTTTCCTGGACAATTTCCTTTCCGTCAAGAATAAGGGCGCTCTGGCGCCTTATCTCGTATTCAAGGGCCTTTTGTACGTGCTTAAAGGAGTTCATGTTCTTAAGCTCTGCCTTTGTGCCAAACCCTTCCTGGCCCTTTGGCCTAAGACTTATATTGGCATCGCACCTAAGGCTTCCCTCCTCCATATTCCCGTCGCTTATCTTTAAATAGCGGACTATCTGGCGAATCTTTTTTAGATAGCTCGATGCCTCTTCCGGTGTCCTTATGTCTGGTTCGCTTACAATTTCTATAAGGGGTGTTCCTGTTCTGTTCAGATCCACGTAACTTACGGGCCTTGACTCGTCATGGATGAGTTTTCCTGCATCATCCTCCATGTGGATCCTGTTTATCCTTATCCGCCTCCTTTTGCCGTCAACCTCCACATCGATCCAGCCGTTTTCTGCAAGGGGCAATTCATACTGGGATATCTGATAACCCTTTGGAAGGTCAGGATAAAAGTAATGCTTTCTGGCAAAGACATTTGTCCTGTTTATCCTGCAATTTGTGGCAAGGGCCATCTTCATGGCGTATTCCACGGCCTTTTTGTTCAAAACCGGAAGGACCCCTGGCATCCCAAGACAAACCGGGCATGTGTGGGTGTTTGGAGGTGCGCCAAACTCCGTGGAGCATGAGCAGAAGATCTTGCTCTTTGTTTTAAGCTGAACGTGGACCTCCAGGCCAATAACTGCCTCAAACTCCATATCCTTTCCCCTGAATATATTTTAATTGGTTCGAAACTAACACCTTTTGGTAGCTGGTTCAAGAAAGCAAGTGATGATATTAATTTTAATGTGAAAAATTTTTATCTTTTTTAGATAAAAAGTTCAATTAACCCGGAATTATTTACCAGAGTAATCTCCATGAACCATTTATATTTTTCATTCTATTGAGGCTGAATACACATTGACATAAAAACCATTGAAAACAATAATGCAGTCCACCATGAAAGACGAAAGAAAAGAAACCCGCCCGGATTTTTCTGCCTGGCTTGTATCACTTAGGCGAAGCCTTCATAAAATCCCGGAGCCAGGTTTCAAAGAGGAAAAGACATCAAAATTCATACAAAAGATCCTTAAGGAACTTGGAATTTCCTTTAGGGCAAATGTGGCCAAGACTGGAATCATTGCCGAGATTGGCAAGGGCAGCCCTTGTGTTGCCATAAGGGCCGATATGGATGCCCTTAAGATTGAAGAAAAGACCGGTCTTCCCTTTAAATCCAGGCATCCTGGGCTAATGCATGCCTGCGGCCATGATGGGCACATGGCAATGGCGCTTGGGGCCTGTTCCCTATTAAAGCAAATGGAGGATAAAATCGACGGCAGGGTCCGGTTTATCTTTCAGCCTGCTGAAGAAAGCCTTGGTGGGGCTATATATATGATTAAAGAAGGAGCTCTTCAAGATGTAAGCTATATCTTTGGAGGCCACATTGACAGGCACTACCGGGTTGGCGAAGTGGTTGTCCAGGACGGGCTCATCTGCGCCTTTGCGGATTCTTTTAGGATTGAAATCTTTGGAAAGGATGGACATGCGGCCAGACCCTACGAGGCCATTGACAGCATAGTAATTTCTGCCCATCTTGTGACTGCCATCCAGTCTCTGGTAACAAGGGAGCTTAACCCTACATATCCGAGCGTAATATCAATTGGCAAAATAAATGCTGGCTCTGCCAACAATATCATAGCCGGTCGTGCAACCCTTTACGGGACGGTGAGGACTACTCATCCTGAAATACGAAAAAAGGTATTAAAACGATTCAGGACCCTTGTTGAATCATTCGTTAGCTCCTTTAATGCCCAGGTAAATCTTGAGTTTATTGACAGCTACCCACCGGTAATCAATGACAAGGAAGCCACAGAGATAGCCAAGGAAGCAGCAAGGTCCACCCCAGGAATAAAAAAGATTGTATCAGACATGCCCCCAAGCCTTGGCGGTGAAGACTTTTCCTATTATTTGGAAAAGGTGCCTGGATGCTTTGTGAGATTTGGCGCACTTATTGAGGGCCAGGAAAATATTCCCGCACACAGTGCAAAATTCAACTTTAATGAAGATGTCCTTGAAATAGGAGCGAATTTTTTTAAAAATGTTGCTTTAATGGCTCTTAAGAAATAATTTTCCTTTATGGAGTATTACCCTTCCTTTAAAAAAAGCCCCCTTTTTACAATTGGAGTAGAGGTAGAGCTACAGATCCTTGACCCAAAAACAATGAATTTATCCCCGGCAGGGCCAGAGATATTGAAATCCATCAGTCAAGACTACAAAGACAGGATAAAACCTGAATTCATAAAATCCATGCTGGAGGTGACAACAAGGGCCTGTAACTCACTTTATGAGGTCCGAAAAGATTTAAAAGAAGGGATAAAGCATCTTGAAAAAAGAGCACATGAACTTGGATATATCCTTTTTTCATCAAGCCTTCATCCTTTTTCCAGGTGTAAAGACCAACGCCTTTCCAATGATGAAAGATATCATCGACTGATGGACGAATTTCAAATAGTTGGAAGAAGGCTTATTACTCAAGGACTTCACTGCCACATTGGAATTGATGATCCTGACAGGGCTATAGAAGTAGTAGATAAGATCAGGACCTATCTGCCTTTGCTCCTTGGCCTTACCGCCTCTTCTCCCTTTTTTGAAGGTGAAGATACTGGTCTTTGCTCCTTCAGATCAAAGCTTTTTGATGCCCTTCCCCGATCGGGAATCCCTGACCCTCTTGTTGACTGGGAAAACTTCCAAGTACTTGCAAATCTTCTTTTTCAGGCCGGTATAATAAAGTCATCAAGGGATATATGGTGGGATGTTAGACCTCATCCTTTGTTTGGAACAGTTGAAATCAGGATATGCGATGTGCCTATTAATTTTAATGAGATCATGGCCACAGTTGCACTCATACTTTGCCTTGTAAGATACGTCTATAGTAATAAAGGAATAAGTAGAGCCGTTCATAGAAGTATACTTTTAAACAACAAATGGAATGCTGTAAGATACGGGCTTGACGGCACCTTTGTAAGCCCATTTAACCTTGAAAAAGAAACAATTCGCAAGGCCCTTTTTGACCTTTTGGAACAACTTAAAGGTATTTTTATAGAATTCGGTGCAGAAGACTATCTCATCATCATTCAAAACATGATCAAACGTGGCTGCAGTGCGACTGTTCAAAGAAAGGTCCTGGAACAAGAGAGCGATTTCCCCCAAATGATCAAGAAGATTTCAAAGGAGTTTTGGCGATGAAAAAAAAGGCCATAGTGGCATCCGGCCATCCACTTGTTTCAATAGCAGCCTGCAACATAATGGAGCTTGGAGGAAATGCCTTTGATGCAGTGGTGGCAGCAGGTTTTGCAAGTTCCTTTTGCGAGCCAAACCTTACAAGCCTTGGCGGAGGGGGCTTTCTCTTGGCCCGTACCGCATCGGGGGAAACAACGCTTTTTGATTTCTTTGTTGATACACCTGGAAAGGGCCTAAAAAAGGAGCTTGAACCCCATTTTTTTCCTATCACCGTCAAATTTCCTGGGTCTGACCAAATATTCAATATCGGTCTGGGCTCTGTTGCCGTTCCTGGAACCCTCAAGGGATATCTTCATGTCCACAAAAGGCTTGGTAGGCTCCCTTTAAAGACGGTCCTTGAGCCTGCAATAAACTATTGCGAAAAGGGCGTGGAGCTTAATGAGCATCAGGCCTATTTCTTGACACTTCTAAAACCAATCATGACATACAGCCAGGACGGGAAAGACATATATTCTGTAAGTGGAAAATTCTGCAAAAAGGGCGATAAAATCTCTAACAAAAAACTGGGGGCTTTTTTACGGGAGCTTATTAAAGAAGGGGACAAATTATTCTATGAAGGGGAAATAGCCAAAAAAATCGTAAAAGACATGGAAGAGGACGGCGGCTATTTGACCCTTGAAGACCTTAAATCCTACAAAGTCCATGAAAGAAAACCTCTTTCTGTTGACTATAAGGGCCACAGGGTACTTATAAATGGCTACCCTTCCTTTGGCGGACCCCTTTTAACCGTCACCCTTACCATATTGAACAATATCTCCTTTAAAGAAAACAGATGGGGAGACGGCCCTTATACAAGAGGGCTCGCTAGTCTTTTCCGGCTCATTGAGGATGCAAGGCCCCTTCTTTTAAAATCAGATATAGATGGAAAGCTTTTCTGGGCCATGGAAAATCTTTCAAGAATAAAAAGGCTTTTCTCAAAGGGGACAACCCACATAAGCATCTGCGACAGTGAAGGGAATGTTGCCAGCATGACCACCTCAAACGGGGAGGGCTCCGGCTATTTTGCACCGGATACTGGCATCATGCTGAATAATATGATGGGAGAAGATGACCTCCATCCCGAAGGCTTTCATTCCTCGCCGCCAGGGGTAAGGGTAGGTTCCATGATGGCCCCTTCTCTTCTTCTAAAAGATGAAAGGGTTAGGCTTGTCCTTGGAAGCGGAGGAAGCAAGAGGATAAGGACTGCCATGACACAGGTACTTATAAATTATCTGGATTTCAACATGTCCATCAAGGAGGCCGTTTATGCCCCTCGTATCCATTGGGACGGTCAGATTTTCCAGATTGAGCCTGGCTACCCAGACGAAGGTATTAATGCCCTAAAGACCCTTGGCCCAGTAAACTTATGGGATGAGATAGACGTATATTTTGGAGGTGTCCATGCGGTTGAGCCCTTCAAAGAAGGGGCAGGGGATCCAAGAAGGGGCGGAAGCGTCAAGAAATGTTCACCTTAACGCTGTTATTGAACATGTAGAATACTATTCCTAATAACCAGGCGGTGGGCTTACGGGAATGAAGGTAATCTCGCTTCCTGCATAGGTTCTTTGATACCAGTCGCTGCCGCAATTGAAATAGGTCACTCCGTTTACTTTTACCTCTTTAGGGTGACATGGCAAGGTAGTAACATAGGTAGTAGTGTTATTATAGACCACTTGTGGCTGATCATATTGATCATTGGCATTTGCTGCTGCCACTGCACCTACTACCACACCACCGACAATTACACCTGCCACAAACTCTCCACCATCGCCATCCCAGTGATCGTCCCAGTCATGATGATCATCGTGGATATCTTCAATAAAATCCTGCCTGTCTTCCTGCCTGTCCTTTGCAAATTCCTGCCTCTTTTCCTGGCGCTCTCTTCTTTCATTTTGGATGTCTTCCCTGTTCTTATCTCTCCATTCCTGTCTATCTTCAAGATTCCCTTTATTTTGTGCTATCTGTTGTCTTTTTTCAGGGCTTATTCTATTTTGTGAGCCTGTAGCCATTCTATTTGAGCCTCTCTGAATCCTGTTTTGACTTTGAACATTTTGTGGACGTTGATAATTTTGAGGCCTTTGAGCCACTGGCCTACTCTGGCTCCTTGGAGTAAAACGGGCCTGTCTATTTGCTGGGGCCCTGTATTGCCTTCGAGGGCGTTGGACTCGCCTTCCTGAAAAACCGCCTCTACTTGCAACACCTGACCTTGAAAAACTTCTTCCTCCTCTTCCCAACCTTCTTCCATAAGATAAATCCCAAAAAGAAACAGCCAAAAAGACCATTATTGTCAAAAAAATTAGACCATTTCTATTTAACATGATCTTTTTCCTCCATCCTTTTTCCTTTATCTTCAACAGGAATCAAAATAGGAATCTTTTCCATGTCTCTTTGGGGCTTAAATACAAATTCCCTCTTGGAAAACTTGGGATTAATATCCCATTTTTTAAAATCGGCCCAAAATTGCGGCTGTCCATCTTCCTTTTTATATGTGATTATAAGGCGTCTGGGCAAATTATCATCGGCTATCCAGACTTGGAAATCCACATCCTCTGTGCGGCCTGCATAATGATTTGTAGGCACATCTGCCACAACCACATCCCTTTCAACAAAATCTGCTTTTTTACAAAGCCTCTTTAAATCTGAAGGAAAGGTAGAAACAAGCATTCTTGCAAGAGGGACTCTTATCTTTAAGGTTGAAACTGCATAGTGAATAAAAGAATCCAGATCCATTTTCTTCTCAAGCTGGGCATAGACCTTCTCATTCAAATTAAACTGGGTCATGACCTTACCGTCATAAAAGAGACCAACCTGTTCTCCATCGCTTCTCGTTGCAGAGACCCTTATAAATGATGGCCTTTTTATCTTTAATTCTCTAATCTCATTAAACTCAATCTTTTCACCGTTATCTTGTAAAACATCGTAGCCCATTCTGAGAGACACTGAAAAACTTTTCAAATTGGCTATCTTTTGGGCCATTTTTATTAAAGACTCCTTAGCCGAACCATTATTTGAGGCATAAGCTATTGGATTTACGAAAAAACAAAGAAAGAAAAGGGCCAAGAAAAAAGTATATTTTTTATACATATCCACCTCCACCAGCTTTTAAAAAAACAGAAGTGACTTACTTGTTTAGGGCGTCCTGAGCATTATCATACCAATCAAAATAATCTTTGACACCCTTTTTCCCCGATTCCACAAGGGCCTTCTTTTGTTTATCCGAAATATCAAAATCTGTTGTTCCTACGCCCAGGGTGTCTATGTAGATGGTCCTTTGCCAGTCATCACTGTGAAGATGGGAATTTTCCTGGCTGTCCATAACTGTAAAGATAAGGGCCTTGCAATAATCAAAAAAGTTGCCTATTTCTCGATGCTTAGGTTCTGCATGATCTCTAAAAAGAGAGATTTCCTCTTTCGTATCGAGCCTGAATCCCAGGGTTTCCTTGTTATACACATATTTTGAGATGGGCCTTTCAATCTTTGAAAGCCTTTTATTTATCCTTTCGTAATAGTCGGTCTTTCTAGCATTTTTACCCTTCACGTATTTTCTCCTGTCAAAGAGTTTTACTGGGTAATTCCTCAAAAGGCCTCCATCCACATAGACGTCTCCCCTTGTACTTCTAATTGCACGGAAAAATAGAGGGATAGACATGGAAATCCTTGCTGCATCAGCAATGCACATTCTGGGCGTATGTTCGTTTGAAAATATCTCTGAAAACTTAGTGGATAGATTTGTGCCAATGAGATAGATATCCTTAAACCCCTTTTTCTTTTTTAGATGATATACGTCTGAAAATGTGGACTCACTGTTTCCTGTCTTTTTTTCTATAAGATTTCCTATCCAGTTTCTGAAATAGTTCCCTTTATACCAGCCAAATTCAGTAAGTAGCCTTTCCGTGTCCCTCAAAAAACCTTTGCTATCATCAAGAAACCTTCTAAAATCAAGGTTCCAAAGTATCTCCCTTATTTCATCTATGGAATAATTTAACCCAACCAATATGGCAGTTATGGCTCCGGCAGAGGTGCCTCCAACCCTTATAATGTCATTTAAAATGCCTTTTTCAGAAAGGGCCTCTAGTGCTCCTACATAGCCTATACCCTTTACACCACCGCCCTCAAATACCAGGTTCTTGAAATGATATTTACCCATAGCCCCCTCCTTTTTATTTAAGAGAATTGTTTCCGAGAACCAACTGGGCAATTACGGCACATTCAACCCCAAAGGGAAGGTATCCGAAATAGCCCAAAATCGGCATTTCAAAGACCTTGAACTGCCCAACAAAAGGTATTTCATATATCCATTTGGGATAACTATAAAAGTTCCACATCTCCCAAAAAAAACCACAAATAAGGCCACTAATTGCAAAGCATACGATCCTGGACCAGTCCCCTTTGGTTACCGGATGAAATATAGTCCTTTGACCGGCAATAGCTTGGAAAGAACAAAAAATTACAAGTGGAGAAACCCAAAGAAGAGGGAAAAGATAATCCGGGAAATATCCGATTAACGCAAAGCCAAGACCAAAAAAGACGAGGAAAAACATGGACATGTGCCTTGAATAAGGAAAAGAAATAACAGGCCCCTTTGAAAAGGGGCCCTTAAAATCAAAAAGCCTCCAGAGAACAAGGCTTACTGACATAACTGCAGGAAGCACTGTGGAAAAGGAAAAAGAGGCAATAATAGTGTATTTTAGGGGAGAAAAGCCCTCAACACCTATATAATACCAGTTTTGTACAAATCTATTCAGATATTCAAAATACCACCAAAAAAGGGCGCTTAGGGGGAAGAGCAAAAGGGCTCCCTTTAAATTTTTTGAAAAAAGGCTTTCTCTTGTAAGATATTCTCCAAGGCCATTGATAAAAAGGATAAAACCGAGCCAAAGTGGTGTAAAGGAATAGGGCCTAAGGATATTGAGCCTTTTTAAATATCCCCAGGAAACTACCCATGAAAAGAACATGAGCATCAGGCCAAAATAGGCCCAAATGGGAAATTTTCCTTTTTCATGCCCCTTTTTCATCCTCAAGGGATTTTTGTAGAATGCCCTTAAAAAGGGCAAAAGACACAAAAATATAATCAATGCCCCAAGACAAAAGGCCAAAAGGGAATTTTTGGCATGGATGACATGGTGGGTTAGGGGAGGAAATTCAAGATAAGGCCCAAGGGGCTCTGATTTTAGATAGATACCCAAAAGGGGGAGTAAAAAAATGGAGCAAAGACCCAAAAGGACAGAGCCGATAATTCTTTTCTTGAAATTCAATTTGTTATCAGGGTAAATTGTTTCATCAAAGTTTTCTTACAAAATAACTCAAAATAGGGAGATTGAAAGACATGCAAAAAAATATTCTTTCAGGGAGCTTTTTTAAAAAGGCCAAGGAAGTTATACCTGGAGGAGTTAACAGCCCTGTTCGTGCCTGCAAATCAGTAGGATGTGACCCAATTTTTGTAGAATCTGGACAGGGTAGCTGGATATTTGATGTTGACGGAAATTCATACCTTGATTTTGTCTGCTCCTGGGGTCCCCTTATACTGGGACACAGCCACCCTGAGGTGGTCTCGGCAGTCAAGGAGGCCCTTGAAGGGGGTACAAGCTTTGGCATTCCCACCTGGCGCGAGGTAAAGCTTGCCCAGATGATTGTGGAGCTTGTTCCTTCCATTGAAAAGGTGCGCCTTGTAAATTCGGGCACCGAGGCCACCATGAGCGCAATTAGGCTTGCAAGGGGCTTTACGGGCAAAAAGAAGATTGTGAAATTTGACGGCTGCTATCATGGCCATGCAGATTCCTTTCTTGTAAAGGCAGGCTCTGGTATTGCCACCTTAGGAATTCCAGGAAGCCCTGGAGTGCCGGAAGAGATAGTTCAAAATACAATCGCCATCCCCTTTAATGACAAAAAGGCCCTCGATGAGGCCATAGACAGGGAAGGAAAGGACATTGCAGCAGTGATTGTGGAACCGGTTCCTGCCAATATGGGGGTTGTCCTGCCAGAAGATGACTTTCTACCTTATCTCAGAAAAATAACTCAGGAAAAGGGAATAATACTCATATTTGACGAGGTAATAACCGGCTTTCGTCTGAGCCTTGGAGGGGCTCAGGAATATTTTGACGTCATGCCGGATTTAACCTGCCTTGGAAAGATAATTGGCGGAGGCCTTCCTGTTGGGGCCTATGGTGGAAAGGCAGAAATAATGGATCATATCGCACCTGATGGACCTGTTTATCAGGCAGGAACTTTATCTGGAAATCCTTTGGCAACTGCAGCAGGCATTAAAACACTGGAGATTCTTAAAAGGCCAGGCACCTATGAAAGCCTTAAGGAAAAAATGGACTATATGGTGGGTGAACTCACCAACATTGCAAAAAAATACGGAATCAAATGCACCATTCAAAATATCTCCTCCATGATGACCTGTTTTTTTGGGGTTAACGGGAAGATCTCAAATTTTTCAGATGCAATGAATGCAGATACAGAATTTTACGGAAAATATTTCAGACAGATGTTAAAGAATGGCGTTTATTTGGCACCATCACAGTTTGAGGCTGCCTTTGTATCCATGGCCCACAGCATTGATGATATTGAATGGGCATTGGAAGTAAATGAATTGTCATTCAAAGTTCTTGCATAACCCAAAATTATGTGCTATCAGTTTTACCAATGCTAGGAGGCAGAAAAGATAGTGAGAATACTAATAATTCTGCCCCTGGCAGCTAAAAAATAATGGGCACTTTCAGGCAAGAGCTGGCGCAAGCTCTACGTCATTTTACAAATGCGACAACCATAGCCCTTGCGGTTGTCTTTTCTACCTTTGCCGGAGTGCTAACAGGCTATTATTTGGATACGAAGCTATTTAAAGGGAGCACGTATCCATGGCTTACAATAATATTTTTCTTTTTTGGCCTTGGAGGAGGTATAAAGAACTTCATCATATTGACAAAGAGGTTCTCAAAGGAGGCCGAAAAGAAAAGCGGGGAAGAGAAGGGGTCTGAACAAGGTGACAATAAGTCCAAAAGTTAAGGACATACTAACAGGCAACCTGGACTTTTCTTTTATCAGATTATATATCGGCATCAACTGGGTGATTTTGTCCCTTCTCGTCATTGGGTCCATTTTTTTATTTAAATTGAATTTCACCCTTGGAATATTACTCGGGGGATTACTAGTAAATCTCAACTGTGTTGGACTCAATCGCGATTGTTTAAGGGTTGTAAGATGGAGAAGCATGGCAGCCTATTATGCAGGAATGGCAGTCAGAATGGGGATTATCGCCCTGGCAGTAACTGTGGCAATGCTATTTTACAAAGAATATTTCTCGCCTGTAGGCCTTGTTTTAGGACTATCGGTGGGAGTTATTAACTTTTTTCTCTTAGTTTTGGGAATGCTTGTTTATAGAGTCAAATTTAAGGAGGCAGTTTAGTCATGGAACATCCCTTATTGTTTTTGAGTATTTTGTTAGATGCCCTGGGATTACCTGCACACGGAGGCTCAAGTCCATTGGCCCAAATTCTTGCACCACACATGCAATATAGTTATTTGGCAATGATTATTTGTGTTATCATTGCCTGGGCTGCAACATCTAACATCAACAAGAAGGTCCCTTCAGGTCTTCAAAATCTCATGGAAATTTTTATTGACTGGTCTGAAAACTTTATTCAAGAACAAACCCATGATCACCGCCAGACCATGATCATCTTCCCCATGATGACAACCTTTATGTTCTATATCCTGGTGGGAAATTATCTTGGCCTTTTTCCAGGATTTATGTCGCCTACTGCCAACTTGAATGTAACTCTTGGATGTACTGCAATATCAATTGCAACCTATCACATTCTAGGTATAAGATTTCATGGCATCAAATATATAAAGCATTTTATGGGGCCAATTCCGGCAATGGCACCCATGATGTTTCCAATTGAGATATTCAGCCATGTTGGAAGGATATTAAGCCTTTCCATCCGACTTTTTGGAAACATGGTTTCTAAGGAGATCCTCCTTGGACTCCTTTTCATGCTTGCCGGGCCCTATTTGGCACCGCTTCCAATCATGATACTTGGTGTTTTGGTTTGTCTCCTCCAGGCCTTTATCTTCTATGTCCTTTCAATAGTTTATTCTGTAGAGGCCATGGCGGGGGCACATTAATTTAGGCAAAAAGAAGAAGGCCATATAAAAAATTGAAAAAGGAGGTTTTTTAAAGTGAAGAAGTTTTCATGGATTTCCGTATTGACAGTTTTATTTGTCCTGGGTCTTGCTGCAGTTTCATTTGCAGCAGGTGATGATGTTGCCAAGGGTGGCCACGTTGGTTTCTTGATGGCTGCATCAGTCCTTGCAGCAGGTCTTGGAGTTGGAATTGCTGCATCTGGTTGCGGTGTTGGAATGGGTCACTGTGCAAAGGGCTGTCTGGATGGAACAGCCAGGAATCCAGAACTTGCCGGTAAACTCACAGTTACCATGTTCATCGGTCTTGCTCTAATTGAATCTTTGACCATTTACGCCCTAGTTGTTGCTCTTATCGCTCTCTACGCCAATCCAATGCTTCCAAAACTCATGACTATCTTTGGCCTTGGTGGCTAATGAATAGTAAAAAGTCTGGGTAAATTAAAAGGCCGCTTAAAGCGGCCTTTTTTATTATGTATATCTGTCTTGATGCCGCTTACGAATCCTCCATTGGCTTGGCCTGCGGTGTAATCTTTGACTCCATTGGTTCCCAAAAACCCGCCAAGGTAATAACAGGCCGTAAGTTAAAGGTAAAACCCTATATCCCTGGGAAATTCTATGAAAGGGAGTTGCCTCTTTTATTGAGTGTCCTTGAGAGGGTAGAGGAAGACCTGAACATCATATTCATTGACGGATATGTTTGGCTTCCTGGAAATAGACCAGGGCTTGGAGCACATCTTTTTAAAAGTCAAAATGAAAAAATCCCCGTTATTGGCATTGCCAAAAATCTCTTTAAAGGGCACAGGGAATGCCTTAAGGTCTATAGAAGGAAAAGCTCAAGACCTCTTTTTATAACATCTGCCGGAATTTCGATAAAGTCTGCTGCTAAGATAGTAGAGAAATTACATGGCCAAAACAGAGTCCCTTATATGGTGACCCTTTCCCACATTATGGCCCAAAAAGCCTTAGATGAAAAATTAAACAGACACCAATCTAGATAATTCTATTCGGTTCTGACAGTTCTTTAGAAGAAGCTCATTATTGTCTGCAACAATCAATGTGTGCCCATGATCCAGCATTTCTGAAAAAAGCCTTAAAAGTCTTTCAACATCCTTTGGATGAAGGCCCTTTGTGGGCTGATCCAGCAGGAAGAAGCCTTTTTTTGCCTTTGCCTTTGAAAGCTTACCTGAAAGCTTAAGCCTTTGACCCTCGCCTGCTGAAAGGCTGGAAACCCTTTGTCCCAAAAGGATATAACCAAGTCCAATCCTTTCTGCCAAGGTCAGTGGCTCTCTGATTATTTTTAGATTTGAAAAAAAATCTGCAGCTTCGGTAATTGTCAGGCCAAGTATTTGAGCAATATTTAATCCCCTATACTTGATTGTTAAAACCTCTGATCCAAAACCTGTTCCTTGACAGATCGGACAAGGCTGGGAGAGCAAGCGTCCCAAACCTCCTTTTAAGGCCTCAAACGCACCTGTGCCCTTACAGGCCTCGCATCGACCTCCTTTTTTGGATAAAGAAAACATGGACGGAGTCAGTCCAAAGGCACGGGCCTCCCTTGTCCTTGAAAAAAGCCTTCTAATGTGCCCGAAGACCCCAAGCACCGTTGCGCAAAGAGAATAGCGTTGCCTGAAAATGGGCATCTGATCAACTAGGTAAATAAAACTGCCATCAAGCAATTTATTTAAACAATTTAGAATTTCTTCTAGAAGGAGAGATTTTCCAGAACCTGTTGGACCAGAAATAAGATTAAGTGTGTTTTTTAAAATCCTTATAGGGCCCTTAGCCGTATCTATAGAGATATAATCCTTTCTACCCTTTCTTCTAGGCAGGGTAAACTCAATGGTACTAAACTCCTTTTTCAGTTTTTGGGAAACGGTTTCATCGAGATCTCCTTGGAAGATAACCTCTCCCCCTTTTGTTCCAGGGCCGGGACCGAACTCGATAACGTAATTACTTGCTTCCAGGGCCTCAAAACAATTTTCAATAATAATTATGGTATTGCCCTTTGACCTGAGATCATTAATTAATTTTATAATCTCTCCACGTTCCTCCTTTGGAAGACTGCCAAAGGGCTCATCGAAAATATAAAGAGCACCATAAAGGGCTTTAGATACCACAGTGGCAAGCCTTAACTTCGTAAATTCATTGCTTGAAATTTTTGAAATAGGGGCTTCAAGACACAAATTACCGAGCTCAAGCCGTTCTAACAGGCTTAAAAATTCGACTAAATCCTTTATTAAAAAGAATGCCCTACCCTTTTTTGGTAAGTCCTTAAGGACTTTTTTAAAAAAAGATAGGACCTCCTTTACACTTAGAGATTCAATTTCAAGCAGGCCCTTTCCAGCAATTGCCAGTGATTTTACTCCATGAATTTTGATTTTTTTATTACATGTTATACAATATGGAGCAGTCAAGAATTGACGCTCGTCTGTTCCACTCTTTTTCTTTATGGCGATCTTTATAATTCCATCTCCAATTTCCTCAGAAAGCCTGAGGGAATCATAAAGGCGATTTCGTTGACCGGGTCGAATAACAAGTCTATCTGTAACGATTGCTATATCGTTGGCCTCAATAAGAGCTTTTAATGCCTTCGGATTATCAACAAAAAGCTCCGTGCCATCTACCATAAACCGCAAAAATCCGTCTCTTATTATTCTTTTTATTTGCTTTTCCCTCTCTTCCTGGCCTTGTTCTTTTAGGGAAATTTGTGCCATAAGAAGGGCCTTTTCATTAAGAAAAGAGCTAAAGAGATCCTCCACTATTTGATCAAGACTTGTTTGGTCCAGTGCATTCTTGCAATAAGGGCAGACAGTAGTTCCTATTAGCTTTAAAAGCGCCTTTAACCTAGTCCTTATTCCTGTGACAGTTGAGACAGTAGATAAGTGATGGGGATAGGTCCTTGCAGACTCAAATATAACTGGTGGAATTACTGGGTAGAGTGAATCCACCACCTCGAAGTAATCACGAAAATCTATCTCATTTCCATAGGAACTCGCAACCTCAAGGACCTGTAAGTAATAGCTTTTTAGAAATCCACCCAGTAGGTCCAGAGCAAAACTTGATTTCCCTGAGCCCGAAACACCAGAAACGAGTGTAATGGAATTTAGTGGAATCTTAACATCAATTCCCCTTAGATTATGAAGCCTCGCATTTTTAATATATATATAATCTTTTATATTCATATTTCACAAGTGGGCAAATAAATTCCGATATAAAAAGTAAGAGCCCAATTTTTATGGTCGCAAGGAGGCAGACCATGAATTTAATAAATAGACACGAAAAAGACATTCATCAAGGATTGAAAAACAGGCTCTGTCATCATCTTTCGCCCTTTCACCTTTTGTCTTTTGTGATCGTGGCAGCCTATAAAACAAAAAGGCACCGTTTAAGGTGCCTTTTACTCTCAATTGTAAAGGGTTATGACTTGGTTTATAAATCAGTCCTAGTAAAGTAGATATTAGGGTTAGAAAATCATGGCCAGGCTTTGCTGTGCGGCAGAAGCCACATTTGCAAGCCCTTCTGGAAGAATGCCTAGATAGAGAACTCCCAAGGCGGTCACAATCAAGGCAATGGCAGTAGGGGCAGAAACTGTTCCCCTTGTAACCACTCTGATTTCTTCTTTCATGTACATCATATAAAGGACTCTCAGGTAATAGTAGGCCCCAATGACACTTGTTAGAACACCAAGGGCGGCCAAGAGATAATAACCTTCTTTAATAGCTGCCGAAAAGACGTAGAATTTTGCGATAAAACCCGCAGTTGGGGGAAGGCCAGCCATTGCCACCAGAAAAAGACTCAATAAAAATGCTAGGGTTGGATACCTGTAGCCAATTCCCCGGTAATCATCCAGGGTTTGGGCGTCTCTTTCCCTTCCGTCTATGAGATAAATCACGCCAAAGGCACCTAGATTCATTAGAGTATAGGAAAAAAGGTAAAAAAGGACACCCATTCTGCCATCTGCATTTGCAGCAATTATACCTACTGCCATATATCCAGCGTGAGCAATTGATGAATAGGCCAGCATTCGCTTAATATTGGACTGGGATACAGCAATGAGATTTCCAAAGAACATGGTCAAAAGGGCTAACCACCAGATAACAGGTTTCCAGTATGGGGCAAGGGCAGAAAGATTTACAGTGGCATAAAAATCTGGCTGACCGTTTTGGCTAAGTATCGGCGTGAATGTGACAAAAAGGACCTTAATAAAGATTCCAAAGGCCGCTGCTTTGACACAGGTAGCCATAAAACCAGTTACCACTGAAGGTGCGCCTTCATAAACATCAGGAGTCCACATGTGAAATGGCACCATTGCCATTTTAAAAAATAAACCCGCCATTATCATGGCAAAGGCAAGAAGGATCGGAGCCTTTGCGTAAAGTCCTGAAGAAAGGCTCTGTGCTATTTTGGAAATATTTAGACTTCCTGTAATCCCAAAGATCAATGCAACCCCAAAAAGGAACATGGCCGACCCAAAGGCCCCTAAAAGAAAATATTTAAGGGCCCCTTCCTGACTTGTTCTATCACCCTTCAAAAAGGCTGCCAGGGCGTAAACAGCAAGGGACATTACCTCCAGGGTGATAAACATCATGAGTAAATCCACTGATTGGACCAATCCAACTGCACCAGCAACAGCAAAGACAAGAAGGATATAATATTCCCCCTTCATTACCTGGTTGTTTTTGAGATATCCTATACTCATTAGGGCTGCCAAAAGTCCGGAAATGACCATGATTATGGAAACAAAAACGCTAAATTTATCTGCCGAAAAAACCCCCATGAACACGGTATCGTGAAGACCCCATTCTCTCTTGGCGAGATGTCCGATGGTCAGGGCGAAAATTATCACCGTAAGCCAGCCAAGCCATTTATTCCTACATGACTCATCTTTATCTAAGAGAAAAATATCTATAAATATCAAAAAGATACCGGCAAGAATCAATATCAACTGGCCACCGCAAACCTGCCAAAGATGCCCTAGATCAAAACTAAATGTTAATGCGTTCATGCTCTACTCCTTGGCAATAACAACTTTCGTTTCATGGTTCTTTAAAAAGGCCCTAGCCATCTGATGGTGAGAATTCAAATCTGTTCTTTCCACCTTTACTTGAGAGATGAACTTATCTACAGATGTATGCATCTTGTCCAGGAAGAAGTTCGGGAACAGACCAATCCAAAATATAAGAACTATCAATGGAAGCATATATACTACTTCCCTAAAATTCATATCTTTCAAAGTAAGATTTTTCGGATTGGTTACCTCGCCGTAAAAAACCCTTTGGACCATCCAAAGCATATAGACTGCACCAAGGATAACCCCTGTTGCAGCAAGAACAGCAGCAAGTTTATTCACCTTAAAGGCACCAAGAAGAATTAAAAACTCACCTATAAAGCCATTTGTTGTGGGGAAACCTATTGAAGATAAAGTTACAATAAGAAAAATGGTTGAATAAATAGGGACTATCCTGGCAATTCCGCCATATTCCTTAATAAGCCTGGTGTGCCTCCTCTCATAGACAATGCCTACTAAAAGGAACAATGCCCCTGTTGAAATACCATGGTTTATCATCTGAAGCACTGAACCTTCAACCCCTTGCCGTGTGAGGACATAAAGACCAAGCATACAATAACCGAGGTGAGATACCGATGAATAGGCAACAAGCTTTTTGATATCAGGCTGCACCATGGCCACCAGGGCTCCATAAATGATTCCTATAACAGATAGAGTAATTATTAATGGTGTGAAAAAGGCAGAGCCTTGCGGAAAAAGTGGCATTGCAAAACGGAAAAACCCATATGTACCCATCTTGAGAAGTATTCCAGCAAGTATGACAGAGCCAGCAGTAGGGGCCTCGACGTGGGCATCTGGCAACCACGTGTGCAAGGGGAACATTGGAACCTTGATGGCAAAGGCCAGCGCAAAAGCAGCGAAAAAGAGTATTTCATAAAGACGCGGAATCTTTGTTCCATAGAGTTTCAGTAGATCAAATGTCATTACACCTGTCTGCTGCTGGTGAAAATATACAAGACCGATAATACACACCAACATCAAAAGAGAACCAACGGCTGTGTATAAAAAGAACTTTACAGCCGCATAAATCCTTCTTTCACCTCCCCATACACCGATTATCAAATACATGGGGATCAACATTATTTCCCAGAAGACGTAAAAGAGAAAGAGATCAAGAGCCATGAAGGTACCTAACATAGCAGTCTCCAAAACCAGCATGGAGACCTGAAATTCCTTCACTCTCTTGTCAATGGCTCTCCAAGTCGAAAGAATAGTGAGAGGCGTTAAGAATGTAGTTAGAAGGACCAGCCAAAATGAAAGACCGTCAAGCCCCAGCTTATAATGAATACCGTAACTCGATATCCACTGATGATCTTCAAGAAACTGGAAGCCACCAATTGAGGCATCAAAATCAAAATAGATCCTAAGAGAAACCAAAAAGACCAGGATACTTGTCACTAAGGCTATGCCTCTGATTACGTTTTTGCCAACATCACCCTTTTGGGGAACAGCCAGGATAAATGGAACTCCTAAAAGTGGTAAAAAGATTGTGTATGTCAATATGGGCGCGTTCATGGACTCCCCTGTCTCCTCTTTATTTTTCTTTGCCCTCTATTTAGTCCTTAATTCTCCTGTACCTCAAATGGCCTATCTATAAAGGAAAAAGCAAACTATTGAGACCAGACCAACTAGCATAAATGCACCATAGGTCTGGACATAGCCATTTTGAACCAATCTCGTGCCGGCTGATGTCTTCTTAACGAGCCATGCCGGGCCATTGACGCCTATCCCATCTATCATAAAGGCATCCACTACCTTCCAGAGTAAGATACTGAGGTAATAGATTGGAAGAACAAACAGGACTTCGTAAATCTCATCAACATAATATTTGTTGTAAATGACCTGATAATGGAAGGCATATTTTTCGGCCAGCTTCTTCGGTAGCTCTTTGCCGTGAACCATATAGATGTAGAAGGCGAGAGAAATACCTATTATGGCTACAACCACTGAAGTACTCATTAGACTCCACTCTGCTGCCTCTGGAACATGGTGAATTCCAACAGTCGAGGCCACAATATTATTAGAGTGTTCAAATACTGGCTCTAGAAATGTTTCAAGTAAATTTGGAACATGGCCAAAGAGCTTTCCTATCAAATGTGGAATACCTAGCCATCCACCAACAATTGAGAGAATGGCCAATATGACAAGTGGCACGGTCATATTTGCAGGTGATTCGTGCAGGTGATGCCTTTGCTCTTCTGTGCCACGAAACTCACCGTGAAAGGTCATAAAGATTAGGCGAAACATGTAAAAGGCCGTGATTCCAGCAGCCACAGTACCTATGAACCATATAACCTTACCTGCACTTGGATAGAAGGGAAAAACAAAGGCCTTTCCAAGGATTTCATCCTTACTAAAGAAACCAGCAAAGGGTGGAAGCCCAGAAATGGCCAAGGTGGCAATGAGCATGGTTAAATATGTAATAGGCATCTTTTTGGCCAAACCACCCATGTGTCTCATATCCTGATCCCCGCTCATGGCATGAATTACAGAACCTGAACAGAGAAACAAACAGGCTTTAAAAAAGGCATGGGTCATGAGGTGAAAAATACCTGCCCAATAAGCAGTAACACCTACTCCAATAAACATATATCCGAGCTGGCTAACAGTTGAATATGCAAGAACCTTTTTTATGTCGTTTTGCAAAACTCCCATGGTAGCAGCAAAAAAGGCAGTTGCACAGGCTATGCCTGCCACCACAAGAAGGGCAGTTGGAGCGAGGGTATAAAGGATATTCGTCCTTGCTACCATATAAACTCCTGCCGTAACCATTGTGGCAGCATGGATCAATGCAGAAACAGGAGTTGGACCTGCCATGGCATCAGGAAGCCAGATATAGAGAGGAATCTGTGCAGATTTTCCGGTTGCTCCTATAAATAGAAGGAGACATATTGCAACCATTACAGGTGAGTTTAAGGCAAGGGCTCCGCTTTCAAACATGTGCAGGGCCTTTGGGAATACATCTAAGTATGATAAAGAGCCAAAGGTCCAGAACATAAGAAACATGCCCAGGGCAAATCCAAAGTCCCCAATCCTGTTGACAACAAATGCCTTTTTTCCTGCTATGGCGTTATCTATCCCTTGATACCAAAATCCGATGAGGAGATATGAGGCAAGGCCTACTCCCTCCCAGCCTACAAACATTACCAAATAGTTGCTTCCAAGGACCAGAAGGGACATGAAAAAGACAAACATGTTCAAATAGGCAAAGTACCTCCAGTAGGATTCGTCATCCCACATGTAACCAGTGCTATAGACATGTATGAGAAAACCTACTCCTGTAACTACCAGGATCATTAGCATGGACAAAGGATCAATGAGAAAGCCAACCTCCACATTGAGCTTTCCAACTGCAAGCCATTTCCACAGTACCTGGGTGAGAACCCTGTGTTCTGGCTCCAGGGACAAAAGATATTTCCATATGAAAACCGAAACTAGAAAGGAAAAACCTATAGTCGTGCACCCTATAAAAGATATTATACCTTTTCCAAGTTTTTTTCCAAAAAGCCCGTTAATTAGAAAACCCAGGAATGGAAAAAGCGGTATCAGGTAAATATAGTTTTCCATGTCTTATCCCTTTTCCCTTTTACCCAATCACCATTTAAGTAGATTGAATTTGTTTATATCTACAGACTTTATATGCTTAAATAAGCTAATCAATATAGCCAGACCAACCGCTACTTCCGCGGCGGCAACGGCAAATATGAACAGAACCATTACCTGCCCGGACATATCAGCCCTTTGATGGGAGAAACTAACTAGCATCAAATTTATGGCATTTAGCATTAACTCAACGGACATGAATAAAATCAGGGCATTTCGACGGGTTAAAAAACCTATTGCCCCAATTCCAAAAAGCAGACAGGAAAGTATCACATATTGATCCATAATGGCCCCCATCAAATCCTCTTTTTGGCCAGATAAATACCTGCTATTAAGGCCACCAGGAGTAAGACCGATGCCATCTCAAAATGAAGCAGGTATTTTTTGAAAAATAAATCTCCTAAAAGCCCAGGATGGCCAAAGCCTTCTGGCAACTCATTTGCGGAAATTAACTCGCTTATACCTTTGACTCCAACAACTGTCAGAGCTGTAAGATATGCACCAAGAACTGCCCCCATAATGCGATAGGCCATATTTTTTTGTGCTGCCTCTAGCTTTTCATCTGGGGTCATAAGAAGCATGATCACAAAAACCACCAGTACCAATATGGCACCTGCATAGATGGTCACCTGAAAAATGGCTATAAGAGGCGCATGTAGGTGCAAATAAAGGGCAGAAAGGGCAATAAATACTGTTAACAGACCAAGGGCACTTGGAAGTGCGTCCTTGGCAGTAATGGTAAAAAGTGCGCCGCCTAGTGCCATTATTGCAAAGATTATAAAATAGATATCCATTGACCTCTCCCTGGTAAAACTAACTTTCCTAGGTTGCCTTAAGTTTCTTCCCCTTTGGACTCTGACGCCTTCTTTTCCTCAGCCTGTGGCTTTGAAGTAGCCTTTTTGGACTTTGTAGCTTCTTTACCCGCTGGCTTTTGAGCAGCCTTTTTTGCAGCAGCCTTTTTGTCTCCCTCTGCAACTGGAACGGGCTTTTTGGGCGGTTTGAGCTTTCCTTCTGCCTTGGCCTTTTGAAAATTGGCCAGAAGTCGCTCTTTATCATAAATGCAGGCATCCATTGTATATTCAGCAAGCTCGTATTCCTGACCGAGCTGAATTGCACCCTTTGGACAGGCCTCTTCACAAAATCCACAGAAGATGCAACGAAGCATGTCTATAGTAAATTCAGTGCTCATTGTCTTTCCAGCGTATTTGCCCTCTTCACCTTCAGCAGGTTTACCACGCTTTACTGTTATGCACTTTGCAGGGCAAGCACGGGCACACATCCCGCAACCAACACAGAGCTCACGGCCTTCATCGTCTAGGCAAAGCATGTGGGCACCCCTGAAAACAGGGGCAATTGGTCGCCTGTCTTCAGGATATTGCCAACAAGTAGGAACCGTATGAGGACCCTTTTTCAAGGATTCTTTAAAATTAAAGGTAAAATGCTTGAAGGTAAGTTTTAGCCCCTTAACGATCTCCCAGAGATAAATCCTTTCTAGGAAGGTATATTCTTTTTTGACTACTGGTTTTGCCATAATCTGCTCCAGCCTAAACTGTTAACTGAATACAAAGGGCAGTTATAAAGAGATTCACCAAAGCCAGGGGTATAAGGGCCTTCCAACCCAACCCCATAACCTGATCATACCTGAACCTTGGCACTGTCCAACGGACCCAAACAAACAGCCACAGGAAAAAGGCTGTCTTTAGAAAAAAGACCAAGAAACTTGCTATTCCATAGGAAACTGGCCCAAGGAACTTACTCATATCGATGTATGGCAAATGCCAGGCACCGAAATAGAGGGTGACCATGAGTGCAGCCAAGGTGTACATGTTCACATATTCGCCGAAAAGATAAAGACCAAGCCTCATGGAACCGTATTCAGTATGATATCCAGCAACAATTTCACTTTCTGCCTCGGGAAGGTCAAAGGGTACCCTGTTGGCTTCAGCATAAGCAGTTACTATGAAAAGGATAAACCCTAGAGGCTGCTTGAATATTCCCCAGTTGGGCAAAAAGCCAAGGAAGGTTCCTTGCTGGGCCAAGGAAATCTCTCTAAGACTGAATGTGCCGTAGACGAGAACGACTGCCAGCAGAGACAGACCAAACGGAACCTCATAGGAAATAAGCTGGGCAGTTGAACGAAGCCCGCCCAAGATGGAATATTTATTGTTGGAACCCCAGCCTCCAAGGACTATGCCATAAACGGCCATGGCCCCCAGGGCCACTACATATAGGAAACCTACATTTACATCGGCAACCTGAAGGATTATTTCCTTCCCATTTACTACGAGCTTGTCGCCAAAGGGTATTACTGCATAGGCAGAAAAGGCTGGAAGCGCAAATAAAATAGGACCAAGACTGAAGAGTATCTTATGGGCCTTTTCTGGGATAATATCCTCCTTAGTAAAGAGCTTTATACCATCGGCCAGGGGCTGAAATAGACCAAAAGGGCCTGCTCTGTTTGGGCCAAGCCTATCTTGCATCATGGCAGAGCCCCTACGTTCAACCCATGTCATCAAGGTTGCAATTAAAAGTGTCCATGTCCAAATAAATACAACCTTTATTAGTGCAATAACCCAATTGTCCATAAGGTTGCCTCCTTACCTGTCAAGCTCGCCCGCAATAATGTTAAGGCTGCTCAAACAGGCAATTGTGTCAGCTATCATCTCCCCTTTGACGAGTTCTGGAAAGGCCTGATAAACCATATAACATGGGGGTCTAATTTTTATTCTATAGGGCTTATCAGTTCCATCGCTCTTTATAAAAAAACCTAGCTCCCCGTTGGGGGATTCAATGGCAGAATATATCTCTCCTTCAGGTGGCTTTATAATCTTTGGAACCTTTGCCATAAGCGGAGCATCTGGCGGTAGTTCCTTATACATAGTATAGGCCTGATCAATTATCTTAATAGACTCTTCCATTTCAATGAGGCGGACATAGTACCTATCGAATACGTCCCCATGTTTTCCAACTGGGACTTCAAAATCAAACTGATTATAGAAATAATAGGGCTCGTCCTTCCTAAGATCTCTTTTAACGCCAGTTGCCCTTAAACACGGGCCTGTAAAGCCATACTCAAGGGCATCTTCAGGAGAAAAGGGATTGACTCCTATGGTCCTATCCATCCAGATGCGATTATGGGTAAGGAGCTTATCCGTCTCGTCATTTGCCTTTCGAATAGTATCCTTAAGTTTTGGCCATTTGGTATGAAAAATTTCCGGTAAATCAGCGTTTACTCCACCAATTCTTCCAAACGTGTTGGTCAAACGTGCCCCATTGTACCACTCAAATATGTCGTATATCTCTTCACGCTGAATGATAAGATAAAAAAATGGAGTAAATGCCCCAAGGTCCACCCCAAGGATACCTACACAGACCTGATGGTCAGCGATCCTCGCAAGCTCTTTCATTATAACTCGAATGAGCTTGGCCTTTTCCGGTATTTCAATGCCTAAAAGTTTCTCTACGGCCTTTTCATAGGCAACATTATTTGCAATTGCGCTACAATAGTTGAGCCTATCTGTAATTGGAATAAACTGGTGATAGGTAAGATTTTCTCCAAGCTTTTCTACCCCCCTATGGAGGTAGCCGATTTCTGGAATGGCCTCTACAATGGTTTCACCATCGGTTTTACATACCACCCTAAGTGTACCATGCATTGCAGGGTGGGACGGACCGATGTTTATGGTTACATAATCGCCAGTAATAGGGGCATTATTATTTTTTGCCACAACATCCCTCCTCAGGTGGCATTTAATAAAGACCGGTCTATTGAAATTTCCTACTTAGAAGAATCTGCAATCATCAAAGTCTCTCTGCTCACCCTGTCCCTCAAGGGGATAATCCTTCCTGAGAGGATGAGCAGGAAAACCCTCCCACATAAGAAGTCTCTTGAGATTTGGATGACCCTTAAACCTGATACCGAACATGTCATAGACCTCACGTTCAGGCCAGTTTGCACCACGCCAAAGACCTGTTATTGAATCTACCTCAAGATCATCCTCTGAAACCCTTATTTTCACCCTTAATCTTTCATTAGTACTTAAGGCCAAAAGCAAATAGACCACCTCAAACCTTGGCGGAGGCGGCCCCTCTTTTACAGGTTCTTTTTCCTCTGCCTCCTCATCCCCCTTTGGCTTTTTCTTCTTGGCCTTCTTTTTTTCATAGAGGGCAGAATTATCTACCCCTACAATATCCACCAAAAAATCAAATTGAAGACCCTCTACCTCCTTCAAAGCCTTAAGAACTTTAACATTTTTGGATTTCGGGACTTCAATAGTTAAGTCCCCCCTATACTCCACAATATCGAGGATATCGTTGCCAAGAAGGTCTTGAACTTTTTCCTTGAGGCCCATCTCTAGCCCCCCAATGCCTCAACCACCTGCTTACGCAGTGGATGATCTTTTTGTATCTTGTCCATCAACTTAAGAAGTGCATACAAAAGGCCCTCAGGCCTTGGTGGACAGCCAGGTATATAAACATCCACGGGTATCACGTCACTGATTCCCTGGTGTGTGGAGTAAGTGCGAAAGACACCCCCGGTACAGGCACAGGCCCCCATTGCAATTACCCACTTGGGCTCTGCCATCTGATCGTAAATGCGCCTTAAAACAGGTACCATTTTTTTTGTAATTGTTCCGGCTTCAATTAGAACATCCGCCTGACGTGGCGAAAAACTTGGGCGCTCTGCACCAAACCGTGCCATATCATAGGATGCCGCCAGGGCACACATCATCTCAATGCCACAACAGGCTGTTCCGTAAGGAAGGGGCCAAGGAGATCTACTCCTTCCCCAATTTATAAGCTGTTCAGCTTTAGTCAAAAGCCATCCGGGGCCGGTATATGCCTGAAGACCCATAAATGCCTCCTACTCCCATTCAATGGCGCGTTTCTTAATTGCATATAACAGACCTGCCAGCAACACGGCCACAAATATAAAAACCTCAAAAAACACTCCCCATCCTATATAAGCAAGGACCTTGTACCTGACAGCTATGGGATAAATAAGAACTGTTTCAAGATCGAAGACGAGAAAGAGGACAGCAACAAGATAATATTTTACATCATATCTTTTTTCTGCAGGATCAAGAAGCGGAACACCACATTCATAGGTGGTAGCCTTTCTTGGCTTTGGCCTGAATGGACCGAGGGCAGCCGAAACACCAATCATTGCCAGCACAACTAGCAATGACATCCCAAGATACATGACGATGGTTTCAAAACCGCTCATCATGCCCTTCCTCCTCTCTCAGCCGAAGGGCTGAAATGAATGATGATTCAATGTCTATCACAAACTGCCCAGCAAATCAACTAAAATTTTTGGCAGCAAAATAAAACGAACCCTAAAAGTTGCGAAAAATATTATGTTTTTTAAATTAAGCTACGTGAAAAATATCACTTTAAAATAGGAAAGTCAAGAAAAAATGAATGATGATTCAATTATTTTTTAAATTCATCAAGGGTAATTTTTTATCTGGGTATGCACCATTTTTGATTTATGTTATATTTGTTTAAAATTTATAAGTCTTAGAAAAATCTAACATTGGAGAAAACTAATGCTTAAGAAGCGACAAAAGAATAAAGTGTTAAATAAAAAAGGGTTCACCTTAATAGAATTATTGGTAGTCGTCATAATTATTGGGCTTTTGGCCTCCTTGGTGGCACCAAAATTTTTCAAAAAACTGAGCGCAAGCAAACAAAAAACTGCCAAAGCCCAAATTGAACTTTTGGGACAGGCACTTGATGAATTTAGACTTGATAACGGTCGATACCCTACCACTGAAGAAGGACTTCAAGCGCTTCGGGAAAAACCCGATGATCTTCCAAACTGGTCTGGCCCATATCTTCCAAAGCCTGTACCAAAGGACCCTTGGGGAAGAGATTATGTTTATAAGAGTCCAGGTGAACATGGGGAGTATGATCTTTACAGTTATGGAAGAGACGGCCAAGAAGGCGGAGAAGGAGAGGATGCTGATATTGTTAGCTGGAAATAGCAATGCCATTACTGGATATTAGCAACAAGCTAGGCCTTTTTTTAAAGGGAAATCAAGAAAATAAAAACCAGCCAAAGGATGACCCTGAAAACAGGGATAATGATGGTATCCTTTCAAAGTTCAGGACCATTGACGCCCATGATTTTCCTGAAAAACCCCCAATAGTCAATGGTCTTACACCTCAACAGATGCAGCAATGGAAAATTTTACCCCTTGAGGTTGCAGATGACAAAATAATTGTTGCTATGTCAGACCCTTCAGACCTCTATCTAGTTGAACTTTTGGAAGATGTTTACCAAAGAAGGGTTGAGCCTCTTAGAGCCTCTGAAGAAGACATACTGTCAACTATTTATCGATGGTACGAGGCAGAAACTGACATGGAGGCAAACGAAGAAGAGACAGAATCCTCCATGGATGAAGGGCTCTGGGATGACCCTGAACAATTAAGAGACCTTGCTACTGAAGCGCCGGTTGTGAGGCTTGTAAATCATGTTATAAACCAGGCCCTTGAGGTAAGGGCCTCTGATATCCATTTTGAGCCCTTTAGAGACCATTTAAAAATTAGGTACAGGATAGATGGGGTCCTTCACGACATCGAGACTGTATCAAAAAAGCTTCAGCCTGCCATCACATCACGCCTTAAACTCATGGCAAAGATGAATATTGCCGAGATGAGGCTACCTCAAGACGGAAGGATAAAGGTAAAGGATGGGAGAAGGGAGATTGACATCAGGGTCTCATCCCTTCCTACCATCTTTGGAGAAAGCATTGTCCTAAGACTTTTAAACAGGGAAGAAGTAAAGCTTGAGCTTGAATCCCTGGGAATAACACCAAAGGTTTTAGAGAAATTCGACTATCTAATAAGACGTCCCTATGGAATGATTCTTGTGACAGGACCAACAGGAAGCGGTAAAACCACTACGCTTTATAGCGTAATGAACCGCATAAACAGTCCGGAAAAAAAGATCGTGACCGTTGAGGACCCGGTTGAATACCAGCTTGAGGGAATAAACCAGATACAGGTAAAATCAAACATTGGCCTTACCTTTGCATCTGCCTTGAGGACAATCCTAAGACAGGATCCGGACATCATACTTATTGGAGAGATAAGAGACAGCGAAACAGCAGAAATTGCAGTTCAGTCTGCCCTTACTGGCCACTTGGTTTTCTCTACCCTTCACACAAATGATGCTGCAAGCGCCATTACAAGACTTGAAGAAATGGGGATAGAGCCATATCTTATTTCATCATGTCTCCTGGCGGTCATGGCCCAGAGGCTTGTTAGAAAAATTTGCCCTAACTGCAAAGAGGAATATCTACTCCCAGAAGGTCTCCTTGACGAAACAGCTTCAGCCCTTGGAGTTTCTAAAGATCAAATACCGGTTAGACAATGGAGAGGGAAAGGTTGTCCAAGTTGCGCAAATACAGGCTATTCAGGAAGAACAGGAATCTATGAACTTCTGGAAGTAAATGATGGCATACCTGCCCTTATCTTAAATGGAGAAAATTCAAGCACCATTTCTAAAAAGGCCCAAGAAAACGGAATGAAGACCTTAAGACAAGATGGGCTCCTCAAGGTGGCAAACGGTATCACAACCCTTGAAGAGGTAATGAGGGTAACTAATTAATGCCTGACTTTTCCTTTGAAGCTATTGATCAAAGGGGAAAGCGCACTAAGGGGACAAAAAGCGCTCAAAACCAAAAGGAAGTAATAGACCACCTCATCTCTAAGGGTCTTCAGCCAATTTATATCAAAAAGCTGCACTCATTTGAGGCCATCTTCGAAATTGGAAAAAAGCGCATTAGACTGGATGACCTACTTTACTTTACCACAGAGCTTGCGGACCTTCTGGAGGCCGGGGTTCCACTTGAAAGAAGCCTTGTAATTCTTTGTGACGCCTCGGAAAAAGAGGAGCTAAAAGCGCTCATAAAGGAATTAAAGGATGCCATCCATGGTGGCAAAACCCTTTCAGAGGCCCTTTCTTTACATAGGGACGTTTTTGATAACCTTTATGTGAATATGGTCAAGGTGGGAGAGCTCGGAGGGGTTTTGCCGTCAGTCTTAAGGCGCCTTGGAGAATTTTTGGAAAGGACAAGGCAAATTAAAAAATTTATTATCTCTTCCTCTATCTATCCTGCCATATTGGCAACAGTTGGCCTTTTGTCCGTATTAATACTGGTCATATTCGTAGTTCCAAAGTTTGGACAGATCTTTGAAGATCTCAATCAGCCAATGCCCTTTATGACCAGGATGATCCTGGACGTGAGCCTTTTATTCCAGAAGTGGTGGTGGCTTGGATTCCTCTTAATACTAGTCCTTTTCCTTGGACTAAAATATTATCTTTCTCGCCCTGAGGGAAGACAAACCGTTGATAGACTGAAGCTAACCCTTCCCTTGATAGGTCCTTTTGTAAAAAAGATGGAACTATCCAGATTCTCAAGAACTCTTGGAACCCTTCTTGAAAGTGGCATCCCCATTCTCAAAGGCATAAGCCTTTCCGCTGATGTGGTAAATAACACCCTGATAAAGGATGCAATAAAAAGGCTTTACACAGGAGTGAGGCAAGGCAAGAGCCTAAGCCTCTTGATGAAACGCTCTAACATATTCCCTTCTCTTATGATTCACCTTGTTTCTGTTGGCGAAGAAACAGGATCATTGGCCAAAATGTTATTAAAGATAGCAGACGACTTTGAAGAAGAAATCCAGTCAGACACTAAGGTCTTTTTATCCATGTTAGAACCTATAACAATAGTCTTAATGGGCATTGTTATAGGTGGGATAATCTTTTCCATGCTCATGGCAATTTTTGGAATAAATGATGTTTCCTTCTAAAAATCAGGCCGGTTTCACCCTTTTTGAGCTCATAGTTGTCCTTGTTTTAATTGGGCTAATGAGTTCAATGGTCTTTATTTCGGTTTCAAGCGGAATATTTAAGAGTAAAGAAAAAAGATTTGTTTATGACTTTAGAAAAGGGCTTTTAAATGCAAGAAACAGGGCCATTGGCACAGGACGCCCTGTCAATTTTATTATTGATGGGGAAAAAAGGGCCTTTGGAATTAAAGGAAAAAAACTAAAGGATATTCCCAAGTCTTTGGAGATAAAGGGGGATAAGATCATTGAACTTGAAGATGGTGTCTTTGCTATAACCTTTTACCCTGATGGAAGCTCGAGTGGAGGAGAGCTTGAGCTTAACTGGGAAAATGGAAGAAATGATCTTTTTACCATTGGACGCATCTGGGCCTATATCTACCATGAAATCAAATCTGGCTAATCAATGTGGTTTCACTTTAATGGAAGTCTTGGTGGCAACGGCCATAACAGCCATAGCAATAGGCGTGGTCATGGCCCTTTTTGCCCAAGGACATTCCCAGGCCTTTCGCGGGCTAGAAGCCCAAAGGGCTGCCCAGATAGCCACAAGACTTATCGATACATGGAACATACGAAATAGCTTCCCTCAAGAAGCATCGGGGGAGCTAGAGTGGGCAAAGGGCTGGTCTTATTCTGTTGAAACAAGAGATGTAGAGACTAAGATAACCCTTCCATCTGGAGAAGTTAGGCAAATAAAGGCAGAAAATGCTAGGGAAATTGTATTAAAGCTCCTTACACCTAGTGGAAAAAGAGCGTTTGTTTTGAACTTCTGGATAGATAAAAACAAGATAAAGGGGCTATGAAAAAAAAAGGCTCTATAGAAGGCTTTACACTCCTTGAAGTACTAGTTTCCATCACACTCATGGCACTTTTGATTGTTGTCCTGTCCCTGGCATTAAGAAGCGGAATAAATGCCTATACAAGAATAAAGGCTGGAAACGAAAATTTCTTTCCAGAGGCTGCAATTGAAGGCCTTCTTTATAGACAACTTGAAAACATTGTTGAAAAAACAGGCTCTGCACTATCTGGCTTTTCCTATTTCTTTGGTGATTCGGACATGATTTCCTTTACCACCACCTATTCCCCATCAGGCCTTTCTCAAGGGGGAGTTATTCAGGTGATCTATGCCTACGATGATGAAAATAAGGGCATTATTTATGCTCAAAAAATACTAACCAAGCCCTTTGACCTTAAACAAAAAATCTCAAAGGATTTCTTAGGCCAACACCCCCAAAAATTATTGGACGAAGGATGGATAATTGATGAGATAAAGGGGATAGAAGAGCTCGAGTTCGCCTTTAGACCTCCTCTTCTTGATGAGAATGTGGATGTTTCCGATTGGCCAAAGGAACATCCAGGTTTTGGCCCGATTCCCAGTGAAATCGCCATCAAGATAAAATTTAAGGACCAAAAATTTGAACAAAATTGGCATGTGATTCCTGTAGGGATACTATGATCTTAAGGACACAAAAAGGTGCTGTATTAATACTTGTTCTCTGGGTAATTGCATTTTTATCCATGATTGGAGGCTACTTTACCCTGGAGACAACCCTTAAAAGAAACCTTGGCTTTAATCCATGGAACCTCTTAAGGGCAAAACTTGCCATAAATTCAGCTCTTTTGGTAATTGCTCCACATATAAAGCCTTTTGGCCAGGAAGAGGAAAATCAGGATCAATTTATTGTTCCAGATGGAACCCATTATAAAATTTCCATTGGTGGACAGAACCTTAAATTTAGTATTGAAGATGAACGGGGGAAAATAGACCTGAATAAGGCCCCAGATGAAATGATTGAAATGGCCCTTCAAGGACTTTTAGGAAAAGAAGAGGGAGAAATCCTTTCCGATTCAATATTAGACTGGAAAGACAACGACCAAGATGAAAGGACAAATGGAGCTGAAAAGGACTATTATTTGTCTTTAAGGCCTTCTTATGAACCATCAGACAGTAAATTTATACTTCTTGATCAACTTCTTCTAGTAAGAGGGGTAAGCCCAGATCTTTATTGGGGACCCTTGGATTGGAAGGAAAGAGATGACGAAAAAGAAATGACTACCTGGACAGGTGGTATTAAGGACCTCTTTACTATATATAATGGCACTGACAAATTGATATCAGAGGCAGCTCCCAAGCCACTTATTGACATATTAGAAAAAGAATATTTTAAAGAAGCAAATGGATTAGGCACCTTGCGTTTTAAGGCTTGTGCCTATCAAAGCTGTTATCAAATATTTTTTAAAAAGGAAACTGGAAGCAAGTTAGGATTCAGGCTGGTTTACTGGGGACAGGCACCAAGAATTTAACCCTAATACCTACTTGAGGTGCATAGTGCTTAAAAAGGAAATTCTAGGCATCTATCTTGGTGAACACCAGATCGAGTATGAATTACTAAAAAGGTCTTTTAAAGGATGGGAAAGATCAACCCCCCCTTTATTTACGAAAGTACCTGGAAAAAACGATGCAGAAAGGCTTAGGGGGCTTTTAGCACAAATCAGTCCAAAGCGATCTAGAATAATCACTATAGCCATTCCAAGGACCAAATATTACTTAAGAGAATTAAAATTTCCCGGCCTCACCCCAGAAGAGGCTGAAAATGCAGTAAAAATATCAATAAACGTCCATTCTCACATTCCCCCCGAAAAGATATATTATGACTGTTTTTCCTATGAAAGAAATGGCATATCAAGGGTACTTCTCGCCTATTGTAAACGACCCTTTATTGATTCCATTTTAGAAGAAATAAAAAATACAGGCCATCAAAAGAGCCTTTTCTGTATAAGCCCTTGTTCACTTGGTACAGACATACTCCTCAGAAAGCTATCAGAGATGTCCTTCCCATGCATAAGCCTTCAAAGGGAAGAGGAAAAAATAGTTGTAAATCTCCATGGCCCTTCTTTTTGGGAAGGAAGCCATTTTCTAAATAACCTTGACGTTATTACTGCTAAATACGGAGAAAATACACCTGTAATACCCCTTGAAAAAGGTCTTGGTGACACATTGGATCAAAAACTTTTGCTTAAGGGCCTGCCAAAATTTGAAAATTCAGACATACTTGGTATAAAAAAGTGGACCCTAGGCCTTTCTGCATCAATCCTTGGAACTTCCTCCTATCCCCAAATATCCTTTAAACCAGGGCCACGGAAAAGGCCTCTATCTCTTAGAATTGATACCTATCAGATCTTGCTTGTAGGGCTAATAACTATACTTTTTGCCTTTTCTGGACTAAGACTTTTTAAACTTACAAAGCTAGGTTTTACTGCAAAAAAAAATCAAGAAGTAATTACTGTTCTTGAAAAAAAATATAAGCCACTAAAATCGAAGGATGAAGAACTTCAAAAGATTAGGGCCCTTCAAGGTGATCTCAAGGCATTTTTAAAGGAAAGGCCTAATTTCCTTGATGTCTTAAAGGAACTTGCAGAAAAGACCCCTAAAAATGCATGGATAAAATATTTAACCTTAAGAGACAATAAACTACGCATCTCTGCAGAAGGAGGTTATGCAGTTCAAACCATGGAGGCATGGCGGAAAAGCAGACTCTTTTCCCAGGTAAAACTTGCCTCCCCAGTCACAAAAAACAGGAATGGACAAGAGAGATATACTGTAGAATTAACATTAAAATGAACCATTAATCATTATTAATAATAATACTGACTATGGACCTCTCCTTTTTAAACCTTAAAAGACAGCCTCCTCTAGTAAGATATGGCGCCCTTTTAATTTTTTTTATTGCCTGGTATGCCCTCATGTATTCGCCAATAGAATCACGTATTGAGCTTCAAAAGACTACTATTGAGGCCCAAGAATTAAAAATAGGTCGGTTAAAAAGGAGAATAAACCGTCTAAAAAATATAGATCAAACCCTTTCCCTTGAGAAAAAGAAATTGGAACAGCTAAAAGGACGCCTTGTACCAGGAGACACTATACAAATGGTTGCTACAAATATCCAGGATTCGTTTTTAAAAAAGGCATCTAAGAATGACATAAATGTCCTTGTCTATAGAAGCGGTAGGCCAAGGAAATGGAGAAGTTATAAACTTGCTGTGGCAATTTTTAATCTAAAAACAAATATAGTAAAATTGGTACATTTCTTGGAAGACTTTTATTCTGACAAAAGGCTTCAAAGGATAAACAACATAAATGTATCAACTATGAGGGGTAAGGAAAAAGAACTTAGAGTAAATCTTGAAGTAGAAGCACTATTTTTGGGAGATAGGGCAAACCAATGAAAGGAAACAAAAGTATAATCATAGGAAGCATAGCTTTATTATTGACCATTTGTCTAGTGGGAAACGGCTTTTCACAAAATACAGCTAGACCTCAAGATAAGGAAGATGGCCCTCCTCTTATAATTTCTCCATACAAGGGGGCCAAGCCTGGGGAAAAGAGGGATATTGAAATCTCCCTAGATAATATGGACATTTACCCTGTCCTAGATCAACTTCTTGGCGACATTCTTGGTCTGAACTTTGTGGTAGAACCTGCCATAAAAGGAACTATATCTGTTCATATTAAGGGGAGATATAGCAAAAAGGAACTCCTTGACCTCATCAACTCTGTACTTCAAATGCAGGGCCTTGCTATAACTCCAGGAGTTCATGGATTATACAAGGTGGTCAGAAAGGCCAATAGCCCGAAGCTTGGAGGCTATGTGGAAACGAAGGTTCCTCCACAAAGGCCAGGGGATGTGATAAGGGTTATTCAGCTCGAGTATCTTTCTGCGGTCCATGCTGTAAGCAACCTGAGAAACCTGGTGTCCCCAGGTGCAGTTCTTATCCCAGTCACAAGCAGCAACAGCATTATCATTTCCGATACTGCAGAAAATGTGGCCAAGGTCAGCAAGGTTCTGTCAATCCTTGATGAAAACATATTTAAGAATGTCTATTGGAAACTTTTCACCTTGGAAAATGCTGATATAGAAAATCTTGCCAAGGATCTTGAAAGCATATTCTCTGCCCGCATCCTCTATAAAAGACCTGGAATTGACACTACAGGAATAAAAATCATACCCTTAAAGACCTTGAATGCCCTTTTGGTGGTTACACGATGGAAAAAGGTCATGGATCAAGTGGCAAGATGGGTTCACGAGCTGGACCAGGGGCAACTTGGAAGCGGAAGCAAAGTGTATGTCTATTTTGTGCAAAATGGCAAGGCAAAAGAACTTGCAGAAATTTTAAATGAACTTTATGGGGAAGCTTCTTCAAGTTCCAAGAATAGACGTGTACTTGTAAGGAAAGAGGTCAAAAAGAAAGACCAAAAATCAGTATCAACTGGCGAGCTTTCTGGAGAGGTTAAAATCATAGCCGATGAAACAAATAACTCCCTGATTTTTAAAGCAAGACCAAAGGATTATGCAATTATTAGAGATGTCTTAAAAAAGCTTGACATTGTTCCTAGACAGGTTCTCATTGAAGTCCTCATTGCAGAGGTATCTCTAACTAATGATGTAAAATATGGAGTTGAGTGGTTTATAGAAAATAAAGGGATAAACATCAGCGGATCCCCCTATAATGCCAACATGATGCTTGATGCTGGAAAATTTATTACTCAAGACACGTCCCTTGGAAAGGGTTTCCCAGGTTTTACCTACGCCCTCTATGATGGAGATGGAACCCTAAGGGCACTTATACATCTTCTTGCTGAAAATACAGATGTTGACATCCTTTCTGCCCCTAACATCATTGCCGCTGACAACCAGGAAGCCCGCATTGAGATTGGTGAAGACGTACCTACCTTATCGGAATCAACCATCTCCTCAGGAGGAGTAAAGACCCAGGGTGTACAATATCGAAAGACAGGTATTATCCTACAAGTAAAACCCTTTATAAACGATAGTGGCCTTGTAAGAATGGAAGTCACCCAAGAAGTCAGCAAGGTAAATGATCAGGCCACAGCCGGAATTACATCGCCAAGAATCACCAACAGAAAGGCAACCACCTATATCATAGCACGAGATGGACAGCATATTCTTATGGGCGGTCTCATGAGCACCCAATATACTGAGGTCCACTCAGGAATACCCGTCCTTAAAGATATTCCTGTTCTTGGTTATCTTTTTGGCTCAAAGGGGACAAAAAAGGAAAAAAAGGAATTGATTTTTATCTTAACTCCTCATGTAATTCGCACACGAGCTGAGGCGGACCGCATAACGAGAGAATTTGCTACAAAGGTCCATAGCCTTAAAAGGATGCTTGAAGAAAAGAGAATACTTAGAGAAAATGAAAAAAGATCGAATAACCCCATCCAAGATGAAAGTGGGGAAATGGGTAACTATTAGTGTAGTTTCACTTTCCCTAGCCCTTTTGGGCTTTTTTTACTTCAATCCCAAGGCCATTGGGGCAAACTATAGATATAATATCATCATAGAAAAGAATCCCTTTGACCCTGATAGGGGAAATGGGGAAAAAACAGCAGATGACTCCAATGGAGCCGCATCTAGTTCAGAACTTGAAAAGGATTATGCAATTTATGGGGTTATAATTTCAGGCTCTAAAAAGAAGGCTTTTTTAAAACCCTTAAGCTCCAAGGATAAGGAATACAGAAAGGTTAGCATAGGAGATCTTGTAGATGGCTGGAAGGTTGAAGATATCACAGATGATGGAGTCTTTTTTTTCCGTGGCAAGGAAAAGGCTTTTTTGAAGGTATTTGGAACTAACAAAAAGGAAAGAAGCTCTTCAAGACCAGTTGCTATGGCAACTCCAAGGCCAAAATCGGCAATTTCACATTCTTCTTCCACTCATTCCAAGAAGAAAAAAAAGGATAAAAAACATTCAAAACGTCCTCAAATATTCAAATTCCCCACCAATATGAAAGGTGATGAAAACCCCTTTCTAAAGGCCATCATGAAGGCTCGGGAGAAAAACAACAAGTAGCATCCATCCATGAATTACCCCTTGAGACATTGCCTCAAAAGAACCCTGTTGCTATCATAGTCCCATGTATCAAATTCAAAACGATAAGACACCCTTTTATGTACCTATTTTTTGCAATCTTGAAGGCAAAAAGGTTGTAATAATAGGAGGAGGCAAGGTTTCTGAAAGAAAGGTCAAGGCCCTTTTGCCATCAAAGGCTAAAATTGAACTTATAAGTCCAAATATCACCAGCGACCTAAATGAACTTTTTAAAAAAGGGGCCATTTCCTATAGGGCCCGAAGGTATGAATCAGGGGATCTAAAAGGGGCATGGCTTGTTATTGCGGCAACTGATGATGTTTCAACTCAGAAAAAGGTCTATGAAGAGGCATGTAAGAACAACTGTTTTTGTAATGTAGTGGATAGGCCTGAACTTTGCAGTTTTATAGTCCCATCAGTGGTAAAAAGAGGGGATCTTTCTATTGCAATATCAACATCTGGCAAAAGCCCTGGTCTTTCAAGGGCCTTAAGAAAAAGGCTTCAGGATGAATTTGACCCTGAATGGAGCACTTATCTTTCGTTAATTGGGTACCTAAGAAAAATAATTATCAAAAAATTTAAAGGAGATGAAAAGAAAAAGAGATTGGAAGGGCTCATAAATTTTGACTGTATAAAATGGATAAAAGAAAACGATCAGGCCAGAATCCTTAGATGGGCCAAAGAAATTTGTGCTGAAGATATAAATAATCTGAAAAACGTTTTAGGAGAAAATGACTGAATTTCTGCTCCACTTGACCTTGATAGCCTATATTTTGGCTACTGCTGGTTTTCTGGTTAATCTTATAACCCTTAGAAAGGATGTTGAAAGATTTGCAACCTACTTCCTCTTGGCAGGTCTTTTTATCCACACCTTGAGCATTCTACTTCGATGGATATCAACAGGACACCCTCCAATAGTCAGTTTTCATGAGGTCTTTTCCTTTTTGGCTTGGGCACTATGCCTTGCCTTTTTACTATTTCAGATGGGACACAAACTTAAAGCCCTTGGGGCCTTTATTAGTCCAATTATCACCCTCGTAACTGTACTTTCAGTTATACAGCCTAAAAAGATATTACCTCTTCCACCTGTACTTCAAAGCTACTGGTTGCCTATTCATGCCTCCATAAGCCTTATTTCCTACGCCCTTTTGACCATGTCCTTTTGCATATCTATTATGTATCTAATTCAGGAGAGGCAAATAAAGAAAAAGCGTCTCGGAGCAATTTTTAAAAGGCTTCCGTCTCTTCAAACCCTTGACACCATGGCTGAAAAATGTCTTAAGATAGGGTTTCCCTTTTTAACCCTTGGAATAATTACAGGTTCCATCTGGGCAGAAAAGGCCTGGGGAGCTTACTGGAGTTGGGATCCAAAGGAAACCTGGTCCCTCATCACATGGCTCCTTTATGCTGCGCTTTTGCACCAACGGCTCACTGTAGGTTGGCGTGGCAAAAGAAGTGCATATATGACCATAATTGGATTTTTGGCCCTTTTATTTACCTTTATTGGAGTAACCTATTTTCTTCCTGGTGCACATTCCTATGCCTCTTGATATGCCTTCAAAAGAGATATTAGTTATTGGAGTAAACCACAAAACAGCACCTGTTGAGGTAAGGGAGAGGCTTGCCTTAAACCAAATGGAGAATCCTCCAATAAAGCTTTTTTGGGAATTACCCTCTGTGAGGGAAGTGGTATTTCTCTCAACCTGTAATCGGGTAGAGGTCATTGCAGGTGTAAAGGACTATTCCAGTGCTAGGGATGAAATTATTGATATCTGGACCAAGGTGGCACAGGTTCCCACGGAAAATTTTTTAAAAAGCACTTATACTTACAAAGGGGAGGAAGCAATAAGGCATGTCTTCAGGGTTGCATCAAGCCTTGATTCCATGGTCGTTGGAGAGCCACAGATCCTTGGCCAACTAAAAAGTGCATATAGGACAGCCCACGAGCTAGGATGTTCGGGTCAAATACTAAACAAACTCATGCATAAGGCCTTTTCAGTGGCCAAAAAAATCCGCACAGAAACCCGTATTGCAAGCCAAGCTGTTTCCATTAGCTATGCAGCAGTTGAACTTGCCAAAAAGATATTTGGAGACCTCTCTGGAAAAAGTGCCATGCTTATCGGTGCGGGTGAGATGGCCGAGCTTGCAGCACAGCACCTAATAACAAATGGCATCTCAGAACTAAAGGTGGCCAACAGGACCCTTGAACGTGCAATAGAGCTATCCAAAACCCTGGGAGGCGAGGCCATATCTTTGGCTGAGGTAGAAGATGCCCTTATAGACGTTGATATTGTAATTAGTTCCACTGGTGCCCCAGGCTTTGTGGTTAAAAAAGAACAGATTCAAAAAATAATGAGACCTAGACGCCACAGACTGCTCTTTTTTATTGACATTGCAGTTCCACGAGATGTGGATCCAGAGATAAATGACATTGAAAACTGCTATGTGTTTGATATTGATGAGCTAAAGGAAGTAGTTGAAGAAAATAAGGCCGAACGTCAAAAAGAGGCAGTAAAGGCAGAAAGGATAATTGATTCTGAGATAATTAAGTTCAAATCCTGGCTAAGTTCACTTGATATTGTTCCAGTTATAAGAGGTTTACAGGAAAAGGCAGAATCAATCAGAAAAAAAGAGCTAACAAAGACATTAAAAAACCTTAAAAACCTTGATGAAAAAGAGCTTAAGGCCATAGAAAAGCTGACCCAGTCTCTGGTAAGCAAAATACTTCATGACCCTATAATCTTTTTGAAAAAGGGAAATTCCGAAAACAAGGAAGAGGCACTTGTGATGATCTCAAAAATATTCTCTCTTAATGGGATAAATGAAATGCAAGAAACTTCAAAAAAACAATCACATTCTTGTGAAGATACAGAAAAAAAGGCCTCGACCAATGAACAACTTTAAGGCCTGTATTGACACGGTTTTTATTTGAGATTATAAAAGGCGCCAATCTCAAAAATCCTTAATATAGTATGGAGGATAAATGGCTAATCATAAATCAGCTCTAAAGAGGGCTAGACAAAATCAGAAAAGAAGGCTTCGCAACAAGATGCGAAAGACCAGGATAAAAAATCTTACAAAGGCTGTTGAGGCTGCAATCGCAGAAAAGGCCCCTGAAAAGGCTCTGGATTGTCTAAAAAAGGCTCAAAGCTATATTGACAAGATTGGGCACAAAAGAGGCACATTACATAGACGAACTGCATCAAGAAAGGTCTCAAGGTTATATAAAAAGGTTAGTGCCCTCTTAAAAGAAACCAGCTCTTAAATATCCCTGTATAAAATGAAGAAGGCAGCAATATATTTTTTTCTCTTTGCAGCCTTCTTCCTTATTTCATCTTGTGCCCCTAAAAAGGATTTAATTTCTCCACAGATTGAGCTTTCGGGGCTAAATATAAAAGGTGTAAGCCTTTCTCACATCACCTATACTGCAACCCTTGGGATTTATAATCCCAATAAATTCGACATCCACATAGACTCCATAAAATATTCCCTTTACTTAAATGGGTCAAAGTTCATGGACGGGGCTGACTCTGTAGATGTTAAGATTGGGCCTCATGAAGATAAAAAGGTCAATGTAAGGCTATCTGGTTCCCTCTTTAACGTTCTAAGGCTTCTTTCTTCCCTGTCAAAAGAACCAAAGATAGATTTTAAAATGAAAGGAACCATCTGGGGACGGACATCGGGAATGGGGCCAAGCTTTTCTATCCCCTTTGAGGAAAAGGGTAATTTCGATTTTAATGACCTAAATCCTGGAATCCCATTAAACTAAAATGTCCTTTACCATAAGTAGCCTTATTTCTGGTGGACTAATTACCAACTATTATTGCACATCTTCATGCAAACACTGCCTATATAACTGTAGCCCTTTTTGGCCCAAACAATATATAGACAAAGAAACCGCCATTAAGACCTTTAAAATTGCCAAAGGCCTTGGTTGCAACACAATGCATATAGGCGGAGGGGAACCCTTTTTAAACAAAAAGGGGCTCCTTGAAGTAGTTAGTGCCGCGGGAGAGATAGGGATACACATTGAATACATAGAGACAAACTCTTCATGGTTCACAGATGAAAATCGGGCAATAGATTATCTTCTGACCCTTAAAAAGGAGGGCATTTCAAGAATCCTTGTCTCCATAAGCCCGTTTCACGTGGAATATATCCCACTTAAAAAGGTCCTTGGAGTAATCTCGGCCTGCCAAAAGGTAGGTATGGGAATATTTCCCTGGACATCGGAATACCTAAATATGTTTTTAAAACTCGACCCTGAAAAGCGCTATACACTTAAAGATCTGGAAGATATCTTTGGCAAGGGCTTTATAAGAGACATTCCCAAAAGATATTGGATTCACCCGGGTGGAAGGGCACTAAAGTACTTTTTTGATATGGGGAAGCCTTTAAAAGAATTGATTAATAGAAATAAAAAGGGCTGTATGGAGCTTTTTGACACCAGTCATTTTCATATTGATCTTTTTGGGAATTATATCCCGGGCCTTTGTGCAGGAATAAAACTAAAGGCAACGGATCTTGGCAAGGCATTTGACAAGGATAGGTACCCGATTATCAACATCCTTGCCGAAAAGGGAGTTAGAGGGCTTTATGAATATGCCTGTTCTTTGGACCTTAAGATGGATGAAAAAAGGCAATTTGGCTCAAAATGTACCCTTTGCAATGAAATACGCTCCTTTTTATTTAAAAAGGGACTTCACAAAAGGGAGCTAGGGCCTAGGGAGTATTACTCTGGTCTTTTGAATTGATCTTTATTCGTTCGACAATCTTTCTATAATAGAACTGATTAACTTCCAAATTAACAGGTCTTTTCCTCATTAAATTCATCTTTGTGACAAGTACATTTAGTTTGATAACCTGCTTATAACGAAGCCTTTCATCCTCCATTGACTCCAATAGGTCAACTGCCTGCCTTATCTCCTTTTCGGTCTGTAATTCTGGCGGGATAAAACCTGCATTTTTTAATATCTTATATGCCATCCTAAGGTCTTCAGGGACCATGGAATCGTCTTCAAATTTAAGGGGTTTGCCCTTTCCTGGAAGATTATCGAACTGGCCCTGACTCATGGCCTCTTGAATTCTTTTTTCTGCAATCAAGTGAAAAGAGTACATGGCTTACTTCCTAAAGACATACTTGATTTCTTTTATCACAAATTAAGGCTGTTTTCCATATCCGTTTTTAAGACGCAAGATACACTTCAACTGTCTATAAATTAGCCTTTGTTTTTTTATATCCAACTATTAGAATCCACTTACAAAAAATATCAAAGGATGGAGATGAATGCCCTTAAATAAAGAACATGATGCCATATATATCACTTCTTTAGAGCCAGGAAGTGGTAAATTGATGGTTACCCTAGGCATGATGGAGCTTGCCTCAAGAGTTGTAGGAAAACTCGGCTTTTTTAGACCTGTAATTCGTTCAGGCCCGAAGCTAGACAACGATCTTGACCTCATCCTTAAAAGATATGATCTGGATATAGACTATAAGGATGCACATGTCTTTAAGGTCGATGAGATTCAGGCCCTTGGGGCTGATGGAAAATTTAGGGATATAGTTCAGGCAGTTATTGAAAGATATGACAAGATAAAGGAAAGATTTGACTTTGTTATCATTGGAGGCTTTGAGTCAAGTGGAATCAGTGCAGGATTTGATGTAGATGCCAATATAGAGATTACCCAAAATCTTGGAGCCGAAATTCTTGGCGTAATGAATGCAAAGGAACAAGGCCCAAGGGAGATTTTGGAGGAGTTTAAAATATCTTCAAAGGCCATTTCTTCCCACGGCTGTTTTCATCTTGCAACCATAATCAACATGGTTGAGCCCAAGATGATAAAAAGCCTCGAAGATCTTTTTGAAAAAGAGGCAAAGGACCATGTGCCGTTCTATTTTATACCCCATATACCTGAACTGGCATCCCCAACTGTAGGTGAAATACTGGAAACGTTAAACGGAACACTTATCTATGGGAAACCTTCGAGCCTTAGCCAAATAGCCACTCTAATTTAAGGTAGCGGCAATGACTCTGGACAATTACCTTTCACACCTTGAAAACGGAGATTTGGTAATAACACCAGGTGACAGAGAGGATATAGTGGTCGGAACCCTTTCCTCCCTTTTTTCAAAGACCTTTCCCAATATTTCCGGCATCCTTTTGACTGGAGGTTAGACCTGGGAAAAGGGTTGAGCACCTTATAAACGGCCTGAGGTCGGTATCCATTCCAATAATAGGAATTAAAGAAGATACCTTCTCTGCTGCCATGGCTGCAAGCCGTCTTAAGCCCCAGATAACCGCCAACTATCCCCAAAAAATTGACATTGCCCTTGGGGCCTTTGAATCCAGGGTTGATATAGATGAGATTAAAAATCGGCTTTCATTAAAACCCTCACACATCATAACTCCCCTGATGTTCCAGTACAGGCTCTTTGAATGGGCAAAGAGAAAAAACAAAAAATCGTCCTTCCAGAAAGCAATGATGAACGGATATTGCGGGCAGCAGAGATATTAAAAACCAGAGGTGTGACAGATATCGTTCTTTTGGGAAATAGGGATACTGTCTTAGATAATGCTGCCCTTTTGGAGGTTAATCTTGACGGTGTTGAAATCATTGATCATACTCATTCGAGCTTTCTTGACAATTTTATTCAGAGGTTTTTTGAACTAAGACAAAAAAAGGTATCACCCTTGATGCTGCAAGGGATGCCATGCTTGATGCAAACTATTTTGGAGCTATGATGGTCTATATGGATGTGGTAGATGGTATGGTATCGGGGGGAGCCCATGCCACTCATGATGTCCTAAGGCCGGCCTTTCAGATCATAAAGACAAGGCCTGGAATAATTATTGCCTCAAGTGTCTTTTTCATGTGTCTTCCGACAAAAGTACTTGTATTTGGAGGCTGCGCCGTTAACCCAGACCCTGATTCCAGGGAGCTTGCTGCCATTGCCGTTACATCGGCTGAAACCGCTGCATCCTTTGGAATAGAGTCAAGGGTTGCCATGCTGTCCTATTCCACTGGAACTTCCGGAAAAGGAAAGGATGTAGAAAAGGTCAGGGAGGCTGTTAAAATTGCAAAGAAGATGAGGCCAGGGCTCCTTATAGACGGCCCCATGCAGTATGATGCTGCATTTGATATGGAGGTGGCAAGGAAAAAGGCCTCTGAGAGCAAGGTTGCAGTAAGGGCAACGGTTTTTATCTTTCCTGACCTAAATACCGGAAACAATACCTACAAGGCGGTTCAGCGCTCGTCAAATGCCATAGCCATTGGCCCCATCATCCAGGGCCTTAAAAAACCAGTAAATGACCTTAGCAGGGGCTGTCTGGTGGAAGACATAGTAAATACCGTCGCAATAACCGCAATACAGGCAGCAAAAAACTAGAAGGTTATGAAAAATCCAAAAATAGCTATCACTGGTGCCAATGGTTTTATTGGAACACATGTGCAAAAAAGATTTAGGGACCATGTTGTAATAAAAAGGGATGATACAGTTACCGAAATTATAGAAAAACTAAAAGGGGGCTATGCGGTCATCAATCTGGCAGGTGCACCCATAATCAAAAGGTGGTCAAAGGACTACAAAAAGGTACTTTATGACAGCAGAATAAACACCACTAAAAAGGTAGTAAGGGCCATTAATGAATCAGATGTCAAATATCTCATATCAACCTCTGCCATTGGAATATACCCTGATGATAAAGAATGTGATGAAGACTGTAAGTCGCTTTCTTCTGATTTTTTGGGCAATCTTTCAAGGGCATGGGAGGCCGAGACCCAAAAATGCAATAAAAATCTGGCCATATTGCGATTTGGAGTGGTCCTAGGTAAGGAAGGAGGGGCCTTAAAAAAAATGCTTCTTCCCTTTAAGCTCGGCCTAGGAGGGCCCATTGGAAAAGGGAATATGTACACCAGTTGGATAGATATATCTGATCTTTTAAATATATACGAATTTATTTTGAAAAAAGGGCTTACAGGTATTTTAAATGCTGTCTCACCAAACCCTGTTACCAACAAAAATTTTACAAAGGCCCTAGCCAAGGTCCTTGGACGGCCTGCCTTTCTGCCTGTTCCGCCACTTGCACTAAAAATTATATATGGTGAAGCTGCCTCAGTCCTCATAAGCTCCAAAAAGGTCTTTCCAAAGAGGCTTTTAAAAGAAGGATTCGATTTTAAATATCCGAATATTGAAAAATCCCTGAGACATATTCTTAATTCCTGACATGAAAAAAATCCTTTACTTACTTGACGACCCTAGCAAGGACAAACACGTACATAAATATGTATTAAATGGCCTGGTTGCGGCAGGATTTGAGCCCACCATAGGATATTTCTATGGCGATCCGAAAAATTCCGTAATGTCAGGTCCCAAGATAAAGGCCCTTGGCCTTGGCCTTGGCAAAAAGGATTTTAGAGGTCTCAACCTTAAGGCAATCCTTGCCCTTAGACAAATAATAAAGTCTCATGGCTTTAAGATAATACATAGCCAAAGACACAGGGCACTGGTACACTGTGGACTTTCAACCCTTGGGATGAAAGATGTCAATCTTATCTATACCGTAAGGGCCACCAATGTCCTCAGGAAGGTTAACCGCCGCCTTGCCATAAGGCTTATTGAAAAGAATCTTAAGAGGGTCATTTGTGTAAGTAATGCCGTAAAGGAATATGTAAGGGAAAATGCCAAATTTATACCAGAAAAAAAGATAATAGTTATTCACAATGGAGTAAGCCTTAAAAAATTTTGTATTAAGGCTACCCAAAGGGAGGCCCGAAGGTTTCTGGGCATTCCAGAAAACGGCTTTTATTTTGGAATTGTGGCACGGCTTAAAAAGGCCAAGTGCCATGACATACTCTTAAGGGCTTTTCGAGAAGTAACTAGAATATACCCAAAAACAAGGCTTGCCATTGTGGGTGATGGGCCCCTTGAAAAGGGGCTTAAAGTCCTTTCTGATGAACTTGGAATTTCACAAAAGGTCTTTTTTACAGGAAGGGTTGAATATGATGAAGTTCCCCTTGCCATGAAAGCCTTTGACTGTTTTGTTCATCCCTCATTCAGGGAGGCCCTGGGGGTTTCAATTCTAGAGGCAATGGCATCGAAGCTGCCCGTGATAACGACATCTGCTGACGGCATAAAGGATATCTTTAAACTATTTGAAAAAAGGGGACAGGAGCGCATAGGTAAAATGGTAAGCCCCAAAAATGTCCATGAACTTTCTAGGGCCATGCTAGAATTTAGAACCCTTTCCCAAGATGAGCTAAAAAGAGTTGGAGAAATTGCCAGAGAGCATGTAAAAAGACATTTTTCAAAAGAGCTTATGGTTGAAAAGACCGTGAGTGTTTATAGAGACTTATTGTACGCTTAAATGGAAATAAATCAATCAAAAAAGGACATATTAACCCTTCTTATCCCGCTTTATTTGACAGTAATCCCCTTTCACATCTATCCCCTTGAAAGATACATACTTTCTCTTTTAATCGCCCTTATCTCATTTAAAATTCTAATTAGAGAACACTCACTTTTTTTAAAAAAAGAGGCACTTGCAATCTTGGCAAGGCCTCCCTTTGTCTTTTTCATTTTGATCTTTTTGGCAGCAATATCAGGAATTTTTTTTAGCCCTGACCCGGTATTTTCCTTGAAAAACTGCTTTAGTGAATTCTTTGTAAATATTCTCCTATACACAGGCACTTCATTTTATTTTTTAAAAAAAGGAAATGAAATCAAATTCCCTGAAGTAATAATCCCTATTAATTTGATCTTTCTAGGTCTCTATTTTGGAATAATGCTTCAATGGATATTTTTTCCTGACTCTCCCTTTATGTTTGGCGGAGATCAGCAAGTTAAAAACCCCTTTGGTATCTTTTTTCTATATGGAAATCTTTGTGAACTTTATAACGGGATAAAACACACAAGCCTTTTTCTCACGTTTTTGATCTCGGTCCTTTTTTCTGCCCTGATTTATCCAGACATAAAAAAGAGATGGCCCTATTTAACACTTTTACTATTAAACATTTTTGTTCTTTTTAGCACCACAAGAAGAGGGGCAGCCCTTGCTATCATGACAGGCATGTGCTTTTCAACACTATTTATAAAGGCAAGGGCAAAATATTTGGCCCTTGCCCTTGGGGCCTTTTTGATCCTGCTGGCTTCATTATTTATCTTTGGGGAAAAGGGCTATTTTGTAAGGGAAAACTGGAATCTTCTTTTAAAGGGGAAGGTAGAAGAAGCCAAAATGGAAGGGGGCTCCATACCGCTTAGAATTTCTACCTATAGAGAATTTATAAAGGAGATTGCCAAAAATCCTTTTATCCCTAAAGGTACAGGAACAAAACTAATAAAGATATATCATAAAGACCTTATAAAAAGGGCAGGGCTATATCATGGCCATAATGTATTTATAGATTATGCCTTCCAGTTTGGTGTGCAGGGTGCTTTATTCTTACTGTTATTAATAATATCTCAATTCAGACTCTTTTTAAGGGCATACCGAATTTCCGGTACCCATAGAGAAAAAGTTCTATTTCTTGCTGCAATGACCTTTTTGATCATGTTTTGGACAACGAATCTTTTTACCGATGGAATGGTCCATCTTTCAGCATCCCTTTATTGGCTTTTCACAGGTATTGCCAGTGGTAAGGCATTAAAAATTAGTACAATCTGATTACCTTAACTTTTCCCCGCAACCTATAATAATCTCTGTCTCACCACCTTTTCCCTTTCCTATAACAATTTGAATACTCTGATCGTCCTTCTCCCATATCATAAGTCCGCCATTTTCAACTGCGGTAAGATCTAAGGCCCTTTCCCATCCCTTTATGGAAATATTTTTATAGAAACGAATGATCCTTTCTATTGGCTGACCAATTGAATATAAGACAACAGAACCATTAATTTCTCCCATAAAACCATTGGTCTTTTTCAAAGAAATATTGGTGCCTTTAACTTTTCTTGCACCCGGTGGAAGGGGTACTTCCCATAAACATTCAGAGATTTCTTCATTTTCTGATTCTTTTCCAGTTAAAAAGGGCTGATTGTAAATGGCATAAGAAAGCCTATTAAATCTAAGCCTTGTGCTGACAGGATACTCCCAAGTTGTCCATCCCCCCAATTTTAGGTATATCTTTTTACTATTTATTTCTTCAAAAAGATTCGAATGATCACACCTGTAAATTAATTTCCATTTTCCATGTTCCTTTTCGTAAAATTCCCACGAAATGAGTCCGGTTTCAGGTTCCCGTTCAACCACGAGTCTAAAGGGTCTTGCCTTGGTAGGGATATTTCTGTTTATCCTTTTTGTCCTTTTTTGTCCCTCCAAACTTCCGACATCTTCAAATCTGAGTTGTTTATTCCATGTATCATAGGAAATATTGATAAAATTTTTAAGACGCACTCCATCTAGGGATTTTCCATGTAAAAGCGAAGGATATCTTGCAAAAAGAAATATGGTCATCTCTTCATAGTTCTTTTTCCTTGCTGGTTCTTGCCACCAATTTCCTTCAAAAAGTATAGTTTGCCAATCTTCTGGCAAGGGTATTCCACGGGACAGCACATAAGCATAACCATGGGTCTCTATATCCCTTTTAGGTCCTTTGTCCTTTCTCAAAATGGTGAATGAAATATCCCTTGAACCAATTACGGTGACCCTTGAACCATTTGCCTGGATCTGACTCCATTTTAAGGGAGGAGGCGTAAGCGCCCAGGAATTAATCGAAAAGCAAAGTACCAATAAAAGAAACAAGTCAATAAAAACTTTGGTTTTTATTTCAATTTTATATCTTAGCATTTTCATTTAACTCTGCTCTTTTTTTGATTTATTTAGTTCCAACCATAGGCCTTTGAAAACATATTCTTATCGCTTTTTATTAAGTCTTCTGTAAACCGTAAAAATTTGTTTATCTTATTCATCGCTTGTGAAGGATTACCCAAAGCACCTGATAACGGTCCCAGACCACCGAACTGTCCAATCTGGCTTTGTAAGGAGTTTATTTTACTTTGGGCAGCGCTTTTTGCAGAAGATACAGCCAAAGCAGCCCCTTTAAGCCTATTAAATTCATTATGTAATTTATTATCCCATTCGCTATTAGATGCTCCCTTATCATAGACCAGTTTCAAGAATGTAATGGCCTCGTCACGACATGCACTTGCAAGCTGTTCAAGACTATTATCGAGATCATATGCTTGGGCAGCTTGTTGTAAATAAGTTTGTGAGATAGCCGAGCGCAATGACCCTTCAGCACCCTTTAATATGCTCCAAGAATTTTTTGCCATTGTATAACCCATATAGCTGGTATTAATTACTTCACCTAAAGTGCCAGCAGTCTCTCCCAATTTATCAGCAAAACCTGTTAATATCTCCAGGCCACTGGATTTTGCAAAATCAATACGATTGGTATCAGATAAATATCCCGTTGCCATAACTATTATCTCTGACATTGCATTAGAAAATGTGCTACGGGACCCGTCCTGAAAACTTCTCCATACCGATGCCAGTTTTTTATAAGTTGCAGCCTTTTCAAGTCTCATGGCCGCCCAGCGAAGTGCAGCAGTTTGCTGATTTCTTGGTATTGGACTGTTATTGGGGATTCTTTTGGCTATATAAAATATTCTATCTTTTTTTATATGTTTTCCACGAGTCGAATATGCCTCAAGCCTCAATCTAAAACGACCAAAAGATGAGCAGATACTAGGGGATGGGCCCAATAAAGGATATATATCAAAAGACCCCCTATGGGTATATTTTTTCCATCTGTTTTTGGGGCCTTGTTGAGAGTTTCCAGTCCCACCAATCACCCATTTCCACGATGAAAAATTGTATATATCCAATTTTTGTATTGCCTTTAACTTATAACCAACTGTTCTGGAGCTGTCCTTCAGTTCATAATCCACCTTTAACTTGAAGGGTCCTGATACTATTAAAAAACGCCTAGTTACAACCTTGTTATTTAAAGGTGAATACCACTTGACAGACACCCAAGATTTTATGGGAGAGGAAAAACCAGCTTTCACCTTGCCAACTTTAAATGAATTAGTGCTGGCCATAGCAATTAACGGTAATAAAATAAAAAGAGTCAGAAAAATTATGATAACTTTACTCCATGAATTTTTCATGATTTTTACACCCTTCATTATTTTA
>JALXCD010000066.1:1319-1801 GCA_026991135.1 Deltaproteobacteria bacterium | reverse complement strand
GCCCAGGGCCTCAAGGAACAAGATCGTGGGGCCGCATGGGGAAAGGCTAAAGATAGCTGTCCAGTCACCGCCTGCAGATGGAAAGGCGAACAAGGCCCTTCAGAAATTGCTTGCCAAACACCTTGGCCTTCCAAAATCCAAAGTGGTTCTCAGGTCCGGTCATACCTCAAGAGAAAAGACATTTCTCCTAAAAGACTCCTCGTTACGAGATATACTTTCCAGGCTTTAGTTACGACATCTCAATAAAAACAGCCTCGCCTCCCACTAAAGAAACAGGCATATGCTGCCGATAAGAGGTTAAGAAGAATGTTTTTGTCAGTGGAATTGGCACTCTTTTTGTTTGTTGTTTAGTCGCAAAAATAAAAAAAATCAGGAGTAAGGATATGCCAGTATACGTATGGGCAGGAGTTGACGGTTCTGGTAGGGAAACAAAGGGAGAAATAGAGGCCAGGGATGAACAAACCGCAAGGCTTCTTCTTTCC
>JALXCD010000066.1:0-1309 GCA_026991135.1 Deltaproteobacteria bacterium | reverse complement strand
CCCGCAAGAAGATTCGCATAAAAAAACTTAAGACCAAGCCTAAAGACCTTTTTGAAAACATAAGCTTTCTTCAGCCAAAGGTAAAAACCAAGGATATAGTTATTTTTACCAGGCAACTTTCCACCATGATCGATGCGGGTCTGCCTCTGGTACGGGGACTTGAAATCCTTGCCAGCCAGCAGGAAAATCCTACCTTTAAAAAGATGCTCACCCAGATAAAAACCGATGTGGAAAGCGGCTCCACCTTTGCGGAGGCCCTTAAGAAGTACCCCAAACACTTTGACAGGCTTTACTGCAACATGGTGGCAGCAGGTGAGATAGGCGGAATCCTGGACGAAGTGCTTCGCAGGCTTTCTGACTACATGGAAAAGGCCCAGGCATTAAAGGCCAAGGTCAAAAGCGCCATGACCTATCCCGCCATTGTTCTTGCCATATCTGCGGTTGTGTTAAGCATCATTCTGATTTTCGTCATACCTACCTTCGCAAAGATGTTTGATGAATTCGGATCTGCGCTTCCCACTCCCACACTTATGGTCATAAATCTAAGTAATTTTTTAAAATCCTACTTTTTTGCTATAGTCGGGGCAATTTTCTTCCTTGTTGTCATTTTCAAGAAATATTACGCCACCGAAAAGGGTAGATTACTGGTAGATAGGCTTCTTTTAAAGATCCCTGTCTTTGGTCCGCTAATAGAAAAGGTTGCCGTTGCAAAATTCTCCCGTACCCTTGGTACCCTCATCAACAGCGGCGTACCCATAATAGAGGCCCTCAATGTGGCAGCTGGAACGGCAGGAAATAAGATAGTAGAGAATACCATCAGGGCCGTAAAGGCAAGCATCAGCGAGGGACGCTCCATTGCTCAACCCTTGATGGAAAGCAAGGTCTTTCCAAGCATGGTGGTTCAAATGATCTCCGTTGGCGAAACTACAGGTGCACTCGATGCCATGCTCAACAAGATAGCAGATTTTTACGATGAAGAGGTAGATGCGGCAGTAGATGCACTAACCAGTATGATTGAACCCTTTATGATCGTCTTTCTCGGTGGTACAATAGGGTCCATTATCATCGCTATGTATCTTCCCATATTCAAGATGGCATCAGTCGTTGGAGGAAGCTAAACAATAACCCCGAAAACAAAAAAAATAACTATTTGTAAAAACAAAAACCCACGTGAACCTATTTACTTCATTGGGGCAGGGCCAGGAGATCCGGAACTTTTAACCGTTAAGGCAAAAAGACTCCTTGAGCAGGCAGATATTATAGTATTCACAGGCTCCCTCGTTCCCCGGTCTGTGATAAAAAACTGCAC
>JALXCD010000065.1 GCA_026991135.1 Deltaproteobacteria bacterium | reverse complement strand
CTCTAGCAGTGGCCATATTGATGGTGAGATCCCTGGTTCTGACAAAGTCGATTTTCATCTTTTCAGGGCGAGCACCTTTTAAAATATCAATTACAGCAATTGCTGTACGCCTTGAAAGTGAAACGTCTTTGTCTTTTGGCTCGAGCCCTGCCAAAAGGCCAAGCTCCACCTGTCTTTCATCCCAGAGGGCAAAGGCAGGAAGCCTCTTTTTAATAAAAAACTGGGCAAGCTTTTTAAGCTCGATCTCATTAAAATGCCATAAGGGGCCGACAGCCACTGCGTCAACTGTTTTTGGGATGGATTGAGTCAATTGGTCGTAGGTCCCTGCTGGTATTAAGGAAAGCTCTATATCGAGTCTTTTCTTTAGGCTGTCTAGGTATTTTTCTGAAACCCTGTCGTCAATCACATCCCTTTTATCAAGAACGATTCCCAGGTGCTTGAATTTAGAAACCTTCTTGAAACTCTGGATATCTCTTTCAAGGTAAAGGGCCCGGTCGATATAGACAAAGTTTTTCTTGGCCTTTAGGCCATTTTGAGCCATAGAACTTGGAATATAGGGCGCTATGACCGGTTTATTCAGGTTTCTTGTCTCATATGCTGCTTCAGCAGAGAGGATACCAATGGCAAGGATTATGTCAGGATATCGAGAAGACAAGAGACGTTTCAAAGCGCTTTTGGCGCCTTTTAGGCTTTCTTTCGATGACATGGTCCATTTTTGGGAAAATTTCGGTTTGTACTCTTCTGGAAAGGCATCTATGAGGGATTTTTTGAAAATTTTTACAAGGTGTTTGTCTTCTGGAGTGGAACCATCTGTCAGTATCCCAATTTTGACTATCCTTGCCCCATTGGGTATCAAAGGGCAGGTGCCTTTCGCAAGGGCATGGACATACATGATAAGGATTAGAAGGGTCGAAAAACAAAATATCTTAGATGGATGTTTCAACATGATGTTCTCCTGCCATTAATGAATCTTGAAAAAGGTTGCATAAAGGACTGGAACGAATATTAGGGTCAAAATCGTGGCAAAGCCCAGCCCAAAGACAATGGTTACTGCCATCGATACAAAAAAGGCATCCTTGAAAAGGGGAATCATGCCCATCATGGTTGTGAGAGCTGCCATCATGACAGGCTGTAACCTCGAAACCCCTGCATCAATAATGGCATCGAGCTTATCCATCCCAGAGCGTATATTGATGTCTGTCTGATCGATGAGGACAAGGGCATTTTTGATCAACATTCCGGAAAGGCTCATAAGTCCCAGAAGCGCCATGAAGCCAAAGGGCTGATTGAGCAGCAGCAGCCCTGCAGTAACACCTATCAGGGAAAGCGGAACAGTCAGCCAGATGATCAGGGGCTGCCTGAAGGCATTGAACATGAAGATTACAATGAGAACCATCATGCCGAAATAGATGGGAATGTTGGCTGCAAGCTGGCTTTGGGAATCGGCTGAATCTTCGAGCTCTCCACCCCAAGCCATGAAATAGCCGGGCCTTCCCTCCAAGGGAATGATGTCGTCATATTTTATTGGTATGGTGGAGGCAGTCCATTCCTCTCCCTTTTCCAAAGGCTTGCCCCTGTATGCAGCAAGGTCGACGCCAAGGGCCTGTTCGATTTTTGGCTTGGCCCTTGCCATGAGCTCGGCAGGAAGCTCATTTCTTGGATCTGCATGTATCTTGATGAACATTCGCCTCTGCCAGCGTGAAATCCTGGCATTTTCCCACCTGGTATCTATACCGTTCAATACCTGAAGTATTGGGACGTATTTACCTGCCATAGGACTCAGGATTTGGATTTCAGTGAGATCTTCGATGGAGTTTCTTTCATCTCTGGGCGCACGGGCGATGATGGGGATGAGATTGATGCCTTCCCTGTAAACGCCAACGGTCTTTCCGGAAAATGTGGTTTCAATGGCGTGAGCCACCATTGGCCTTGTAATTCCAAGGGACATGGCCCTTGTTTCATCGATGACGGGAACCGGGACTTCCACCTTTTCACCCCACTCGGTCCTGACCGATTTGGCGTTTTCCGCCCTGAATATTCTCATGGCGATCCCTGCCATCTTTCTTAGTTCCCTCGGATCAGAGCCGTTTATTCTCAACTGTATCTTCCCGCCATTTGCAGGCCCAAGGTTAAACTTCTTTACGTTGATGGCCGCATCCGGGAACATTTGCTCCAGATGGTTTTGTATCCTGTCAACCATGCTGTCTATCAACTTGTAATCCTCTACGGAAACGAGGATGCTTGAATACTGGTTGGCAGCCTCAACAGGAGTGGCATAGGTCAAAAGGAACCTTGGATGCCCTCCACCGATGGCAGAGGCAACCTGTGTTATTCCCTTTTGTTCAAGGAGATATTTTTCTATTTTCTCAACCTTTTTTTCTGTGTCCAGTATGTGTATGCCCTCTCTGAAGAAACATTCCACCATGAATTGCGGTCTTGTGGATGCAGGGAAAAAGAGTTGCTTGACAAATCCGAAGCCAATCAAAGAGGCAACAAACAATGCCACGACTACAGCAATGGAGATCCATCTGAATCTTATGGCAAGGGCGAGAAATTTTCTGTAAGCGGCGTAAAACTTTCCGCTATATGCTTCTTCACCATCCTTGGCCTGTCTGTCCTTTTTACTCAAAATAAATTTTGAGGTTATGAGTGGTGTTGTGGTGACTGCTGTTATCCACGAAAGTGAAAGGGATATCAGGATGACATAATAAAGAGACTGGCAATATTCACCAGTCGAGTTGTTCATGCCTCCAATGGATGCAAAGGCCATGATGGCGACCGCGGTGGCTGCAAGGAGTGGAAGCGCATTCTGGCTAACCACATCCCTGGCCGCTGTAAGCCCATCGACTCCCTGTTTCATCTTTATCTTCATTCCGTCCACAACGACTATTGCATTATCCACGAGCATGCCAAGGGCGATGATGAGCGCACCGAGTGAAATCCTCTCGAGGGTGATGTGATAGTAGTTCATGACCACGAAAGTCGCTGCAATAGTCAAAAGCAGAATGAATCCAATTATCACGCCGGATCTGATCCCCATGAAAATGGCAAGGACTACGATGACTATGGCGACCGATTCGAGAAGGTTGGTGATAAAGCCATTTATGGCCTTGGTGACCGATTTTGATTGCATGGAGATCTCAACAAGGTTCATGCCAATGGGAATCTGGTCTTCAAGCTCGCTCAGCCTTTTGAGGACTGCATTTCCCATCGTAACCGCATTTCCGCCAAGCACGGTGGAGATGGCAATTCCTACGGCCCTTTTGCCATTGACCCGCAGAAGCTTTGACGGAGGCTCGACAAACCCCCTCCTGATCTTGGCCACGTCCTTCAAATAGATTAATTTTCCATTCTTAGAGGCTATGAAAAGATTGCCAAACTGTTTTTCCGACTTGAATTCACCGGTTGGGTCAAAGGCAAGATACTGGGTGCCAAACTGAATATGCCCTGAATCTACAGGCAGGTTTTTGGCCTCAAGGGCCTTGAAGATATCCCTTTGCGCAACTCCAAGGGCTGCCATTCTGTCCCTTGACATTTCAACATAGATGGCCTCCTTTCTAAGGCCGAAGAGGACAATCTTCTTTACATCCTTGACCACCAATAATTCCCTTTGAAGAAGCTCTGCCACCTCCTTTAACTCTGGATAGGTGTAACCATCTCCTGTAAGGGCGAAATAGACTCCATATACGTCACCGAAGTCATCGTTTACGGTAATGGGGCCGGCTCCGGGCGGAAGATACTTTTCATTGTCTGCCATCTTTCTCCTGAGTTCGTCCCATACCTGTGGCAGATCGTCTTTCCGGTACTGGTCCTTTATGACCACGTGGACGAGAGACATTCCCCTCGATGAATACGAATCGATCCTTTTGAGCTGCCCCATCTGCTGGACGGCCTTTTCTATTACCTCGGTGACCTCTTCCTGGACCTCTCGTGGCGAAGCCCCCGGGTATGGGCAAAGTATTACGGCCTCCTTGATGGCAAACTCAGGGTCCTCGAGCCTTGGAAGCTTCTGGTAGGAGATATAGCCAAGGACCAGCATGACAACGGTGAGGGTCCAGGTAATTACGCTTTTTTTAATGGAAAATTCGGCTATATTCATTGCCTTAAATGCCCTCTTTCTGCTTTTCCCAAGGCCGCACCTTCATGCCTTCTTGAAGCTTTGTAACCCCTGCAATTACTATAATCTCACCCGGCTCGAGCCCTTCCTTTATCTTTATGCAGCATGAATCCTTGAGGCTTCCCACTTCCACGAATCTTTTATGGACCTTGCCATCATCCTTGTTGAAGACCCAAACGTAAGGTTTGCCTTCAGGGCCGTTTATGACTGCAAGGGCTGGAACGATGATATTGATTTTCCCCCTGTTTTTATAATAGGCAGTTACCGTGGCAGTCATGCCCGGAAGGATATTTGCTTCCCTGGGCTGTTCCATCAAAAAGACCATCTGATATGTCTGGGTCTGGGGATCTGCTTCGGTAGAATATTCCTTGAGGGTCAATCTGAATTCTTTTTGGGGTATGGACTGGAATTTGGCGACCACCTTTGTCGCGCTGTCCTGTCTTACTGCTGCCATTATGAGTTCCGGCACGTTCACCAGCAGCTCAATCCTTGAAATGTCCTGAAGATAGGCAATCGGCTCCTTTGCCTTTACCTTGTAGTAATTTTCCACGTATCGTTTGGCAATAACTCCGTCAAAGGGGGCGCGAAGGATGGTATCGCAAAGGGCATTTTCGGCATCTTTCAGCCTTGCCCTGGCCACATCCCTTGCTGCCAGATACCTTTCAAAATCTGCCTTTGAAACCTGTCTCTTGGCGTAAAGCTCCTTGTAGCGCTGAAACTGCTGCTCTGCCTCGATGTATTTTGCCTTTGCCTCTTTAACGGCATTCCTGAAGTCTCTTGGATCGATCTGGGCGATTATGTCACCTTTTTTTACGAATTGGCCTTCTTCAATGGGAAGCCTGATTAATGGTCCTGAAACTTTAAAGGATAAAACAGCACGCCTTGCAGCCCTTACTGTTGCAGGAAAGCCTTTTTTTAAGATTTCTGCAGTGTTTTTTATAACCATTACCTTTACAGGGCGGACAATCTCCTTTTTTTGTTCAGGTTCATTTTTGCTGCAACCTGACAATAAAAAAGAGAAAATTAAAATGGACCAAAAGACAGACTTATACATATTACCCCCTAAAAAAATCAATAAAGTTTTACCACTTACAAAAATGCTGTTAACACTTTTTCTATTTATTGGATTTTTGCTAGGTCTTTAGGAAGGAAAAAGAAAAAAAGGAAAGAAATTTAAAAATCATAAATAACACACTCCTCTCACATCCCAATTGGATTTAAAATTCGACCATTGAAATAATATCTAATTAAATTACATGTCTTAGTTTGAATATTAACTGTCAAACAAAAATAAGATTTAAAATGCCCTCTTGACATAATAATAGCAAGAGGGCAAAGACTTAACTTAATAGATTTTTAATATTTTATTTTAATTTAATTTAATTTAATTCAATACATTATGACCACGCTTTTTCATGCAATTTATATAGGCCCTCTTATAAGCCTGCTCTGCACTGAATCCCTTGTAAACCCCACCACCTATTCCACCAGCAGCGGCACCAATGGCTGCACCTGTTCCCGCAGAGCCAGTAGCCGCGCCAATGGCAGCGCCGGAGGCAGCTCCAATGGCGCCACCTATCAGTGCACCTTTGGCTGCTTCACCGGGTGAATAGCCAGACACCCTTTCGGCCAGCATCTTGCATTCCATCAGGTCCTGATTGATATAAGCGGCACGGGGATCATTGTAGGGGTCAACGGTTGGTTGCCATCCCGTTTGGCTGGCACATCCTGAAAAAGTGACAAGAGCCAGAGCAATCAAGATCAGAATCATATTTTGGTTCATGGATTACCTCCAATGTTTTAAATAAAATTACTCCAATTTATCCCGTTTGTAAACCCAAAAAAGCTTTGCATATAAAAAACCTGAAAGAAAGACCATGGCTGGAACCAGTATGATTTCTGGAAATGCCCTGTTTTCAGCATTAATTAATGAAAGGGCAGATAAAACCATACAAAAAAGATATCCCGTTCGTCTATATCTCATTATTTCACGAAGAAGATATATATTTACAGTTGGAACAACCATTGCTAGAAGCATAATTATGCTCAATTGTCCAAATGAAAGGGCAAAATAAAGCTTCTTAATTGTTATAAAAAGCAGAATAATGAAAAGGGAAAGATTGACAAATTGGTATCTTATCCTATCTGATGGATAGGACATATTTTTAAGATAGAATTCAAGTTCTCCATCTTCATCAATATCTTTTAATTTTGCAGCTATTTCTTTTTTCTTAAGGCCTTTTTTTAGAAGTTTTTCAACTCTATCTTCTAAATCACTTTTAAAAAGCATGTTATTTATCTTTTAATTATTCCCTTTTGAGAAAGATGTGAAGTAAATGAATCCAGAAAGATAAATAGATTCTTATTCATTCCTTCAAAGTCCTTGTTATCTTCTAGAAGTACCTCTGGCCTTTGTATATATTCTCCTTCTTCCAATAGTTCATCACCGCAATTTTTTATCAAATTTTCTAGGCTTTGTCTTGTGGATTCAATGTGAAATTGAAGGCCAATTATACGATCTTCAAAGGAAAAGGCTTGATTGGGACATCCTGAAGAGCTTGCAATGTGAAGGGCGCCCTTTGGGATGTCAAAGGTATCTCCATGCCAATGAAGGGCGTCAAAGGTGGCTGGAAGTTTTCCAAAGATGGGTGAGTTCCAGCCAAGGGGAGTCAAAGATACAGGGAAGAATCCTATCTCTTTATATAGATTTTTCTTTACATTTGCGCCAAGACAGTTGGCAAGAAGCTGTGCTCCAAGACAAATTCCAAGTGCAGGTTTGCCTGCATTTATGCATTTTTTTATAAATTCTTTTTCGTTTTTAAGCCACGGGTATTTGTCCTCGTCATTAACACCCATGGGGCCTCCCATTATGACGAGGAGATCAAAGGCATCAGGACTTGGAAAGTTCATTTTTTCAAAGAGCCTTGTATATGTTTCTTCATATCCGCGTTCTTTTGCCCATGTATCTATTGCAGCAGGTCCTTCAAAGGGAACATGCATTATGTAATGGATCCTCATTCCAAATACCCCCTTAGTTATTGTGCCAGGACTTAAATAGTGCCTGTTGGGCAAGTTCAACCCGTTTCTTGTAACATCTTCTTACTTCTTCAATATCTGCCAGATAATGATCGAGCTCTTGCATGGTTAGTGCCTGATGCCCATCACAAAGGGCCATTTCCGGCCTTGGATGAAATTCAACCAAAACCATATTTGCACCTGCAATGATTCCTTGGGCTGTTGCATGAAAGATTTCAAGTATGCCATCCGGAGCCCTGTCTTTTCCTCCCACAGAATGTGTGGGGTCAATGCAAACAGGAAGCCTTGTAAGGCGTTTAACCACTGGAACATGGGCGAAGTCAACGAGATTTCTATGCGGATCTCCAAGTCTTGACTGCACACCTCTTAGGCAAAAGACAATGTTTCTGTTCCCCTCACTTGCAATATATTCACAGGCGTTTAAGGAGTCTTCAAGGGCAAGGCCCATCCCTCTTTTATAAAGGACAGGAAATTCTTGTTGAGAGCCTGCAGCCTTTAGCAGTTCGAAGTTTTGTGCATTTCTTGTCCCTATCTGAAGCATCACACCAGTTGGGCGTCCTGCCTTCTCTAGGGCATTATAGATTTCTTCTATATGGACTTCCTTTAAAACCTCCATGGCAATTACCTTAATGCCATACTTTCCAGCAAGCTCAAAAAGCCATGGGAGGCAGGCTTTACCATGCCCCTGAAAGTCATAGGGGCTGGTCCTTGGTTTATAGACTCCCATTCTTGCAGTAACAAGCCCTACACGTTTCATATTTCTAAAAATGGTTTCTACATTTTCGGGTGTATCAACTGCACAAGGGCCGATAAAGCATGAGAAGCTGTTTTGGCTAAACTCTACTCCGTTATAAATAAAGCCGGCGTCATCTAACTGACCCCCATGTTTCCCAATTTGTCTGTATTTTGATGAGACTCTTACAACCTTTTCAACACCAGGCATCCTTTCGAGGACTTCTATTGGGATGTGATGGGTTGGGCCAATTAGGTAGATTTCATTTACCTCACGCATGGCCCCCCTTATGCCGGAAAATCTGGTCTGAATGTCATCAAATTGTGAGAGATAATCCAGAAGTTGTTTAACTTCGGGACCGTTTGGGTCAATATCCGGTTTCATTATGATAATCATTTAAAAAAACTCCTTAATAAAAACTATTTTTTAAAGGTATATCATATACTGCCCTTTTTAAAAAAAGCCAAGAACAAGACGGGATTAGTGTTGCTGTATGTAAATAGAGATGAGTGATTTTTCTAACGACAGTTGTTGCCAAATAAAAAAAAGCTTGCTACCTTAGCACTATTATAAATGAATGACTAATCAGTTGTTGGTATTTGAGGAAATTTAGTGTATAATTTAAATACCCCCTGTGATGTTACAAAAGTGAAGCAGGACGGGGTAATAATTTTGCCCTTGATAAAAGCCTGCGTAATCAAAGGGGGATGAGAACGGACTAAAAGGGCCGTTCAGAGTGGCACGCCACTTTGAACGGCCCTTTAATTTTTAAAAATAGTTACTTTTTAAGGAGGTTGTCGATAATGAGTGATAAGCCATTTATTTTATGGTTCAAAGAGATCGGAATTAAGGATGTTCCCCTAGTTGGAGGTAAGAATGCATCCTTGGGAGAAATGTACCAGCATCTTTCCTCAAAGGGCGTGCAAGTTCCAAACGGTTTTGCCATTACAGCCGAGGCCTATAAGCATCTTTTGAAGGACGCAGGCATAGAAGAGGCAATAAAAAATGCACTAGAAGGCCTTGATACTAGTGATATTCAAAACTTACAGGAAAGGGGCAAGAAGGTAAGAGAAATAATCCTAAATGCAAAGTTTCCAGAAGACCTTGAAAATGCAATTATAGAGGCATACAGGAAAATGGAAGAAGAATACTATGAAAATGTAGATGTAGCTGTTCGTTCTTCCGCAACTGCAGAGGATTTACCAGATGCCTCTTTTGCTGGTCAGCAGGAAACCTATTTGAACATCACTGGACCTGAGGCCCTCATTGAGGCATGTCACAAGTGTTTTGCAAGCCTCTTTACCGATAGGGCCATTTCCTATAGGCATGATAAAGGTTTTGGACATTTTGATGTCTATCTATCCATTGCTGTTCAAAAGATGGTTAGAAGCGACAGTGCAAGTTCAGGTGTTATGTTCACCATAGATACAGAAAGCGGGTTTGAAGACGTTGTATATATAACTGGTGCATGGGGACTTGGTGAAAATGTTGTTCAAGGTGCAGTAAATCCGGATGAATTCTATGTATTCAAGCCAACCTTAAAGCAGGGTTTTAAATCCATAGTAAGTAAAAGGCTTGGAGCCAAGCAGCACAAGATGATATACACAGATGATCCCAAAGAGCCTGTAAAAAATGTTGATACAACCCCTGAAGAGAGAAACACCTATGTCCTTTCCGATGACGAAATAATCCAGCTTGCTAAATGGGCATGTATAATTGAAGAACATTATGGAAAGGCCATGGATATTGAATGGGCAAAGGATGGGGACGGAAAGAATGTCGGGACAGGAGGTCTTTATATTGTCCAGGCACGTCCAGAAACAGTTCATTCCCAAAGGGATACCAATTTCATGGAAACCTATAAGCTCCTTGAAAAGGGTGAGGTCCTTGCTATAGGAAAGGCCGTTGGTGACAAGATCGGCCAAGGAACTGCTCATGTAATTAAGGATGTCAGTGAGATTGGAACCTTTAATGAAGGAGAGGTCCTTGTAACAGATATGACCGACCCTGATTGGGAGCCAATCATGAAGGTTGCCTCTGCAATTGTGACTAACAGGGGAGGTCGCACATGCCATGCGGCCATCATATCAAGAGAGCTTGGAATCCCCTGTGTTGTCGGGACCGAAAATGGAACCGAGAACATAAAGACCGGAGAGGGTGTAACTGTTTCCTGTGCCGAAGGAGAAGCGGGAAAGGTCTATAAGGGACTTTTAAAATACGAGGTTGAAAGGATAGACTTTAGCAATGTCCCTAAGACAAAGACCATGATCATGATGAATGTTGGAATCCCGGAACAGGCCTTTGCCCAGGGAAGAATACCAAATGATGGAGTTGGTCTTGCAAGGATTGAATTTGTCATTAACTCCCACATTGGAATTCATCCACTGGCTCTCATTAATTATGAAGAGCTTAAGGAAAAGGCAAAGGAAGATAATGAGATAAAGAAGATTGTTGAAGAGATTGAAAAACGCACAGGGGCTTATGATGATAAGGCGGAGTTTTTTGTTGACAAACTTGCCCAGGGTATTGCCACCATTGCAGCAGGTTTTTACCCCAAGGACGTAATTGTAAGGATGTCTGATTTTAAGAGTAATGAATACGCTAACCTTATTGGCGGAAGGCTTTATGAGCCTGAAGAGCACAATCCAATGATTGGTTGGAGGGGGGCTTCTCGTTACTATGCTCCTGCCTTTGAACCCGCCTTTGCCCTTGAGTGCAAGGCCTTTAAGAAGGCAAGGGATGAGATGGGACTTATCAATGTTAAAAGCATGATCCCATTTTGCAGGACCGTTGAGGAGGGGAAAAAGGTCATTGGAATCATGGAAAAATATGGCCTCAAACAAGGCGAAAATGGCCTTGAAATCTATGTGATGTGTGAGATTCCAAGCAATGTGGTTCTTGCAGATCAATTTGCAGAGGTCTTTGATGGCTTTTCCATTGGATCAAATGATCTTACCCAGCTTACCCTTGGCCTTGACAGGGATTCAGAGCTTGTAGCACACATCTATGATGAAAGAAATGAGGCTGTAAAAAGGCTTGTTCGCCAGGTTATAAATACTGCCAAGGAAAAGGGAAGAAAGATAGGTATATGTGGCCAGGCCCCAAGTGATTTTCCTGATTTTGCAGCATTCTTGGTGGAGTGCGGGATCGATTCCATGAGCCTTACCCCGGATACGGCTGTAAAGACAAGGCTCCTTGTGGCTGAAAAGGAAAAGGAGCTTGGAATTAGCTAGTTACAGAAGGAAGTAATCAATAAAATAAAAAGGGGGCCGTGAAAGGCCCCTTTTTTTGTTCCATAAGAGTTTATCTTGTCCTAAAAGAGCGTTCCATTTTTTAGAGAAATAACTAATCCAAGACCTGCCACAACAACAAACCAGGCAATCATTAGATAAAGGCTATTTCTGACAATGGTAGGATTGATGGTAACAATTTGTCCTTTAGGGGCCTTTCCTGCCTTAAAGGCTGCTGCGGCAGGAAAGCAAAGTACAAAAAGCCCCATGATGAATGTGGCAAAGAAAAGTATTGTGCTTGGCCAGTCAACATTTAGTGGATAATTGTAAATGTTATAACCCACTTTATTCATATAGCGCATCCTGAGACCTTCCCTAGCACAACTCATAAAAAATATGGTTAGGAACATCAATATTGAAGCATTTTTTGCCCTTTTTTCAGGAGAAAGGTAGGCAGCACCCAGATAGGCAGTGGTGATAATTCCTAGAACTGCACCAATTATGAAAAAGGGGTTCTGGGCAAAGGAAAAGTCCTTGGGAATTGTGCCAAGCCACCAAAAGCCAGAGGCAACCGTCAATACCGAGGCCCAAAGAGCAAGATTTGCTCCTCTTTTGGCAACATAATCAAGATAGTTACTGTCGTAATCTTCCCTTTCGCTGAAATAGCTGGCATAGAGCATCAGATAAACACCCGTTACTGCAAAAGATGGTATTATGAAGTGTAGGAGCCTTCCAAGGCTTACACTGTGAAACTCTCCACCTGAAAAGGAAACAAAGCCTTCCTTTGATATAATCCATGCCTTCCATTTTTCAGGTGTAAGCTGTTCCATGGAAAGCATGTGAATAAAAAGGGCAGTAAGGAGTAAAAAGAATATGGCCACATAGGCCCACCTAGCCTTCATTTCACCAGGACCACTCTTTTTGTTTCCAAGGTAAAAACCATAACTTGAATAAAAGGCCAGTGTTATTACCACTAGAAACATCAGTGCCCAGAATGCAGAAAGGCTAGTGGCAGTGTACCAAAAGGGGTCATAGATTACCTGTACGAAAAGAAGTGGCGCAACACCAAGGACTATGGCTATGGAAAGCCCCACGGTTATGACTCTGCCTAGGGCCTTTGAAAGCCTTGCGCCAAATTCACTTTTTTTACTGACCTCATATACAGCCAGGAAGCTGCTACCAAGGACAAGGTTTACCATTACAATATGGAGGGCAAAGGTTAGGACTAAAAGCACCTGAAATACTATGGGATAAAAGGGGAGCCCTGCGGCATCCCTCATGCTGTTTAAATATAATGAAAGGTCCATGGTTACCTCCTTACTATTGAAAAGAGATATTCTGCTGCTGCCTCCTTGTCCTTGTCGTTTCCAGCAAAAGGAGGCATGTAGGGATAATCGCCAAGGGCATCCAAAAAGTCTGCCACATCTCCTGGAGATTCAGTCGCCAGGTTTTCCAGTAATAGTGAAAGTGGTCTTATCTTTCCAAGCCTGTCCAGGGCATGGCAGTTTCCGCACTGATGATGGACTATTACGCTTCCGGCAAGGAGTCTGTCTTTAGTTTTTGAAAGGTCCAGATTATCTGGTTTAAAATAAAGATTGGACCAAAAGCCTTCCTTTTGAAACTTTGGAACTTCTGCCTTTATGTTTTTGGCAGGGATGTTATTTGCAATGATCTGATTACCATACATGTATCGATCTATGATGTAAGGCCTTCTTGCACCTTCCCTAAAGCCTTCACCAGCGCCAATTCCTGCAAAAAGGATAAATAGAATTATTATTCCTATAACGGGCCTAGAAAGTGAGGGCCTTATAAGACCAAATATGACAAACCACAGTAGAACCACACCATAGCAGATTGCAGCTACATATAGCATGCCTTTTAGATAGGGTAGAGTTCCTCCAAAGGCCAGGTCCTTTGCATGTTCTGGAAGTTTAAAAAGATACCAGAGGGTAAAAATGGCTCCTAACACCATACCCCCAATTCCCCAGATTGAGGCAGTTCTTACTAGTTCCAGCCTAACCTCTTTATTTTTGAGCGTAGATGCAACTATGACTGCATAGGCGCCAGCTATACCAAACATAAGGGCAGTTCTAGTAAAAAGTTGCGGCCAGTAGGTTTCGTTGAAAAAGCCATCAAAAAAGCCACCTGTTTCTACCCACTTACCAGAAGAGAGCATGAAGGCAAGGATGCCAGTGATAATTATCATGCTTATCCAGGCTGCCCATGCATATACCCAGCCAAGGGTCAGGTGACTCTTTTCATCAATTCTTCCGAGGGTATAGTAATAGACATAAATAGTTGCAATTTCTATTATAAAAAATACCCATTCAGTGGCCCAACCCCAAACATAGTTATGGATAAGGGCCGATATGCCCCTAGGGCTTGCCACTGTCGCTGCATACCAAATGCCAACACCCGATAATGAGCCAATGACAAAGCAAAAGATAAGGATAAGCAGGGAATATTTTTTTAAAAATTCTAAAAGTTCAGGTCGTTTTTCGTAAAAGGCCTTCCTCTCCACATAGACATTGAACCAAAAGGCCCCAGTTGCAAGATGACATGGAAGGATATGAAAGGTTGCGACAAGGGCAATAACAAGCCCCGAGGTGAAAAAAGGTACCTCCCAAAAGGGATACATGGCAATACCTCCTTTTTATTTTTGTCCCTCAGGTGAAAAAGGGACTAGGATTAGCCAACTGGTATAATTTACGACCTTAATTAATTTTTTCTTAAAATATATCTTAGGGATTTTTTAAAAGCAAATTGTTATTATCCCAAGGTGTTCGTCTCTTCCATGATTGTGGGAGTGGGTATTGGCATTGGATATGTGGTGAAAACGGTATCCGAGCTCTATACCATTTTTAAAATGAAGTCCTGTACCTCCAATAACAGCAAACTGGTGACCTCCGCTGAACTTTCTGCCCTTAATTTCAGCCCTTGTAAGGAAGTTTATACCTGCCCCAAAATCTATGTAGGGAGATATGGAATACTTTTGGTATTCATATCTAAAAATTGGTTGAAATCCTATGTTGAAAGCAGTGTCCGTTGTATCTAAAATACCCATGTCAAGCTCCAGTCTAAGGGAGCCAACTCCGTTTTTCCCAATTTTTAATTCCTTAGGAAGCCAAAAGGCCCCAACCAAACGAAAGGAAGACGATCCGTGAATGGTTGATCCAGCTTCAAAGGAGGCAGACCACGTTCTTGAAGACTCCTTTAATTCAAATGCAAAGGCTAAAGTTGAAAGAAAAAAAAAGAAAAGAAAAATCAAGAAAAAAGACCTTTTCATTTCCTATCCCTCCCTTTGTTTGTTTATAAAGGCATCCTTTAGTTTTGATCATTTAAACCATAATATGTGGCTACTTTCAAGGGGGACACGGGAAAGCTCATTTTTAGGAATTATCCTTGGGGTAAAATGGGAAATGGGACGTCTTTTTTTAAGCCTTGCCACATATAAAAAGCCATTAATGGCCCCTTTTAACACCTCCTTAGGCTCCATTTGGACAACTTCAGGTTTTTCGTCTTCCTTAAGAGGTTCAGCAAAAAGCTCAACCCTTACAACATCTGGTGGTAGGTCATCAAGATATACCTGTAAAAGCACAGTATATTCACCATCACCTTCCTTTACTTCAAAATTTCCAAAATAGATGTTTTTCCAGTGCCTATCCAAAAGTTCTTGCCACTTGGTTATCTCCTTTGCCAATCCGCCATTTTCCCTTGCCCGTTTTTCAAAGGCCTCACTACTTGGAATATAAAATTTTTCAACATATTCCCTTAACATTCGGTTACTTGAAAATTCAGGGGTAAGCCTGGACATGCTTGCCTTCATCAAAGAAACCCATTTTCTGGGAATCCCGTGTTCATCCCTTTCATAAAAGGTAGGGATAATTTCATTTTCCAGTTTGTCATAAAGCTCCATTGCCTCTTTTTCATCCCAGAAGGGGTCGTCCGAGTGTTCTTTTCCATCTCCAATGGACCAGCCCACTTGAGGGTCAAAGGCCTCTGCCCACCAACCGTCAAGCTCGGAGATATTTAGGCCTCCATTGACGAGGACCTTCATGCCACTTGTGCCGCTTGCCTCCCAAGGGCGCCTTGGATTGTTTATCCAGACATCAACCCCTTGAACCAGCTTTTTGGCAACAATCATGTCATAATCCTGTATAAAAATGACCTTCCCAAGGACATCCTTCCTTTTAAGAAAGGCATACCACCTTCTTATCATCTCTTTTCCAATTTCATCCATGGGATGGGCCTTTCCGGCAATAATTAGCTGAACTGGCCTTCCTGGAAGGTTTAATATCCTGGCTAGCCTTTCTTCGTCAGTTAAAAGAAGGGCAGGGCGTTTATACGCGGTAAATCGTCTGGCAAAGCCAAGAGTAAGGGCATTTGGATCTAGCAATTCATCTAAAGAACCTAGTTCCAGGCCTGATGCCTGTGCCTGCCATTTTAATCTTTTTCTTACAAATTCAATAAGTTCCAGTCGTCCTTTTGATCTAAATTCCCAGAGTTCTTCATCTTCAATCCCCTCAATCATTGGCTTTATGGATTCAAGTGTTCCAAGCCATCTGTCATGTCCGCATTGTTTAGACCACAGTCTGTCTGCATTTTTTGATTCCCATGAGGGAACATGTACAGCGTTTGTTACATGGCTAACTGGTATTTCATAAACTGGCCACCTGGGAAAAAGCGGAGAAAAGATTCTTCTACTTACCTTGCCGTGAAGTCTGCTCACCCCATTAATGAAAAGCGAGCACCTAAGGGCCAAATAGGCCATATTAAAGGGTTCGTCACGATTTTGGGCATTGGCTCTTCCAAGGGCCATAATTTCAAAAGGATCTATGCCCATCTCCTTAGCATAAAGTTTTGCGTAGGGTTCAAACATACTTGCAGGGTACCTGTCAAAGGCGGCATCTACAGGTGTATGAGTAGTAAAACAATTTCCAGCCCTTACACAATTTAGTGCAACTTTGAAAGTGACGCCTGTAAGCTTCATAAAGCTCTTTATTCTTTCAAGGGCGGCAAAGGCGGCATGACCTTCATTTAAGTGGCATACATTACAATTTAGCCCCAAAAGTTCGACAAGTCTCCAACCTCCAATCCCAAGGACTATTTCCTGCTGAAGTCTCATTTCTTCACCGCCACCATATAGCTTACTTGTGATACCCCTGTCCTGTGGGGCATTTCTCGGGTCATTGCTGTCAAGCAAAAATAATCTTATCCTTCCAATCTTGACCTCCCAAGTCTTTAAAATGAGACTTCTTCCAGGAAGCTCAACATTTATCAATATCCAGTCTCCCTGTTCATTTAGGAGGGGCATTACTGGAAGGAGAACCGGGTCATTATAGGGGTAAAATTCTAACTGATTTCCATAGGCATCTATTGCCTGCCTGAAATAGCCCTGCTGATACAAAAGCCCAATACCGTAAAGGGGAAGTCCAAGGTCATTGGCTGTTTTTAGATGGTCTCCTGCGAGGATCCCTAGGCCACCTGAGTAGATGGGGAGGGCCTCGCTTAAGCCAAATTCCATGCTGAAATATGCCACAGATGAAAGAGAAGAGTTCGGATATGCATCTTGAAACCATGCCTTTTCATGGGATGCCTCCTTCATTCTTTTAAGTTGAGTCTCAATTTCAGCCAAAAAGTCTTTGTCTCTGGAAAGTTCTTCCAGTCTTTTCTGACTTACGCTTTCAAGGATAAACCAGGGATTTCCCGTGGTATCCCACATATCTTCGTCAATGCTTCGCCAAAGCCCTTCTGCCTCTCTGTCCCAACTCCAGCGCATGTCCATGGCAAGGTCAGCAAGACCAGTCAGAGATTCTGGTAGGGTCCTTGGAAGGTATCTGCTAGGATGCATATCCCCCTCCTTAATTGCCTCTTTAAGATCAAGAGATTTTAAAATTTAGGTTCTAAATCAAATTCTTAGTTTACCTTGACCTTGATAAATGTCTAACTTAAATTTTTTGCATGGAAACGCTCCTTCATATTTGCTGCGGGCCATGTACCCTTTATCCCTTAAAGGTTTTAAGGGGAGAAGGGCTTAATGTAAAAGGATATTTTTTTAATCCAAATATCCATCCCTTTGTTGAATTTAAGAAAAGGGTCACATCTTTGCGATCTGTTTCCCTTTTAAAGTCTCTTCCTGTATTTTGGGATGAAAAGGGCTATTCAATAGAAAGATGGCTTGAAGGCCTAGATGGCGTTTTTGAATACAAAAAGAGGTGTCTTCGCTGCTATGATATGAGAATGGAGGCGGTTGCCAAAAGGGCCAAGGAACTGGGTTTCCATTCCTTTTCCACAACCTTGCTTTATAGCAAATACCAGCTTCATGAGGCCATAAGGGATATCTGTGAAGATAAGGCAAAAAAATATGGCATCGAATTCATATATGTGGATTTTAGAAAGGGCTGGCAAGAAGGAATCGATGAGTCCATTCGTCTCGGAATCTATCGTCAGGCATACTGTGGGTGCATTTTCAGCGAAAGGGAAAGATATTTCAGACAGGAAAAGAGTCTTTTGAAAAAGATGAAAAACTGGCAGGGGGGGGTGATTGGTTATGAATCCCTTTCATGAATTTGGAAAGGCGCTTATCCTTCTTGGTGGAGTAATCTTTGTAATTGGCCTTTTACTTTTGTTTTTGCCAAAGATTCCTTTTATTGGCAGACTTCCAGGAGATATAATCATTAAAAAGGGAAATTTTACCTTTTATTTTCCTCTTGCAACTTGTATTCTTCTAAGCATCATTTTGACCATAATATTTTCAATATTCAGGAAATGACTCGAAGAAATATCCTTAAAAGGTGGGTCCTTTTTGGGCTTTTAGGGGGGCTTTCTTACCCCCTTTTTTCCTTCTGGAAAGAGGAACGTTATAGACCTCCTATTAAAAAAAGGGTTAGCAGGTGGCTTAAGCCAGGGGAATTTCTTATTGAGCCAGAATTTTTGCTTTTAATGAAGGAAGATGGTCCAGTTGCCATTTCAAGGAAATGCACTCATCTTGGTTGCCGGGTAAATTTTCTCAAGGAAAAGGGAGAGTTTTTATGTCCATGCCATCAAAGCAGATTTACAAAAGACGGTAAATACATTTCTGGACCTGCCAAAAAGGACCTGAAACGATATAAAGTAAAGGCCCTGAAGGATAAAAAGGGCTTTATTATCTACATGCCAAGATGAAAATCACCTTTGGTCAATTAAGTCTTGCTTTTTTGCTCCTTTCGCTATTTACTGGTTTTTTTGTTGGTTATCATTATGAAGTTGCAACTCCTTTTGTCTCAACAGTGGCCATTGATAGCATCTTGCCCTTTGGGGCCCTTTGGCGTTCCATGCACTTTTGGACAAGCCAGGCGTTTTTTATTTCTTTGTTAATTCATCTTTATGAAACAAGAAAAAGAGTCCTAGAGCATGCCCCTAAAGGTATTAAAATTCAATGGAGCGTTTTGACCCTTATTTTACCGGTTTCGTTATTTGCACTTTTTTCAGGATATTGTCTGAGATTTGATTCCACAGGACAGGCTGCCTCTTCCATCTCAGAAAATCTTCTTTTAGGGGCTCCCTATATTGGTGTCTATTTGAACAAATTTCTTCTTGATATCTCAAAAGAGGGGCTTAACAGGGTGTATGTGGTCCATATATTTTTTGGATTCATTTGTTGGCTTACTGCCACATGGTATCATCTAAAAAGGGTTAAGATCCCCTATACGGTATTTCTTTTAACTCTCGTTTCTACGGTCATTTTTTGTGTTTTTGTAAGGGCACCTTTGGATCTAGCCACTTGGCATTCACATCTCATCAAAGGGCCCTGGTTCTTTTTGGGCATACAGGAGCTTTTAAGATATTTTGATCCAACTGTTGCAGGGGTAATATTCCCATCTGTCCCAGTAATTCTTATTGGGATATATCCGTGGGCACAAAAAAGGGTTCTTTTGAATTTTTTTTTAATATTATGGACTTCCATATACGGTATGGTCTCTATTATTTCTTTGTTGAGGTAAAAAATGGATGAATTTGCAATCTCGGTAATTGTTTCCTTCCTTTTTATTATAACTGGTATATTTGGACTCATACTTCCGACGCTTCCAGGTGCCCTTTTTATTTGGCTTGGCATAGTTTCCTATGGTGTCCTCAATCCACATGTTCACTGGCACATGAGTTTTTATGTAATTGAAGGTTTTTTGGCAGCCTCCACCTATGTGATAGATTATGTAGCAACCTTTTGGGGAGTTAAAAAATTTAAAGGTACAAAGGCAGGTGCAGTAGGTGCAGTCCTTGGTCTCTTCTTCGTTTTTATTATGGGCCCTGGAGGAATCATTGTAGGCCCTTTTTTGGGGGCAATATTAGGTGAACTAATTGCTGGTGGAGAACTCAGACAGGCCCTAAGGTCTGGTTTTGGTTCCTTTGTAGGATTTATTGCAGCCCTTTTTTTAAGGCTTTTGATCTGTGGTTTCATGATTGCATGGTTTATCACAAAGGTCATTCAAACCTTGCCTCACCCATATTTGTTTCATTTTTGATATTTTTGTTAATGAAAGTTTTTTGCCAACCGATAAATAAATTAAATCCCAAAGAGCATCAATTTTTTGAAAGGAGAAACGCCTGTGGATGTAAAGATCATCAATCCATTTCTTGAGGCAGCTGTAAATGTATTAAAGACAATGGCTATGATTGAGGCAAAGCCAGGAAAGCCCTTTATAAAAAAAGACCAGACAGCCATGGGCGATGTATCAGGTATTATAGGAATTACTGGAGATGCCCAGGGCTCAATGTCCCTTTCCTTTGAAGCACCTTGTATTTGTGCCATTGTAACCAATCTTTTTGGAATGCCAGTTAATGAAATCAATGAAGAGGTAAAGGATGCTGTAGGGGAGATGACAAATATGATTTGCGGAGATGCAAGAAGAAGACTTGAAGGAATAGGCATTACCCTTCAAGCAGGCACTCCCACTGTAGTAGCAGGGGAAAATCATTCCATTACCCATATCCACACAGGGCCCTGTCTTGCTGTGCCTTTTGAGACACCAAATGGTCAGTTTGTAGTGGAGGTGGCCTTCAACGATTAAAATTAAGTATCCTCATTACCTCAAATTATCCTTTTTATCCTAATTTTCCTTTGTGCTTTTTCAATTCAGAAAAAGCTTCACCTTTTTATTTTTAGTGATATAACTTTTTAAAATCTTTCCAGAGCAAAAGACATCATAGATGCTAGAACTTTGGAATAAAAATGAATGATGGATCGGCCCTTAAACAATAACACTAGAAGGTAGGGGGTCATAATGAAAAAGTTATCAATATTGTTTTTTGCATTGGTTTTAGGCCTTTTTTTCTTTGGAGCAGATGCATTCGCAAATCGTTTGATTTTAAAAGTTCCTGGCCTTGGAAAGGTTGAGGCCAATCCAGCCGCAAGACAGCTTATATTTACAGCCTTTAAGCCTGGAAAGGTGCCCATGGAATATTCTATTTGGACCCCAAGGGGATCTATGCAAAGTGAGGCAGGCGGATGGGCAAAGCCAGAGTTTAGGCCTGCTGTTAAACGTGAAAAAATGCCTCACTATGTCCCCTTTATCATAACTATATCCCGGTATGAGAAAATAGGAGTTGCTATTTGCAGGGAAAATGATGGAAGAATTGGTTGTAAGGTCATAAGGTAAGATTTAGGTAAGGGTCGATCCATTATTGTCTTTCTTTACTTAATGTTCTGTAACCATTTTGTAACAAAACTTAAAGATAATAGTCTAAAAAT